>NZ_CP109485.1:6135000-6435000 GCF_035918235.1 Streptomyces sp. NBC_01445 | reverse complement strand
CAACCAGGCGCGGATGTCGGGCGCCGGCATCCCCCAGATCGCCGCGGTCCTCGGCTCGTGCACGGCGGGCGGGGCGTACGTCCCGGCGATGAGCGACGAGGCCGTGATCGTGCGCAATCAGGGCACGATCTTCCTGGGCGGCCCGCCCCTGGTGAAGGCCGCCACCGGCGAGGTCGTCACCGCCGAGGAGCTGGGCGGCGGCGAGGTGCACTCCCGGATCTCGGGCGTCACCGACCATCTCGCGGAGGACGACGCGCACGCGCTGCGGATCGTGCGGACGATCGTCTCGACGCTCCCGGAGCGCGGCGAGCTGCCGTGGTCGGTCACCCCGGCGATCGAGCCGAAGGTCGACCCGGCGGGGCTGTACGGCGCGGTGCCGGTCGACTCCCGCACCCCGTACGACGTGCGGGAGGTCATCGCGCGTGTGGTGGACGGCTCGCGGTTCGCCGAGTTCAAGGCGGAGTTCGGGCAGACCCTCGTCACCGGCTTCGCCCGCATCCACGGCCACCCGGTCGGGATCGTCGCGAACAACGGCATCCTGTTCTCCGAGTCCGCCCAGAAGGGCGCGCACTTCATCGAGCTGTGCGACCAGCGCGGCATCCCGCTGGTGTTCCTGCAGAACATCTCGGGCTTCATGGTGGGGCGGGACTACGAGGCGGGCGGGATCGCCAAGCACGGCGCCAAGATGGTCACGGCCGTCGCCAGCACCCGCGTGCCGAAGCTGACCGTCGTCGTCGGCGGGTCGTACGGGGCGGGGAACTACTCGATGTGCGGCCGGGCCTACTCGCCGCGCTTCCTGTGGATGTGGCCCAACGCCAAGATCTCCGTCATGGGCGGCGAACAGGCCGCCTCGGTCCTCGCGACCGTCAAGCGCGACCAGCTGGAGGCGCGCGGCGAGCAGTGGCCCGCCGAGGACGAGGACGCCTTCAAGGCACCGATCCGCGCGCAGTACGAGGAGCAGGGGAACGCCTACTACGCGACGGCCCGGCTCTGGGACGACGGCGTGATCGACCCGCTGGAGACCCGGCAGGTCCTCGGCCTCGCCCTGACCGCCTGTGCCCACGCGCCGCTGCCGGAGAAGTCCGGCGGCTTCGGCGTCTTCCGGATGTGAGGGGAGGGACCCCATGAGCATGTTCGACACCGTTCTTGTGGCCAACCGCGGCGAGATCGCCGTCCGCGTCATCCGTACGCTGCGGGCGCTCGGCATCCGCTCGGTGGCCGTGTACAGCGACGCGGACGCCGACGCCCGCCATGTGCGCGAGGCCGACACGGCGGTCCGCATCGGGCCGCCGCCCGCGGGCGAGAGCTATCTCCGCGTGGACCGGCTCCTCGAGGCGGCGGCGCGCACGGGCGCGCAGGCCGTCCACCCGGGCTACGGATTCCTGGCGGAGAACGCAGCCTTCGCACGGGCCTGCGCCGACGCGGGCCTCGTCTTCATCGGTCCCTCCGCCGACGCGATCTCCCTCATGGGCGACAAGATCCGCGCCAAGGAGACCGTGCAGGCGGCCGGGGTCCCGGTCGTGCCCGGCTCGTCCGGCAGCGGCCTGACCGACGCCCAACTGGCCGACGCGGCACGGGAGATCGGCATGCCCGTACTGCTCAAGCCGTCCGCGGGCGGCGGCGGCAAGGGCATGCGCCTGGTCCGTGACGAGTCGCTGCTCGGCGACGAGATCGCGGCCGCCCGCCGCGAGGCCCGCGCCTCCTTCGGCGACGACACGCTCCTCGTGGAGCGCTGGGTCGACCGCCCCCGGCACATCGAGATCCAGGTCCTGGCCGACGGCCACGGGCATGTGATCCACCTGGGCGAGCGCGAGTGCTCCCTCCAGCGCCGCCACCAGAAGATCATCGAGGAGGCGCCGAGCGTCCTGCTCGACGAGGCGACGCGCGCGGCGATGGGCGAGGCAGCGGTGCAGGCGGCCCGCTCGTGCGGGTACCGCGGCGCGGGCACGGTGGAGTTCATCGTGCCGGGCAACGACCCGTCCTCGTACTACTTCATGGAGATGAACACCCGCCTCCAGGTGGAGCACCCGGTCACGGAGCTGATCACGGGCGTCGACCTGGTGGAGTGGCAGCTGCGGGTCGCGGCCGGTGAGCAACTGCCGTACGCGCAGGGCGACATCGAGCTGACCGGGCACGCGGTCGAGGCCAGGATCTGCGCCGAGGACCCGTCGCGCGGCTTCCTGCCGTCGGGCGGCACGGTCGTCTCGCTGCGCGAGCCGCAGGGCGACGGGGTGCGCACCGACTCGGGGCTCAGCGAGGGCACGGAGGTCGGGAGCCTGTACGACCCGATGCTGTCGAAGGTCATCGCGTACGGCCCGGACCGGGCGACCGCCCTGCGCAAGCTGCGCGCCGCCCTCGCGGAGACGGTCACGCTGGGCGTGCCGACGAACGCCGGGTTCCTGCGGCGGCTGCTCGCGCACCCTGCGGTGGTGGCGGGCGAGCTGGACACGGGACTCGTGGAGCGCGAGGCCGACGGCCTGGTCTCCGGGGAGGTGCCGGAGGAGGTGTACGAGGCGGCGGCCGCGGTACGCGCGGCACGCCTCGCCCCTCCGGAAGACGGCTGGACGGACCCCTTCTCCGTCCCCAGCGGATGGCGCCTGGGAGGCGCACCGGCACCCCTCGACCTCCACCTGCGAGTCGCGGGGCTTGAGCCCGTCACTCACCGGGCGCAGGGCACGGGCACGGTCGGCGCCGACAGCGTCACTGTCCGCCTCGACGGCCTCACCCACACCTTCCACCGCGCCGGCGACTGGCTGGGCCGGGACGGCGACGCCTGGCACGTGCAGGACTTCGACCCGGTGGCGGCCTCGCTGACCGGCGCCGCGCACTCCGGCGCCGACTCCCTCACCGCCCCGATGCCCGGCACGGTCACCGTCGTCAAGGTGGCCGTGGGGGACGAAGTGGTCGCCGGACAGAGCCTGTTGGTGGTCGAGGCGATGAAGATGGAGCACGTCATCTCCGCCCCGCACGCCGGCACCGTGGCCGAACTGGACGTCACACCGGGCACGACCGTCGCGATGGACCAGATCCTCGCGGTCGTCACACCGCACGAGGAGACGACGGCATGAGCACCCCCGCATCCCCCTCATCCCCCGCCTCCCCCGCGCCCACCGCCCTGCCCATGGTCGTGGCCTCCCAGGATCTGCCCGCGCGCGTGCGGATCCACGAGGTCGGCGCGCGCGACGGACTGCAGAACGAGAAGGCGACCGTTCCCACGGAGGTGAAGGCGGAGTTCGTGCACCGCCTCGCGGCCGCGGGCCTGACCACCATCGAGGCCACCAGCTTCGTGCACCCCAAGTGGGTTCCCCAGCTGGCGGACGCGGAAGCTCTGTTCCCGCTCCTCCAGGACATCGAGCCCCGCCCGCACCTGCCCGTCCTGGTGCCGAACGAGCGGGGTCTTGACCGGGCCCTCGCGCTCGGGGCTCGCCGCGTCGCCGTGTTCGCCAGCGCCACGGAGTCGTTCGCCAAGGCCAATCTGAACCGGACGGTGGACGAGGCGCTCGCCATGTTCGAGCCGGTCGTGACCCGCGCCAAGGAGGGCCGGGCGCATGTGCGCGGCTATCTCTCCATGTGCTTCGGGGACCCCTGGGAGGGCGCCGTCCCGGTCCACCAGGTCGTCCGGGTCGCCAAGGCCCTCATGGACATGGGGTGCGACGAGCTGAGCCTCGGCGACACGATCGGCGTCGCGACGCCGGGCCACGTCCAGACGCTCCTGGCCGAGCTCAACGAGGAGGGCGTGCCGACGAACGCGATCGGCGTGCACTTCCACGACACGTACGGCCAGGCCCTGTCCAACACCCTCGCGGCGCTCCAGCACGGAGTGACCACCGTGGACGCCTCCGCAGGCGGCCTCGGCGGCTGCCCGTACGCGAAGAGCGCCACCGGAAATCTCGCCACCGAAGACCTCGTGTGGATGCTTCAGGGCCTCGGTATCGAGACCGGGGTCGACCTCGGCCGTCTCACCGCCACCAGCGCGTGGATGGCCGAACAACTGGGCCGGCCCAGTCCGTCCCGCACCGTCCGCGCCCTCGTGAAAACGGCACAGCCCCTACAGGAGCAGTGAACAAGATGGACCACCGCCTGAGCAGCGAGCACGAAGAACTCCGCCGCACCGTCGAGGAGTTCGCGCACGACGTCGTCGCCCCGAAGATCGGCGACTTCTACGAGCGGCACGAGTTCCCGTACGAGATCGTGCGGGAGATGGGCCGCATGGGCCTGTTCGGGCTGCCCTTCCCGGAGGAGTACGGCGGGATGGGAGGCGACTATCTGGCCCTCGGGATCGCCCTTGAGGAACTGGCGCGCGTCGACTCGTCCGTGGCGATCACGCTGGAGGCGGGCGTCTCGCTCGGTGCGATGCCCCTCCATTTGTTCGGGACCGAGGAGCAGAAGGCCGAGTGGCTGCCGCGGCTGTGCGCCGGCGAGATCCTCGGCGCGTTCGGCCTGACCGAGCCCGACGGCGGCTCGGACGCGGGCGCGACGCGTACGACGGCGAGGGTCGACGAGGCGACCGGCGAGTGGGTGATCAACGGCACGAAGTGCTTCATCACCAACTCCGGTACGGACATCACCGGTCTGGTCACCGTCACGGCGGTCACCGGCCACTCCCCCGAGGGCAAGCCGCAGATCTCCTCGATCATCGTGCCGTCCGGGACGCCGGGCTTCACGGTCGCGGCGCCGTACTCGAAGGTCGGCTGGAACGCGTCGGACACGCGTGAGCTGCACTTCGACGACGTACGGGTCCCGGCGGCGAACCTGCTCGGCGAACAGGGCCGCGGATTCGCCCAGTTCCTGCGGATCCTGGACGAGGGCCGCATCGCGATCGCCGCGCTGGCGACGGGTCTGGCCCAGGGCTGTGTGGACGAGTCGGTGAAGTACGCCAAGGAGCGGCACGCGTTCGGCCGCAACATCGGCTCGTACCAGGCGATCCAGTTCAAGATCGCCGACATGGAGATGAAGGCGCACACGTCCCGCCTCGCGTGGCGTGACGCGGCGTCGCGGCTGGTGAGCGGGGAGCCGTTCAAGAAGGAGGCGGCGCTCGCCAAGCTCTACTCGTCGACGATCGCCGTGGACAACGCGCGTGAGGCGACCCAGGTCCACGGGGGCTACGGCTTCATGAACGAGTACCCGGTGGCCCGCATGTGGCGCGACTCGAAGATCCTCGAGATCGGCGAGGGCACGAGCGAGGTACAGCGGATGCTGATCGCGCGGGAGCTGGGCCTGACGGGCTGAATCGGCGACTACGAGGGGGCCCTCTGGACAACGGCTTAGGTTAGGTTAACCTAAGCCAGAATCCGGCCAGCGGCCCCCCCCGTTCGTCACGAAAGCAGCCACTGTCATGCCCCATGCCCGTCTCACCACCCCTTCCCGTCGCGGCATCCTCGCCGCGGGCGGCGCCCTCGGCCTCGGAGCCGCGCTCGCCGCCTGCGGCAGCGATTCCAAGGACAGCGGCTCGGGCGCCAAGTCGGGCAGCGCCAAGTCCGGCCCCTGGTCCTTCAAGGACGACCGCGGCACGACGGCGAAGAGCGACAAGATCCCGGCGAACATCGTCGCGTTCACCGGTGTCGCCGCCGCCCTGTTCGACTACGGCATCGAGGTCAAGGGCGTCTTCGGCCCGACGACGACCAAGGGCGGCAAGGCCGACGTGCAGGCCGGCGACATGGACGTCAGCAAGCTGACGGTCATCGGCAACACCTGGGGCGAGTTCAAGATCGAGAAGTACGCGGCGCTCTCCCCCGACCTCCTCGTCTCGACGATGTTCGACGAGAAGGGCACCCTCTGGTACGTCCCCGAGGAGTCCGCGGACAAGATCCTGAAGCTCGCCCCGAGTGTCGGCATCTCCGTCTACGACCGGCAGATGACCCAGCCGCTGGCGCGCCTGCTCGAACTCGCCGGGTCGCTCGGCGCGGACGTGAAGGCCGAGAAGACCGTCAAGGCGAAGAAGCGCTTCGAGGACGCGGCCGCCCGCCTGCGCAAGGCCGCCAAGGCCCGCCCCGAGATCCGGGTGCTCGTCGGCTCCGCGAGCCAGGACATCTTCTACGTCTCCGGCTCCAACCTCTCCGCCGACCTGGAGTACTTCAAGTCGCTCGGCGTGAACATCGTGGAGCCCACGGAGAAGGCGAAGAAGGCCAGCGGCGGCTGGTTCGAGAACCTCAGCTGGGAGAACATCGACGCCCACCCGGCGGACATCATCATGATGGACAACCGGACGTCGGCCATCCAGCCCGCCGACCTCGACAAGGCCACCTGGAAGAAGCTGCCCGCCGTCAAGGCCGGCCAGGTCATCCCGCGCGTCACCGAGCCCATCTACTCGTACGCCAAGTGCGCCCCGATCCTCGAGGACCTCGCCGAGGCCATCGAGAAGGCGAAGAAGGTCGGCTGACACAGATGACGACGACCGAGTCCCCCGCGATCGCACCCTTCCGATTCTTCGACCTACAGGTAGCGCGGACGCGGCGGCTCGGTCCGTCGCTGCAGCGCGTCACGTTCACGGGGTCCGACCTCGTGGACTTCCACGCCGGAGGCCGCGACCAGAGCCTGTCGCTGTTCCTGCCGCAGCCGGGCCAGGAGGCCCCCGTCCTGCCGGCCGCCGAGCCGGGTGACGACGGCCGCGCCTGGCACGCCGCGTACCGGGCACTCCCGGACGACGTGCGCGCCGTGATGCGTTCCTACACGGTCAGCGGGCAGCGCCGCGCGCCCGGTGAACCCGGCGAAATCGACATCGACTTCGTGCTCCACCACGACGGCCCCGGCGGCGCGGGTCCCGCCTGCGTCTGGGCCGAGGCGGCGAAGCCCGGTGACCGCGTGACGGTCCTCGGCCCGGCTGTCGCCGACAACACGGCCGTACGCTGCCGCCCCCAAGAGGGCGCCGACCACGTCCTGTTGTGGGGCGACGAGACCGCTCTGCCCGCCGCCCTCGGCATCCTCGCCTGGCTGCCTCCGGGGTTGCGCGCGCACGCCTGGCTCGAGGTCCCGCACCGCGAGGACATCCCGGCCGTCGAGACCGCGGGCGACGTCACCCTCACCTGGCTCGTGCGTGACGAGAAAGCGCCGTCCGCGCTGGAGTCGATCCGCGCCGCCGAGCTGCCGGACGCGTCGAGTCCGTACGCCTGGCTCGCGGGCGAGTCCGGAACGATGAAGGAGCTGCGCCGCCACCTCGTGCGCGAACGCGCCTACGACAAGCGGTCGGTGACGTTCGTGGGCTACTGGCGCAAGGGGCTCAGCGAGGACGGACTGCGCGTCGCCGAGGCTCAGGAGGCGGCCGCCGAGGGCTGACCGGCAGCAGGTTCCGGCCACTGAAGAGGGGCGGGGTCGCAAGCACAACTTAGGTTAGGCTAACCTAAGTCAGGTGCTGGGACCTCGCCCCTCTTCCCATGCCGCCCGTCTTCCCGCTCACCCGCATTCCTGCCCCCACCCGGAGGACCGTCCATGCGCTCGCACCTGCTCAACGACACGACCGCGGAGCACTACCGCCGTTCCGTGACCGAGGGAATCGAGCGGGTGGCGGCCAAACTCGCCACCACCGACCGGCCGTTCACCGGAGTCACGGTCGACGAGCTCTCGCCCCGGATCGACGCCGTCGACCTGGACACGCCCCTCCTCGACACGACCGCCGCCCTGGACGAGCTCGAAGAGGTCTACCTCCGCGACGCCGTCTACTTCCACCACCCGCGCTACCTCGCCCACCTCAACTGCCCGGTCGTCATCCCGGCCGTGGTCGGCGAGGCCGTCCTCTCCGCGGTCAACTCCTCCCTCGACACCTGGGACCAGTCCGCCGGCGGCACCCTCATCGAGCGCAAGCTCATCGACTGGACCACGAGCCGCATCGGCCTCGGCCCCGCCGCCGACGGCGTCTTCACCTCCGGCGGCTCCCAGTCCAACCTCCAGGCGCTGCTCCTCGCCCGCGACGAGACGAAGTCCGAGAACGCCGAACACCCCACGAAAATGCGGGTGTTCGCCTCCGAGGTCAGCCACTTCAGCGTCAAGAAGTCCGCCACGCTCCTCGGCCTCGGCCCCGACGCCGTGGTCACCATCCCCGTGGACCGCGACAAGCGGATGCAGACCGTCGCCCTCGCGCGTGAGCTGGAGCGCTGCCGCGAGGAGGGCCTCGTGCCCATGGCGGTCGTCGCCACCGCCGGGACCACCGACTTCGGCTCCATCGACCCGCTCCCCGAGATCGCCGAGCTCTGCGCCCAGTACGGCACCTGGATGCACGTCGACGCCGCGTACGGCTGCGGGCTCCTCGCCTCCGTCAAGAACCGGCACCTCCTCGACGGCATCGAGCGCGCCGACTCCGTCACCGTCGACTACCACAAGTCGTTCTTCCAGCCCGTGAGTTCGAGCGCCGTCCTGGTCCGGGGCGCGGCCACCCTGCGGCACGCCACGTACCACGCCGACTACCTCAACCCGCGCCGCATGGTCACCGAGCGCATCCCCAACCAGGTCGACAAGTCCCTCCAGACGACCCGCCGCTTCGACGCGCTCAAGCTGTGGATGACGCTGCGCGTGATGGGCGCCGACGGTGTCGGGCAGCTCTTCGACGAGGTGTGCGACCTGGCGGGCAAGGCCTGGGAGCTGCTCGCCTCAGACCCCCGGTTCGACGTCGTAGTCGAACCGCAGCTGTCCACCCTCGTCTTCCGCCACATCCCGGCCTGCGTCACCGACCCCGCCGAGATCGACCGCGCCAACCTGTACGCCCGCAAGGCCCTGTTCGCCTCCGGCGACGCCATCGTGGCGGGCACCAAGGTGGGCGGCCGCCACTACCTGAAGTTCACCCTGCTCAACCCCGAGACCACCGTCGACGACATCGTCGCGGTCCTCGATCTGATCGCCGGCCACGCCGAGCAGTACCTGGGAGAGAACCTTGTCGAAGCTTCCTGAGTCCCCTGATCCCCTCGACTTCATCGGGATCGGCCTCGGCCCCTTCAACCTCGGCCTGGCCGCCCTCACCGAACCGATAGCCGAACTGAACAGTGTCTTCCTGGAGTCCAAGCCGGACTTCGAATGGCACTCGGGGATGTTCCTCGAAGGCGCCCACCTCCAGACCCCGTTCATGTCGGACCTGGTCACGCTCGCCGACCCGACCTCCCCGTACTCCTTCCTGAACTACCTCAAGGAATCGGGGCGGCTGTACTCCTTCTACATCCGCGAGAACTTCTATCCCCTGCGGACCGAGTACAACGACTACTGCCGCTGGACCGCCGCGAAACTCACCAGCATCCGCTTCGGCACGACCGTCACGCAGGTCTCGTACGACGAGGCCGCCGAGGTGTACGTCGTGAGCACCGAGGGCGGCGAGACGTACCGCGCGCCGCGCCTCGTCCTCGGCACCGGCACTCCGCCGCACATCCCCGAGCCCGTCCGGGGCCTCGGCGGCGACGCGATCCACAACTCCCGCTATCTGCACCACAAGCAGGAGCTCCAGCAGAAGGACTCGATCACCCTCGTCGGCAGCGGCCAGTCCGCCGCGGAGATCTACTACGACCTCCTCAGCGAGATCGACGTCCACGGCTACCGCCTCAACTGGGTCACCCGCTCCCCGCGCTTCTTCCCCCTCGAATACACGAAGCTGACGCTGGAGATGACCTCCCCCGAGTACGTGGACTACTTCCACGCGCTGCCAGAGGAGACCCGCTACCGTCTGGAGACCCAGCAGAAGAACCTCTTCAAGGGCATCGACGGCGACCTCATCAACGAGATCTTCGACCTGCTCTACCAGAAGAACCTGGCCGGGCCCGTCCCCACCAGACTGCTCACCAACTCGTCGCTCCAGAGCGCGAGTTACGAGAACGGCACGTACACGCTCGGCCTGCGCCAGGAGGAGCAGGGCAAGGACTTCGAGCTGCGCACCGACGGCCTGATCCTGGCCACGGGCTACAAGTACGAGACGCCCGCCTTCCTGGAGCCGGTCCGTGACCGGCTCAACTGGGACAGCCGGGGCCGCTTCGACCTCGCCCGCAACTACTCCGTCGACACCACGGGCCGTGGCGTGTTCGTCCAGAACGCCGGCGTGCACACGCACTCGATCACCTCGCCCGACCTGGGCATGGGCGCGTACCGCAACGCGTACATCATCCGTGAGCTGCTCGGCAGCGAGTACTACCCCGTAGAGAAGACCATCGCGTTCCAGGAGTTCGCCGCATGAGCACCCCCACCGGCTCCCCCACCGGCACCTTCAGCATCCGCCCCCTCGACCCCGTCGCGGACGCCGAGCTGCTGCACCGCTGGGTCACCGACCCCAAGGCCGCGTTCTGGCTGATGCAGGACGCGAAACTGCAGGACGTGGAGCGCGAGTACATGGCGATAGCCGCCGCCGAGCACCACGACGCGTTCATAGGCCTCCATGACGGCGAGCCCGCCTTCCTCATGGAGCGCTACGACCCGGCGCACGTCGAACTCGTCGGGCTGTACGAGCCCGAGCCCGGCGACGTCGGCATGCACTTCCTGACGGCGCCCAGCGACGTCCGCATCCCCGGCTTCACCCGCGCCGTGATCACCACGGTGATGGAGTTCCTGTTCGCCGACCCGGCGGCCCGGCGCGTCGTCGTCGAGCCCGACGTGCGCAACAAGGCCGTGCACGCCCTGAACGAGGCCGTCGGCTTCGTCCCCGACCGCGTCATCCAGAAGCCGGAGAAGCAGGCGCTGCTCAGCTTCTGCACACGCGAGCAGTTCCTCGCCGCCACGGGGGTGGCCGCCGTATGACGCTCTCCGACGCCGTCACCCACCTCTCCCCCGAGCGCTGGGCCGAGGCCAACCGCCTCCTCATCCGCAAGGCACTCGCCGAGTTCACCCACGAGCGCCTCCTCACCCCCGAGCCCCTCGGCGACGATCTTCCCCAAGCTCTCGGCTCCGCTCGAGCAGGGGAGGCCCCGTTCGCCGTGCGCTCCGACGACGGCGCGACCGAGTACCGCTTCACCGCCCGCCGCCTGCGCCTCGACCACTGGCAGGTGTCCGCGGACTCCATCTCGCGCCACCGCGACGGCTCCGAACTCCCGCTCAGCGCCCTGGAGTTCTTCATCGAGCTGAAGACCTCGCTCGGCCTGAGCGACGCGATCCTGCCGGTCTATCTGGAGGAGATCTCCTCCACCCTCTCCGGCACCTGCTACAAGCTCGCCAAAACCCCCGTCACCGCGGCCTCCCTCGCCCGCGACGGCTCCTTCCAGGAGATCGAGACGGGCATGACCGAGGGCCACCCCTGCTTCGTCGCCAACAACGGCCGGCTCGGCTTCGGCGTCCACGAGTACCTCTCGTACGCTCCGGAGACCGCGAGCCCGATCCGGCTGATCTGGCTGGCGGCGACGCGGGAGCGGGCCGCGTTCACGGCCGGTGTCGGGCTCGACTACGAGTCCCACCTGCGCGCCGAGCTCGGGGAGGAGACCCTGGCTCGGTTCGCCGCCACGCTCACCGCCCAGGGACTGGACCCGGACGACTACCTGCTCATCCCCGTCCACCCCTGGCAGTGGTGGAACAAGCTGTCGGTCACCTTCGCGGCCGAGGTCGCCCAGCGCCGCCTGGTGCTCCTGGGCGAGGGCGACGACGAGTACCTCGCCCAGCAGTCGATCCGCACGTTCTTCAACACCTCGCACCCGGACCGCCACTACGTGAAGACGGCCCTGTCCGTCATCAACATGGGCTTCATGCGCGGCCTTTCGGCCTCGTACATGGAGGCCACGCCCGCCATCAACGACTGGCTCGCGCAGCTCATCGAGAACGACGAGGTCCTCAAGGCGACCGGCCTGACGATCATCCGCGAGCGCGCCGCCGTCGGCTACCGGCACCTGGAGTACGAGGCCGCGACCGACCGCTACTCCCCGTACCGCAAAATGCTCGCCGCCCTGTGGCGCGAGTCGCCCGTCGCGTCCCTGGCCGAGGGCGAGCGCCTGGCCACGATGGCGTCGCTGCTCCATGTCGACGCCGACGGCCGCTCGTTCGCCGCGGCCCTCGTCGAGCGCTCGGGCCTGACGCCCGCCGAGTGGCTGCGTCCCTACCTGCGGTCGTACCTCACGCCGCTGCTGCACAGCTTCTACGCGTACGACCTCGTGTACATGCCGCACGGCGAGAACGTCATCCTCGTGCTCGGCGAGGACGGCACGGTCCAGCGGGCGATCTTCAAGGACATCGCCGAGGAGATCGCGGTCATGGACCCCGACGCGGTCCTCCCGCCGGGCGTCGAACGCCTCCGGGTCGAGGTCCCCGACGACCAGAAACTGCTGTCCATCTTCACGGACGTCTTCGACTGCTTCTTCCGTTTCCTCGCGGCGAACCTGGTCACGGAGGGCGTACTCGACGAGGACACGTTCTGGCAGTCGGTCGCCGACTGCGTCCGCGACTACCAGGCGTCGGCGCCCCAACTGGCCGACAAATTCCGGCAGTACGACATGTTCGCCCCGGAGTTCACGCTGTCCTGCCTCAACCGGCTCCAGCTGCGCAACAACGAGCAGATGGTGGACCTCGCGGACCCGGCGGGGGCCCTTCAGCTGATCGGGACACTGCCGAACCCGATCGCGTAGACGTGAGTGGGGCTCCGGAGACGCTGCAGTTCACAGCGACTGCGTCGCGGGTTTGGAGCCCCACTCACTTGCCTGCTGTGACCTAGCCTGCGGGCCAGGGCACCTGCGTCGACTTGTAGTAGCCGATGCCGAGCGCGTCCCAGCGCGGAGCCTGCGCCGCGAGCCGCACCTTGTACGTGTTCCAGTCGTGCGTGGCCTCGGGCGACCAGCCGAGTTCGGCGACACCCGGCAGCCTCGGGAAGGCCATGTACTCGACCTGCGCCGAGGTCGACAGGGTCTCCGACCACAGCGGCGCCTCGACGCCCTGGACGGCCGACGCCGGCACGCCCGGAAGGTAGCTGCCCGGGTTCCAGTCGTACGAGCGCTGCACCTCGACGTACCCGGCCCAGGCGAGGCCGAGCGGGGTGTCCTTGTTGTACTTCATGTCGAGGTAGAGCCGGTCGGCCGGCGACATGACGATCCCCGTCCCGTTCTGCGCCGCCGCCGCGACCTGCGCCTTCTCGGCCGCGCTGGTCCCGTCGAGACCCCAGTACTGGGCGAGGGCGCCCTTCGCCGGAGTGGCGCCGGTCAGCTGGTGCCAGCCGATCACGGTCTTCCCGTACTTGGCGACGATCGGCTGCACCTTGTCCATGAAGGTGACGTAGTCCTCATGGCTGGTGGAGTGCGCCTCGTCGCCGCCGATGTGGAGGTACTTGCCGGGCGTGATGGCGGCGAGCTCACGGATCACGTCGTCGACGAAGTCGTACGTGCGGTCCTTGTTGACGCACAGCGAGCTGAAGCCGACGTTCGTGCCGGTGTAGAGCGGTGGCGCGACACCGTCGCAGTTCAGCTCCGCGTAGGAGGCGAGCGCCGCGTTCGTGTGGCCCGGCATGTCGATCTCGGGGATGACCTCCAGATACCGCGAGGCGGCGTACTGGACGATCTCCTTGTACTGGGCCTTGGTGAAGTAACCGCCCTGCCCGCCGCCGACCTGAGTGGACCCGCCGTAGGTGGCGAGCTTCGGCCAGGAGTCGATGGCGATGCGCCACCCCTGGTCGTCGCTCAGGTGCAGATGCAGCTTGTTGACCTTGTACAGGGCGAGTTCGTCGATGTAGCGCTTGACCTTGTCGACGCCGAAGAAGTGACGGGAGACGTCGAGCATGGCGCCGCGGTAGCCGTACCGGGGGCTGTCCTCGATGGTGCCGCCCGCGACGAGCCACGGACCGGCCTGCTTGCTGCTCTTCTCCACCTTGGCGGGCAGCTGCTGGCGCAGGGTCTGCACCCCGTGGAAGAGACCGGCGGCCTTGTGGGCGGTGATGGTGACGGAGCCGCGACCGGACACGAGCCGGTATCCCTCGGCTCCCAAGTCCTTTGCTCTGCCGCTCAGTTCGAGCCGGATGCCATCGCGTCCGCCGTCACCCGTGACCGGCAGCCGATAGCCGGTGGAGGGCCGGAGGACGTCCGCGAGATAGCCCGCGACGCGCCGCGCCTCCTTCGAGTCCTTCTCGACGCGGATCCGCGTCTTCGAGGTGATCTCGTACGCCGGTCCGCCCGCGGCCACCGAGGCCGGAGCGGGCACGATCTGGCCCAGCGGGGTCGCGGCGGCGGATCCCGCACCCGGTGACGGGGCGGCGCCGACGGCGGACACCCCCGCGGCCGCGACGAGCAGCAGCGACCCGAACAGCCGGGCGGTCCTGCGGCGCTGCTTCTGTTGCTGTCTCACAAACGGTCCCTTCGACGAGCGACTGGGTCGTGGATCGCGGGGGGTTTCACATCTGTGCAGCCGAACAGTCACCATGGGTACCGTCCGCCCCATGAGCGGGTCAAGGGTGTAGACCAATTCTCACCGTGTGGACGCCAGAATCCCGGCATGGCGTGCCGGGGCGAACTGGCCGTTCACGCAGCCGCGTCGGCGGCCGTTCAGCACGGCGAAGAGCTTGGCGCCGAGGAGGACGTGGCGCAGGGCCCGCCCCTTCCCGAAGGGGCGGGCCCTGCCGTGGCCTCAGCCCCGCCGCACCTTGCGGGCGATGACGAAGCGGTCGATCTCCTCGCCGCTCTCCGCGAGGCCCCGCACCGTCAGCTTCGCCGTGTGGCCCGCCGGCGCCGGCTCCACGTCGACGCGCAGGAACGAGTAGTTCGTGTAGCGCACGCGCGACCAGTCGACGGTGATGTCCTTCTTGCTGCCGTCGGGCTGGACGACGAAGGACGTGAAGGGGTCGATCTCCTTCTCGTGCCCCTCGTACGTGTCGTCGACCGGGAACGCGTACAGGCTCCGGCCCGCGGCGCCCGCGGTGACGTACACAATGCCGTCGGTCTCGGGGTACGCCGTGCCGCCGATCGGCAGCTCCTTGGTGACCCGGTCACCCTTGAGCACGTCGGTGCGCTCGTAGACGTGGTTGTGCCCGTTGATGACAAGGTCGACGGTGTACTTCTCGAACAGCGGCACCCACTCCTTGCGCACGCCGCCCTCGGAGGCGTGGCTCGTGGCGGTGCAGTACGCGCAGTGGTGGAAGAAGACCACGATGAAGTCGATGCCGCGGTCGGCGCGGAACTTCTTCAGCCGGCGCTCGAACCACGAGGTCTGCGTGCCGCCGGACAGGCCGAGGTTGGCCGGGATCTCCCAGGACACGTCGTTGGCGTCGAGCGAGATGACCGCCGTGTTGCCGTGCACGAAGGAGTAGACGCCGGGCAGGTTCTCCGCGTCGGGGCCGTTGTCCGGCAGGGTGAAGCGGGCCTGCTGGCTGCCGTACCCGTGCGGCGCGTACCAGGCCTCCATGTCGTGGTTGCCGTACGCGACCATCCACGGCACCTGCTTGGCGACGGACTCCGTCTGGGCGAGGAACTGGTCCCAGGTGCGGGCGTCGAAGGTGTCGCTGGTCTGGCCCGAACCCGACGGGTCGGCGTAGGCGATGTCTCCGGCGTGCAGGTGGAACGCCGGGTTCTGCGCCAGGATCAGGCTGTCGTTGGCCAGGGCGTGGTAGCTGACGCCCTGGTCGCCGAAGGCCGTGAAGGTGAACGGCTCGCCGTGCGAGGGCGCCGTCCTGAAGGTGCCGAGCGTGCCGGCCAGGTGCGCGGCGGCCGGGTCGAAGCCGTCGTGGCCGACGCCGTAGTAGTAGGTGGTGCCGGGGCGCAGCCGGGTCAGCTGGGCGTGGAGGTAGTACTGGGTGTGGTCGGCGCCGGTGCCGACCCCGGCCGGGGTGTAGAGGGGCCGGACCTCGGCTTCTATCTTCCGCGAGAGGTCCCAGGGGTGGACGCCGACGCGGATGTACGGGTTCTTGACGGCGACCGGGACCTGCCAGGAGACGGTCATCTCGGTACGGGCGTCCGTGCCGTAGGCGAGGTGGCGGGCGAAGGGCGCGACGAGCGCGCCGTCGACCTTCTGGGCGGCGGGTACGTGGCCGGGGGTCCGCCCGGTCTGGGTGGGAACGGCGGCGCTCGCGGCGCCCGGCACGAAGGCGCCGCCCGCGATCGCGCCCAGGGTGACGGCGCCGCCGCGCATCATCGTGCGGCGGGAGAACTTGCTGCGCAGGTACTCGTGCTGCTCGGCCAGGCTCCGGTCTGCGAGCTGCTCGGGTACGCCCATACGGGGAATGTCCATGACCAGAAAAGTTGCTCGGGTCACTCATCCCGGCCGGATACGGCATGTGAACGCAACGGGAACAAGCGGCATGGCGCCCTTCAAGCCTTGACCACAGCTGTCCCAAGAACCCCAGCACCCATGCCGGATGACGCACTCCTGCCCGATATCGGGCAGAATTCTTGCGAACAGTCCCCTCTTCCTCCAGGATCATGCGAGTGCACGACGAACTTGTTGATCACCTGACGCGCAGTTCGCCCCTGAACCGGGGCGAGGCACTGCGGGTGATCCAGGACGTGCTCGCCTACTTCGACGAGACGACCGAGGTGTTCGTCCGTCGCCGCCACCGCGAGCTCCAGGGTCAGGGCCTGGTGAACGCGGAGATCTTCGAACGGATCTCGGCGGACCTGAAGTACCGCGCGGTCGCGCCGCCCGAGCTGTCCCTGCGGCAGCTTCGGCGCATCGTCTACGGCTAGAGGGGATCAGTACACATATGTGCGGAATTGTCGGTTACATCGGTAAGCGTGACGTGGCACCACTGCTGCTCGAGGGGCTGCAGCGCCTGGAGTACCGCGGCTACGACTCCGCGGGCGTCGTCATCACCAGCCCGAAGGCCAACGGCCTGAAAATGGTGAAGGCCAAGGGCCGCGTGCGCGACCTGGAGGCCAAGGTGCCCGCCCGCTTCAAGGGCACCACGGGCATCGCCCACACCCGCTGGGCCACCCACGGCGCACCGTCCGACGAGAACGCGCACCCCCACATGTCCGCGGACAACAAGGTCGCCGTCGTCCACAACGGCATCGTCGACAACGCCTCCGACCTGCGCGCGAAGCTGACCGCCGAGGGCGTCACCTTCCTCTCCGAGACGGACACCGAGGTCCTCACCCACCTCATTGCCCGCTCCCCCGCCGAGAAGCTCGAGGACAAGGTCCGCGAGGCGCTCCGGCTGATCGAGGGCACGTACGGCATCGCCGTGCTGCACGCCGACTTCCCCGACCGCATCGTGGTGGCCCGCAACGGCTCCCCGGTCGTCCTCGGCATCGGCGAGAAGGAGATGTTCGTCGCCTCGGACATCGCCGCCCTCGTCGCCCACACCCGCCAGATCGTCACCCTCGACGACGGCGAGATGGCCACCCTCAAGGCCGACGACTTCCGCACCTACACGACGGAGGGCACGCGCACGACCGCGTCCCCGACCACCGTCGAGTGGGAGGCCGCCTCGTACGACATGGGCGGTCACGACACGTACATGCACAAGGAGATCTTCGAGCAGCCGGAGGCCGTCGACCGCGTCCTGCGCGGCCGCATCGACGAGCGCTTCTCCGCCGTGCACCTGGGCGGCCTCAACCTCGATGCCCGCGAGGCGCGCAGCGTGCGCCGCGTGAAGATCCTCGGCTGCGGCACCTCGTACCACGCGGGCCTGATCGGCGCGCAGATGATCGAGGAGCTGGCGCGCATCCCCGCGGACGCCGAGCCGGCCTCCGAGTTCCGCTACCGCAACCCGGTCGTCGACCCCGACACCCTGTACATCGCCGTCTCCCAGTCCGGCGAGACGTACGACGTCCTCGCCGCCGTGCAGGAGCTGAAGCGCAAGGGCGCCCGCGTCTTCGGCGTCGTGAACGTCGTCGGCTCGGCGATCGCCCGCGAGTCGGACGCCGGTGTGTACGTCCACGCGGGCCCCGAGGTCTGCGTCGTGTCGACCAAGTGCTTCACCAACACCACGGTCGCGTTCGCGCTCCTCGCCCTCCACCTCGGCCGCATCCGCGACCTGTCCGTCGCCGACGGCAAGCGGATCATCGAGGGCCTGCGCAAGCTGCCCGGGCAGATCACGCAGATCCTGGAGCAGGAAGAGCAGATCAAGAAGATCGCCGAGGAGTACGCCGACGCCCGCTCGATGATGTTCATCGGCCGGGTCCGTGGCTACCCCGTCGCCCGCGAGGCCTCGCTCAAGCTCAAGGAGGTCTCGTACATCCACGCCGAGGCCTATCCCGCCTCCGAGCTGAAGCACGGCCCGCTCGCCCTGATCGAGCCGGCGCTCCCCACGGTCGCGATCGTCCCGGACGACGACCTCCTGGAGAAGAACCGCGCCGCCCTCGAGGAGATCAAGGCCCGCTCGGGCCGCATCCTCGCGGTCGCGCACCAGGAGCAGGAGAAGGCCGACCGCACGATCGTCGTCCCGAAGAACGAGGACGAGCTCGACCCGATCCTCATGGGCATCCCGCTCCAACTCCTCGCCTACCACACGGCGTTGGCCCTGGGCCGCGACATCGACAAGCCGAGGAACCTGGCGAAGTCGGTCACGGTCGAGTAGGCAGCCCCCGCAGTACGAGTACAGAAGCTGCGAGTAAAGAAGAACGGGTCCCCATGCGCGCCACCAAGCGCACAGGGACCCGTTCTTTATGGGGGGCCGGGGGCGCCCATTCCCCCGGCCCGCAGCTGTCAGCCGGTGGCCGTCACCCCCCGGCCGGCAGCACGCCCCGGCAGGGCCGTGGGCAGCCCGCCCAGCGCGGCCGTCGCCGCGTACCAGGCGAGCAGCCCGCCCACCGCGGCGAACCAGCCGCCGACCTTGGCGAGCCCGGCCGTGTCACCGAACGCGGCCACGGCGAGCAGCAGCAGGGCCACACACAGCGCCCCGTACGCCGCGCGCACGAGAGTCCCGGAGCCGGCGGCCCCGAGGGTCAGGCTCAGGGCGAGCAGCGCGAAGAGAAGCAGGAACAGCCCTTGTGCGTTGGCCGACATGGGATCGCCTGCCGTGACGCCCCAGGTGAACCAGAACGCGCCGAGCGCGGCGAAGGCCGTACCCGTCGAGGCGTCACTGGCGCGGTAGGCGAGCAGGCCGGCGACGAACAGGGCGATGCCACCGACGTATGTCGCGAGGGATACGGCGTTCGCGGCCGTCACGCCGTCGATCACTTCGGTATGACCGAGGCCGAAGGCCAACAGGGTGAGTCCCAGGGCGAGATGGCCGAGAGTGGAGGTCGTGCTTCCCGCGGAGACGTCTTTGTCCACGGCGGGCTCCCTTCGTGCGGGTGCAGTTGTGCTGCGCGCGGTACTGGGCCCTGCGATGGTCCAGCGACCGGTATGTACCCTTCACAAAGGCACAAAGCACCTCTACGCGCGAGTAGGATTCGCCCATCTCACCTGGGGCTCAAGGGAGTTACGGGATGACTATGACCGGGCGCCTGGCGCGCCGCGCGAGCCGTCCCGCGACCGAGCCGAAGATCCGGCCGACGATCCCGTGCGTGGAGCCGACGACGATCGCGTCGGCCTCGTACTCCCGGCCCACCTCTTCGAGTTCGTGGCAGATGTCGCCGCCGCGCTCGACGAGAATCCAGGGCACCTCGGACAGATACTCCGCACACGCGAGTTCGAGCCCGAGCACCTCGGTGCGGTGGTCCGGCACATCGACGAAGACCGGCGGCTCGCAGCCCGCCCACACCGTGGTGGGCAGCCGGTTGGCGACGTGGACGATGATCAGGCCGGAGCCCGAACGGTGTGCCATGCCGATGGCGTAGGCGAGGGCCCGCTCGCTGGAGGTCGAGCCGTCGAAGCCGACGACCACTCCGTGCTTGAAGGCGGGATCGCAGGACTGACGTGTTTCTTCCGCCGCCTGGGGGGTCGCCGTGGGATCGGCGACCTGCCGCTTGCGGTCCGCGGGTTCAGGGAATTCGTGACCGGCCATGGGTATCTCGGCGATTAGGTCCTCTGGATCCTCGACGGATCCTCGGTGGAGGGACGACAGGGAGCGGCGGAGCTGTGTCCGGGAATCATCTTCCCAACCCCATACCCCCAAGGGTACGGCGACACTCCCCCTCTGCCCAGAGTCGTCTGCCCGGTTAAGCGCACGCTCCGCGGCGTTCAGGGGAGCATGCCCGAGGCCGCGCCCGTATGGCAATGGTTGCTGCCCCGTACAGACGGTTTGGGTACGGTACCGGCACCCCCGGTTCGGCCGAGTGACCGGTCGCACGACCACGCGTTGAACGTGCGTACCCACAGCAACAGGGAGCGCGCCGTGCCCGGACCGTCCATCGTGTACCCGTCCGCCGACGCTCCATGCGAGGAGCCGCCGCCCGAGGGCCGACGGGAGGCGACGCAGGCGTCCCGCACGGACACGGTGAGCGACGTCGTCCGCTGGGCGGCGTTCAGCTGCGTCCTGGTCCCGGTCATCCTGGTGGGATACGGCTTCTCACTGGCCGGGGCGATGGGTGCGGCGCTCGGGCTCGCCGCGGTGACCGGGGTCTGCCGGGTGCTGCTGCGCCAGTCCGAAAGGGGCGCGGCGCAGTCGGCTCCGGTACGGTCCTGCGATCACAGGGGCCGGCGCGGCAGGACGGTGCCGGGGGCGCGCAAGGGCGGTCGCCGCACGGGATGATGTGCGCCGGGGGGCTGACTGGTTCCCGCGCACTACTGCGTATATTTTCAGCCAACTTCGCCCGGCCATGCATTTCTTGCCGTCACCCGCCTCCAACCCCCGCGCCACCAGGCATGAAAGGACCGTAGAAGGCGCTTGCACCCTACGGGGACCGGCCACTGAGTTGAGGCGCACTTCCCTGCAACGCCCCTGAGTGCCACGCTTCGTGATCGAATGCTTCACGCCAAGTTGCCATGTCGACAATCTGCCGGATCCTCAACTGGTCACGACGAGACCACCGGACACAGTAGATTCGATCATGACTGTCCATCGGCGGGGGACTCTGCAGGACCGAGGGGAAACGTGCTGGAGCGACAAGCCCGTCACACTACAAAGGGCGCCGCGACCACCGAGGGGGGCTTAGCGGGATGAGCCACGACTCCACTGCTGCGCCGGAGGCCGCAGCTCGGAAGCTTTCCGGGCGACGCCGCCGGGAAATAGTCGCGGTGCTGCTGTTCAGCGGCGGACCCATCTTCGAAAGTTCCATTCCGCTCTCCGTGTTCGGCATCGACCGCCAGGACGCCGGGGTACCGCGTTACCGGCTGCTGGTGTCCGCCGGCGAGGAAGGCCCGCTGCGCACGACGGGCGGCCTCGAACTCACCGCGCCCCACGGGCTCGACGCGATCTCGCGGGCGGGCACCGTCGTCGTGCCCGCGTGGCGGTCGATCACCTCGCCGCCACCGGAGGAAGCCCTCGACGCGCTGCGCCGCGCGCACGAGGAAGGCGCGCGCATCGTCGGACTGTGCACCGGCGCCTTCGTGCTCGCCGCGGCCGGCCTGCTCGACGGCCGGCCGGCGACCACCCACTGGATGTACGCGCCGACGCTGGCCAAGCGCTACCCGTCGGTCCACGTGGACCCGCGCGAGCTCTTCGTGGACGACGGTGACGTCCTGACGAGCGCCGGGACCGCGGCCGGTATCGACCTGTGTCTGCACATCGTGCGCACGGACCACGGCAACGAGGCGGCCGGAGCGCTCGCCCGCAGACTCGTGGTCCCGCCGCGCCGCAGCGGCGGCCAGGAGCGCTACCTCGACAGGTCTTTACCTGAGGAGATCGGCGCCGACCCGCTGGCCGAGGTCGTCGCCTGGGCGCTGGAGCACCTCCACGAGCAGTTCGACGTGGAGACCCTCGCCGCGCGCGCCTATATGAGCCGCCGCACCTTCGACCGCCGGTTCCGCTCCCTCACCGGAAGCGCTCCCCTGCAGTGGCTGATCACCCAGCGGGTGCTGCAGGCCCAGCGGCTCCTGGAGACCTCCGACTACTCGGTCGACGAGGTCGCCGGGCGCTGCGGCTTCCGTTCGCCGGTCGCCCTGCGCGGGCACTTCCGGCGCCAGCTCGGCTCGTCCCCGGCCGCGTACCGCGCGGCCTACCGGGCCCGCAGACCGCAGCCGGAGAAGCCGGTGGAGATCGCGGCGGCGCCGGGACCGGAGACCCCGGTCCCGGCCCAGTCACGGCGCACCGCGGCGGCCGGAACCTACCCGGGACCCACCGCCTCACTGCCGACAGATCCGGGCAAACCCAGCTCGGACGCGTATGCGGCGGGGCGCGCGAGTCTGCCCGGGCAGAGGAGTGCGCCGTAGGGTAAGGCGTATGAACGATCGCATGGTGTGGATCGACTGCGAGATGACCGGGCTCTCGCTGGCGAATGACGCGCTCATCGAGGTGGCCGCACTGGTCACCGACTCTGAGCTGAACGTACTCGGCGACGGTGTGGACATCGTGATCCGCCCGCCGGCCGAGGCCCTGGAGACCATGCCCGAGGTGGTGCGGCAGATGCACACCGCCTCGGGCCTCCTCGACGAGCTCGCGGGTGGCACGACGCTCGCCGACGCCGAGGAGCAGGTGCTCGCGTACGTACGCGAGCACGTCAAGGAACCGGGCAAGGCGCCCCTGTGCGGGAACTCGGTCGGCACCGACCGCGGCTTCCTGCTCCGGGACATGCCGACGCTGGAGGACTACCTCCACTACCGGATCGTCGATGTGTCCTCGGTCAAGGAACTGGCGCGCCGCTGGTACCCGAGGGCGTACTTCAACAGTCCGGACAAGAACGGCAACCACCGCGCGCTCGCCGACATCCGCGACTCCATCGTCGAGCTGCGTTACTACCGCGAGGCGGTCTTCGTCCCGCAGCCGGGACCCGACTCCGACACCGCGAAGAAGATCGCGGCCAAGCACGCGCTGCCTGCGGAATAGCAGCTCGCACCGCGTTTCCGTCCCCTGTGTACGGGGTCCGGAAAAGGCGTGCGCGAGCACCCCTTCGGACCCTGTACACTTTTTCTCGGCCGGTCGGAAGAAACACAAACGACCGGACATGGTGGGTGTAGCTCAGTTGGTAGAGCACCTGGTTGTGGTCCAGGTGGCCGCGGGTTCAAGTCCCGTCACTCACCCTGAATGATCAAGGCCCCGGTTCGAAAGAACCGGGGCCTTGATCGTTGTGGCACCCCGCGCCGCTCAGGACGACACGCGCGCCTGAGGCCGACGCGCACCCCTCAGGACGAAGCGCGCTCCACCAGTTCGTTCGGAAGGACCAGCTGACGGCCGTCGAGTGCGCGGGACGCGACCGGGCGGCGGTCGGCGATCTCGGCGAGGAGCAGGTCGATCATGGCGCGGCCCATCTCCTCGATCGGCTGGCGGACGCTGGTCAGGGGCGGGTCCATGTGCCGGGCGATCGCCGAGTCGTCGTAGCCGACCAGGGCGACGTCCTCGGGTATACGGCGCCCCGCCTCGCGCAGCACCTGGCGGGCGCCCGCCGCCATCACGTCCGACCCGGCGAACACCGCGTCCACTTCGGGGCAGCGCTCCAACAGCTCGGCCATCGCGCGCCGGCCGCCCTCCTCAGTGAAGTCCCCCGGCACGATGAGCCGCTCGTCCACCTCGCGGCCGGCCGCGCCGAGGGCGGCGCGGTAGCCGTCGACGCGGCGCTGGGCGCCGTACACGTCGAGCCGGCCCGTGATCGTGGCGATGGCGGTGCGGCCGCGGCTCAGGAGGTGTTCGACGGCCGAGTACGCGCCCGCGAAGTTGTCGGAGTCCACCGAGGGCAGCGTCTCGGCGGCGGAGCGACGGCCGCTGATGACGGCGGGGATCTCCAGCTGGCCGAGCAGATCGGGCAGCGGGTCGTCGGCGTGGACGGACACCAGCAGGACGCCGTCGACGCGGTGGGCCGCGAGGTACTGGGCGAGGCGCTGCCGCTCCCGGTCGTTGCCCGCGAAGATCAGCAGGAGCTGCATCTCGGTCTCGGCGAGCTGGGCGCCGACGCCGCGCAGCATGTCGGAGAAGTAGGGCTCGGCGAAGAAACGTGTCTCCGGTTCGGGCACGACGAGGGCGATGGCGTCGGTGCGGTTGGCGGCGAGGGCGCGGGCCGCCGTGTTCGGTACGTAGCCGAGCTCGGCGACGGCGGCCTCGACCGCGGCACGGGTCGCGTCGCTCACCCGGGGCGATCCGTTGATCACCCGGGAGACCGTGCCCCGGCCCACACCCGCGCGGGCGGCGACCTCCTCAAGAGTCGGACGCCTGCTGTGTGTGCCGCGAGCCGCCATGACTCCTACCTCCCCAGGTCTCACGCGGAATCTAACAGCCCTGTAACCGCGCCAAGTTGTCACTGCCGGGTGTCTTGACACCCCCGGGCCGAGCGACGACTCTTCAACACATCACCGGTGGGAGCGCTCCCACTCTACTGGACGCCTACAGAAGCCGCACGTTCCCCGCCCGAGCCGCACGTGAACAAACGGGCGTAGCAAGGCAGTTGGCCGGGGTTGGCACTTCAGAGCAAGTGAGTACTTTGGAGGACGCAATGCGCACGACTGCCCGCACGTCCCGACGCGCGATGACCTTCGCGGTCGTCGCCGCCCTGGCCACAGGGCTGCTCGCCGGATGCGCGACCGATGACGACTCAGGATCCGACGGCGGTTCGAGCGGGGGTGCCGGCAACAAGGGCGGCACCACGGTCACGATCGGCACGTTCGGCGTCTTCGGCTACAAGCAGGCCGGGCTCTACGACGAGTACATGAAGCTGCACCCGGGCGTGACGATCAAGGAGAACGTCACCACCCGCACCGACGTCTACTGGCCGAAGACGCTCACCCGGCTGCAGGCCGGATCCGGCACGGACGACATCCAGGCGATCGAGGTCGGCAACATCACCGAGGCCGTCCAGACGCAGGCCGACAAGTTCGTCGACCTCGGCAAGGAGGTCGACAAGTCGCAGTGGCTGGACTGGAAGAACGCCCAGGCCACCACCAAGGACGGCAAGCTCATCGGGCTCGGCACGGACGTCGGCCCGATGGCGATCTGCTACCGCAAGGACCTGTTCGAGAAGGCCGGTCTGGAGACCGACCGCACCAAGCTCGCCGCGCAGTGGAAGGGCGACTGGAACAAGTACGTCGACCTCGGCAAGCAGTACATGAAGAAGGCGCCGGGCAAGACCAAGTACGTGGACTCCGCGTCCTCCGTGTACAACGCGGCGCTCGGCGGTGAGTCCCAGAGGTACTACGACAAGGACGGCAACGTCATCTGGGACAAGTCCAGCGGCGTGAAGAAGTCCTGGAACGCGGCCATGGAGGTCGCGACGAGCAACATGTCGGCCAAGCTGAAGCAGTTCGACAAGCCGTGGGACCAGGGCTTCGCCAACGGCACCTTCGCCACGGTGGCCTGCCCCGCGTGGATGCTCGGCTACATCCAGGAGAAGTCCGGTGACTCCGGCAAGGGCAAGTGGGACGTGGCGGCCGCGCCGACCGCGGCCAACTGGGGCGGCTCGTTCATCGGCGTACCGACGGCGAGCAAGCACCAGAAGGAGGCCATCGCCCTGGCGAAGTGGCTGACCGCGCCCGCGCAGCAGGCGAAGGTGTTCGCCAAGCAGGCCAGCTTCCCGTCGACACCTTCGGCGTACGCCGGCCTGAAGCCGCAGGCCGCGACGACCACGTTCTTCTCCGACGCGCCCCTGACACAGATCTTCTCCGACTCGGCGAAGACCATCCCGGTCCAGGTCTTCGGCATCAAGGACCAGCCGATCGGCACCGCGATCACCGACACCGGCATCCTCCAGGTCGAGCAGAAGGGCAAGTCGCCCGCGCAGGGCTGGGACGCGGCCACCAAGGAAGTCAAGGACGTGCTCGACCAGTGACCAGCTCCGACGAGGCTCTCGCGCAGTCCGCGACGAGCGCCGACACCGCGCCCGGCTCCCAGGAGCCGGGCGCGGCCCGGGGCGCTCAGGGCCGCGGTACGGCGCCGACCGGCGCCGGCACCTGGCGCAGCCGGCTGTACCGCTGGGACATGAAGGCGTCCCCGTACGCGTTCATCTCCCCCTTCTTCATCATCTTCGGCGCCTTCTCACTGGTGCCGCTGCTCTACACCGCCTGGTACTCGCTGCACCATGTGCAGCTGTCGAACCTGGACGGCCAGACCTGGGCGGGCCTGGACAACTACACGAACCTCTTCCAGTCGGACTTCTTCTGGAACGCGCTGAAGAACACGTTCACCATCGGCGTGATCTCGACCGTGCCGCAGCTGATCGCGGCGATCTGGCTCGCGCACATGCTCAACTACCGGCTGCGCGGCTCCACCGTGTGGCGCGTCGTCATGCTCACCCCGTACGCCACCTCGGTGGCGGCGGCGACGCTCGTCTTCGTGCTGCTCTTCTCGCCCGACACCGGAATGATCAACTGGGCGCTCGACCTGGTCGGCATCGACCCGGTCAACTGGCGTGAATCCGACTGGGGTTCGCAGGCAGCGGTCTCCTCGATCGTGATCTGGCGGTGGACCGGATACAACGCGCTGATCTATCTGGCGGCGATGCAGGCCATCCCGGCCGACCTGTACGAGTCGGCGGCCCTGGACGGCGCGAACCGCTGGCAGCAGTTCCGGCACGTGACCATTCCGATGCTGCGTCCGACGATTTTGTTCACGGTGGTCGTCTCCACGATCGGTGCGACACAACTCTTCGGCGAGCCCCTGCTGTTCGGCGGTGTCAGCGGCACCAAGGGCGGGTCCGAGCACCAGTACCAGACGCTCGGCCTGTACATGTACGACCAGGGCTGGATCGTCGGCAACCTCGGCAAGGCGTCCGCGATCGCCTGGTCGATGTTCCTGATCCTGCTCATCGTGGCCGCGGTCAACCTGCTGATCACCCGACGGCTGAGGAAATCCCAATGACCACCATCACCGACGCGACACCGCCTCAGGTCGCGCAGGACGCCGAACCGCCGCGTCGGCGGCGGATCCTGGGCGCGGGCAAGCAGCTGCACGCGGGTCCGGTCACGTACCTCGTGCTGATCCTGTTCGCCGTGATCTCGCTCGCCCCGCTGCTGTGGACGACGATCGCGGCCTCACGCACCAACACCCGCCTCGCGCAGACACCACCCCCCTTCTGGTTCGGCGGAAACCTGTTCAAGAACCTGGAGACCGCCTGGAACCAGGCCGGCATGGGCACCGCGATGTGGAACACCATCCTCGTGGCGGCGACCGTCACCGTCGGCACGGTGCTGTTCTCCACGCTCGCCGGTTTCGCCTTCGCCAAACTACGTTTCCGATTCTCGACCACGCTGTTGCTGATAACCATCGGCACGATGATGATCCCGCCCCAACTTGCGGTGGTCCCGCTGTACTTGTGGATGACGGACCTGGGCTGGGCGAACCATCTGCAGACGGTCATCCTGCCGACCCTGGTCAGCGCTTTCGGTACGTTCTTCATGCGCCAGTACCTGGTCCAGGCGCTGCCCACCGAACTCATCGAGGCCGCCCGGGTCGACGGGGCGAGCAGTCTGCGGGTCGTCTGGCACGTGGTCTTCCCGGCGGCGCGCCCGGCGATGGCGGTGCTCGGCCTGCTGACGTTCGTGATGGCGTGGAACGACTTCCTGTGGCCGATCATCGCGCTCAACGGAGAGAACCCGACGGTCCAGGTGGCCCTCAACCAACTGGGCACCGGCTACATCCCCGACGACTCGGTGATCATGGCCGGCGCCCTGCTCGGCACGCTGCCGCTGCTGATCGCGTTCCTGCTGTTCGGCAAGCAGATCGTGGGCGGCATCATGCAGGGCGCGGTAAAGGGCTGACGTTTTTTGGGGGCCGCCGCAAGCGGCGGCCCCACCCCACAACTTCCTACCGATGGGAGCGCTTCCATGCCTGAGCCCATTACCCAGACACCCACAACAGATCCCACCCCCGCATCCCCCGCCACCCCCACTTTCCCGCCGAACTTCCTCTGGGGAGCGGCGACATCGGCGTACCAGATCGAGGGGGCGGTGAGGGAGGACGGCAGGACGCCGTCGATCTGGGACACCTTCAGCCATACGCCGGGCAAAACGGCCGGCGGTGAGACGGGCGACATAGCGGTGGACCACTACCACCGCTACCGGGACGACGTGGCGCTCATGAAGGACCTGGACCTGGGCACGTACCGCTTCTCGGTCTCGTGGCCGAGGGTGCAGCCCACGGGCCGCGGCCCGGCGGTCCAGCGGGGCCTGGACTTCTACCGACGCCTGACGGACGAACTCCTGGCCAAGGGCATCAAGCCGGCCCTGACGCTCTACCACTGGGATCTGCCGCAGGAACTGGAGGACGCGGGCGGCTGGCCGGCACGCGACACGGCGTACCGCTTCGCGGAGTACGCGGGCATGGTCGGCGAGGCGCTGGGCGACCGGGTGGACTTCTGGATCACGCTCAACGAGCCGTGGTGCAGCGCGTTCCTGGGCTACGGCTCGGGTGTGCACGCGCCAGGCAGGACGGACCCGGCGGCAGCGCTCCGAGCGGCCCACCACCTCAACCTGGCCCACGGCCTGGCAACACAGGCACTGCGCCAAACGCTGCCACCCCGAGCGGAAGTAGCAGTAAGCCTCAACTCCTCGACGGTCAGGCCACTTTCACCCGAAAGCCCGGCCGACAACGACGCCCGACGCCGCATCGACAACCTGGCCAACGGCGTGTTCCACGGCCCGATGCTGCACGGGGAGTACCCGGCGGACCTGATCACGGACACCGCGAGGATCACGGACTGGTCGTTCGTGCACACGACGGACCTGGCGGCGATCCACCAGCCCCTGGACGCTCTGGGCCTCAACTACTACACGCCGTCCCTGGTCTCCGCGGCCCCGTCAGCACCGGCCACCCGGGCCGACGGCCACGGGGCGAGCGACCACTCGCCCTGGCCGGGAGCGGATGACATCGCGTTCCACCAGTCCCCGGGCGAGCGCACGGAGATGGGCTGGACGATCGACCCGACGGGCCTGCACGACCTGATCATGCGCTACACCAGGGAGGCGCCGGGCCTGCCGCTGTACATCACGGAGAACGGCGCGGCGTACGACGACAAGCCGGACCCGGAAGGCCGGATCCACGACCCGGAGCGCATCGCGTACCTCCACGGCCACCTGTCCGCCGTACACCGCGCGATCAAGGACGGCGCGGACGTCCGTGGCTACTACCTCTGGTCGCTGATGGACAACTTCGAGTGGGCGTACGGCTACGAGAAGCGCTTCGGGGCGGTCCACGTGGACTACGCGACCCAGAAACGTACGCCGAAGTCGAGCGCGTACTGGTACGCACAAGCGTCACGCACCAACACACTCCCGCCCCCACCGCAGAAGTAGCACCGGCGGTCAGCCGCGTACGAGACGGGAGGGGACGCGGGGGCATGTGCGCGCGCAGCCACCAGCACCACGCACGGGCAATCAACCAGCAGACGGTGGCCCATAGAACAGCGAGCACGTGCATGCCCCCGCGGCCCCGCACCCGACAACAAACCCGGCGAAACGGCGGCGCACCCAAAAGGCGAGCCGCACCAGGCGGCGGCACCCCTCAGAACGAACCGGAACACAAAGGCGCGCCCCGGCCGAGTGGGGGATGGGGATCCGGCCGGGGCGCGCAGCTTCCCGTGGGGGGAGAGCTACTTGAAGGAGGCGAAAGCCTTCTGGAAGGCGTTCGCAGACTGCTCGATCGAGGAGCAGGTCGGCTGGGCCGAGTTGGACGCCCCGCCCTCGCACGCCTTGTCGCGGGTGGCGGACCACATCGACAGACCGCCCAGGCCCTTCTCCTTGGCGAAGGTGACCAGCTGCGTGGCGTCGTCGACCTTGAAGATCTCGGACGAGACGTCGTTGACACCGATCATCGGGGTGACCGCGACGGCCTTCCAGGCAGCGGCGTCGGACAGCCCGAGCGCGCTCTTGATCTGCGCCTGCGTGGCGGTAGCGGCCTGCTCGGCGTACGTGCCCATGTCGCCGCTGTACGAGGCGCCGTAGTCCATCGCCATGATGTTGACGAGGTCGGTCGAGACACCGTTGGACTTGGCGTTCTTCAGGAAGTTCACGCCGTCGGACGTGAGGCCCTCGGGCATCACGGGGAGCGTGAAGGAGACGTTCAGCTCCGGGTTGTTCTTCTGCAGCGTGGCGATGGCCTGGGCGCGCTTGGTGTTGGCGGCGGTGTCCGGCAGGGCGCCGCCCTCGACGTCGAAGTCGACCTTGGTGAGCTTGAACTGGTCGATGACCTTCTGGTAGGCCGCCGCGAGGTCGGAGGCCGAGGAGCAGGCCTGCGCCAGCTCGGTGCCGGACGCGCCGCCGAAGGAGACTCGCACGTCGCCACCGGTGGCCCTCAAGTCCCCGATCTGCGCGGCGACTTCGTCACTGCCGAGGTCGGTGACGCCGCCCCACTTCGGGGTGCAGGATCCGCCGGAGGTGATGAAGGCGAGGTTGAACTCCTTGACGCCGGTGGCCTTGGAGGAGGCGACCAGGTCGAACTTCGGGTAGAGCGAGGTGTCGACGTACGGGGCGAAGCCGCCCGCGGCCGCGGTGCCGGAACCCGTACCGGAGGACGAGGACGGCGAGGGACCGGCCGTCGACGTGGCGGTCGCGGTGGGCTTGGCGGTCGCTGAAGCGGAAGCGCTGGCGCTCGGGGTGGGCGTCGCGGACTCCGTGGGCCGGCCGCTGGGCTCCGGAGTGGCCCCGTCATCCACGGAGCACTTGGCCCCGTTGATGAGGCACCCGGCCGGATCGGAGTCGCCGGTGACGACGAACCCGACGGTCACGGACTTCCCGGCGGCGATGCCTTCCTTGTCCCAGGAGGCGGCCTTCACGGTGACGTGCGAGCCGGAGACGGACGACTCGGCGTTCCAGAGGGAGCCGAGCTTGGTGCCGGACGGCAGGTCGAACTCCAGCTTCCAGTCCGACTGGGACTTGTCCGAGTCGTTCTTGACGACGTACTGGGCGGTGTACCCGCCGGACCACTCACTGGTCTTGGTGTACGCGGCGCCGACGCCCGCGGCCTGCGCCGTACCGGAGAACAGGAAGGCGCCGCCGCCCACGACGGCCGCGGCGACGAGCCCGCCTATCGCCTTGTTCCTGCCGCTGACCCTGCGCCGGTGCGTGCTGCTCATCGCGTGCCTGCCTTAGCTGTACGGGGGTGGGGGTGCGGCAGCACGCTAGCGATCCGGAACCCGGCAAATGGGGCACCGGTACCGGCGGTTGAGGTTCTTATGGAGGGCTTAAGGAAGCCATCGGAACGGATTAAAGGTAGAGACCAACCCCGAAACGATGAGGTCCCACCCGACTACACAGCGGCACCGGACCCGGCGCCGGCGCCCCGCTTCCGGCCACGCCGCACCCCACCCCGGTGCCCCCGCCGCACAGCCCCACCGGACCCGGGCCCCCGCCCGTCCAGCTGCACCCAGATCCGCACCTCGGTCCCCCCGAGCACGGAGGACCCGATGCGCACATCGCCGCCGGTCGACTCGGCGAGCCGACGGACGATGTCGAGCCCGAGCCCGGTGGACCCGTCACTGCCGGAACCCCGCCCACGGGCCATCGCGGCATCCGGGTCCAGAATCCCGGGCCCCGCATCCGAAACGAGCACGATCACGGCGTCCTCGCCGCTGTGCACGTCGACGGCGAAGGCGGTGCCTTCAGGCGTATGGCGAAAGACATTCCCGAGCAGCGCGTCGAGCGCGGCAGCCAGCTCCCCGCGGGCCACGGGGATACGTACAGGCCGGTCAACGCCGGCAACGCGCACCTTGCGCCCCTCGTCCTCGGCGAGCGCGGACCAGAAGTCCATGCGCTCACGGATGACCTCGGCGGCATCGCACCCGGCCCCCGGCCCCGCGGCGGCGGTCTGCGGCTTGGCGTCGCGGGCGGTACGGATGATGGTGTCGACCTCGCGCTCCAGCTGCTCGACGGCGGCACGGGTCTGCTCGGCGGCGGCGCCCTCCCCCAGCGAGACGGCGTTGAGCCGCAGAACGGTGAGGGGCGTACGCAACCGATGGGAGAGATCGGCCGCCAGCTCCCGCTCGTTGGCGAGCAGTTGAACGACCTGATCGGCCATGGAGTTGAACGCGACGGCCGCCAGCCGAAGTTCCGTGGGCCCGTCCTCCGGAACACGCGCCCCGAGCTTCCCCTCGCCCAGATCGTGCGCGGCGGAGACGAGCCGCTGGGCGGGCTGCACCATGCGTACGCCGAGCCGGTCGGCGACGGCGACGGACCCTATGACGAGGGCGACGCCGACGCCGGCCAGGACGAGCCACGCGGTGGCGACGCCATTGGTGACCTCGGACTCCGGCACGAACACCTCGACGACGGCGATGCCGGAGCTGACGGCGATGGGCTGGAGCCACACGGACCCGCCGGGCACATCGGCGACGGTGGCCTGCCGGAGGCCGACGTGCCCGTCACCGGCGCGCGACGTGCCGACCTGGATCGCCGGGGCGCCGCCGGAGGCCGGGATGTACACGGCCATGCGGCCGTCGGCGCCGGCCTCGGTGGAGGCGACGGCGCGGGTCAGTTCGTCGCGGTCGGTGGTGATGGAGAGGGTGGGCCCGATCGCGGCGGCGGTCCGCTCGGCGTTGGAGAAGGCGCGGTCCCTGGCCATCTCCTTGATGACGAGGCCGAGTGGAACCGCGAAAGCGACGACAACCATGGCGGTGACGGCGAGGCACACCTTGACCAGGGCCCACCTCATGCCGGCCCGCCCTCCGGCCGCGGCGGCTCCAGCTTCACGCCGACGCCCCGCAGGGTGTGCAGATAACGCGGCCGGGCGGCCGTTTCGCCCAGTTTCCTGCGTAGCCACGACAGATGCACGTCGATGGTCTGATCGTCCCCGTACGACTGCTGCCACACCTCGGCGAGGAGTTCCTTGCGGGGTACGACGACGCCGGGCCGGCCCGCGAGGAAGGTGAGCAGGTCGAACTCGCGCCGGGTGAGATCGAGCCGCGCCCCGTCCAGCTCGGCCTGGCGCCGCAGCGGGTCTATCGCGAGGCCGCCGACCTGGAGGAGGCGCGAGGGCGGCTCGGCGGCGGCGCTGGAGCGCGCGCGGCGCAGCACGGCGGCCATGCGGGCGGACAGGTGCTCGGGCGAGAACGGCTTGGTGAGGTAGTCGTCGGCGCCGTCGTTGAGGAGCCGGACGATCTCGGTCTCGTCGTCGCGGGCCGTGGCGATGATCACGGGTACGTCGGTGATGCCGCGCAGCATCTTCAATGCCTCGGATCCGTCCAGATCGGGCAGACCGAGATCGAGAATCACGACGTCGAAACGGAAATGGGCGACCTCGCGCAGCGCCTCCAGGGCCGTGCCGACGCTCCGTACGGTGTGGGAGGCCTCGGTCAGGTGCCGGATGAGGGCCGAGCGCACGAACTGGTCGTCCTCGACCACGAGCACACTTGCCATGGGCGGCACCGTACGCCATACGGGGGACCCCGGTCCTCCTTCCGCCCAGGTCCGGGGCAACCCCGGTCCCCCCGGGACACGGGTGTGGCGGGTGCGGCAGTATGGCCGCGATGCACCCCATGCGCAGAGGACTTGTTCACACGGCTGCCTGGCTGCTGGCCACCGGCGCGGCCGTCACGCTGTCGTGGTGGGGCGTGCACACGGTGATGGCGGGCACGGCGTACGACCCGCCGCGTGCGGTGCCGATCGCCGCGGGAGCGGTGGAGGCGCGGTCGTCGTCGACGCACCGCCCGGAGCCGTCACCGTCAGGGTCGCCGTCCCGCTCCGCATCGCAGAAGCCGTCGCACTCCCCCGGCTCGGCCACCCCGTCCCCGAGCCGCCCGGCGAAACCGAGCACCTCCGCGAAGCCGCCCGCGTCTGCGTCGGCGTCCGGCACGGTGAAGGGCTACGCGACGGCGGGCGGCCGTGCCGTGTTCGACCTGGGCAAGGATTCGGCGACGCTGGTCTCGGCGACACCCGCGGCCGGCTGGTCGGTGCAGGTGTGGAAGGACTCGACGTGGATCAGGGTGGAGTTCACCTCGGGCACGGACAAGGTCTCGGTGTTCTGCACGTGGCACGACCACGCGCCGAGTGTGGAAGTCGCCAAGTACTGAACGTCTACCGGAAGACGGAAGGCGGAGGAGCGGGCGAAGCGACGGCATCCGAGTCGCTGACGGCACCGGCTCCCCCGGTGAAGTCCGAGAGGGACTTGCCGTGTTCGACGCGGGCGGGGTGCGGATCACCGGCCGCGCGCCGGGTCAGTTCGGCAACGGGCAGCACCCGGCCGGAGGCGACGAGCACGGCGTTGCCGAAGCGCTTGCCGCGCAGGACGGCGGGGTCGGCGACGAGGGCGAGCTCGGGGAAGACGGCCGCGGCGGTGGCGATCTGGCCGCGCAGATGCGCGAGGGGCGGCCCGTCGGCGAGGTTGGCGACGTAGCACCCGTCGGGCTTGACCACGCGGCGTACCTCGGTGAGGAACTCGGCGCTGGTGAGGTGCGCGGGCGTACGCGCCCCACTGAACACGTCGGCTATCAGGAGGTCGGCCCAGCCGTCGGGAAGTTTCGCGAGCCCCTCGCGGGCGTCACCGGCGCGGACGCGTATCCGGGAGCCGGGGTCCAACGGCAGTTCGCGGCGCACCAGTTGGATGAGCGCCTCGTCGCGTTCGACCACTTGCTGGGTGGAGCGGGGGCGGGTCGCGGCGATGTAGCGGGCGAGGGTGAAGGCGCCGCCTCCCAGGTGCACGGCGTGCACGGGGCGGCCCTTGTCCACGGCGAGGTCGATGACATGGCCGATCCTGCGCTGGTACTCGAATTCGAGGTGCCCGGGATCGCCGAGGTCGACATGCGACTGCGGGGCGCCGTCCACGAGCAGCGTCCAGGCGCGCGGCCGGTCCCGGTCGGGTATCAGCTCGGCGAGCCCGCCGTCGACGGCCTCGACGACGGCCTCCCGGCCGCCACGGGCCGCTCCGGCCTGCTTGTTCTTTGCCCTTGCCCTTGCCATCCGTCCATTATCGACGGGCGGCGACCAGTCGGCCCAGCGGCCGCTGGGCCAGGGTCCACAGGCGCCCGGCAGGCGGCCTCAGCAGCAGTTGTCCGCGGCTTCGATCATGCGGGCCGCCTCGCCGAGCGCCGCCCTCAGGACCGTCGGGTCGGTGACGAGCTCGGCCCCGCCGGGCGGGAGCAGCCAGCCGCCGCCCTCCACGGGGGCGGGCGGCACGGGGCCCGCACCGGGGCCGCGCTTCTGCGAGGACGACGCGGGGGTGTGGGTGCAGGCGCTGCCGGGGACGTCCCAGCCGTCGGCGGTGCCGGGCGGCACGAGGAAGCCGAGGGTGTCGCAGTCCCCGTCGTGCAGGACCGGGCCGACGGCCTCGGTGGCGCCGCGGCGCAGGATGTCGACCGCTTCGAGGCCCTGCCGGGCCGGGACGGTCACCACGTCGCAGGACGCACTGTCACGGGGTGGCGCGCTGTGGTCCTGGGTCGGCCGGTGCCGCGCCGTCGAAAGTGATGCCTCCAACACGTCAGCCCCTCCTCGCTCTCGCGTACGGGTTGCACGACCGGAACGCGACCGCTCCGGCCCCGCAAGGTTCAACGCCCGTAAGCGTCAACAGCTACGGCGGTACGCCGCCGCAAAGGATGGCACTTCATGGCGGATGCGGGGTGAGATATCCGGTTTGTAGCTAAACACTGTGTGTCGGGGTCGTTACAGCAGGTACCTTCGTGCCCCGTCGGAACAGGGGTTGCACCAGGGCCCACAGAGACCCAACTCCCCGGTGATCCGGCACGGTTCGCACGAGAGGGCCCGGTCATGACGCCGTCACCGGTGGCATCGTCAGCGCAGTCCCCGCGGCCGAATCTCGCCTTCAGGCGGCTGCGTGGGCAGCGCTCTCCCGGCGAGTTCGCAGCCGCGGTGCGACGGGCCGCCCGGGAGATCGGCGAGCGGGTCAGCTGCGACGCGCGCTACATCGGGCGGGTGGAGGCCGGCGAGATCCGCTGCCCCAACTACGCGTACGAGCGGGTGTTCCTGCACATGTTCCCCGGGCGCTCGCTCACGGACATGGGGTTCGCGCCCCGCTCGGCCGTACGCGGCCGGGCGGCCCGCCCCGCAGACCCCGTACCCCTCGCGCACACCGAGTTCGAGTACCCGCACCACGACGAGGAGAGCGACGTGCGGCGTCGCGCATTCATGACCGGAGGGACGGCCACCGTGGCCATCGCCTCCCTGGCGCCCTTCGGCATCGCGGCCGACGGCACGGCAGCCCACGCGGCGAAGTCGACCGCGGCGGGCCACGGCGGGCGCGCGGCGCCCGCGGCCGGTGTCGGCGCGGTCGAGGAGGCCATCCGCCGGATCCGGCTGCTCGACGACCGGCACGGCGCCGACGGGCTCTACAAGAGGGCCGCGGCCCCGCTGCGTACGGCGTTCGCGCTGCTCGACGCGGGGACGGCGGCGCCCGGCACGGCCGAGCGGCTCCAGGCCGGGGCGGGTGAACTGGCCATCTCCGTCGGCTGGCTGGCGCACGACTCGGGCCGCTTCGACGACGCGCGCTCGCACTACGCGGAGGCGCTGGCCACCGCGCGCGTGGCGGGCGACCCGGCCCTTGAGGCGCACGCGTTCTGCAACACGGCATTCCTGGCGCGGGACGCCGGGCGGCCGAGGGAGGCGGTGCGGGCGGCGCAGGCGGCCACGCGCGTCGCGGCCCAGCTGGCCTCGCCGAGACTGCTCTCGCTGCTCGCGCTGCGCGAGGCCGGCGGCTGGGCGGGGCTCGGGGACCGTACGGGGTGTGAGCGGGCCCTGGCCCGGGCGCAGGCCCTCTTCGCACGCGGGCGGTCGGACGACGACCCGGAGTGGATGACGTTCTACGGCGAGGCCGAGCTGGAGGGCCTGGAGGCGCAGTGCTACTCGGCGCTGGGCGACTGGACGCGCGCCGCCCGGCACGCGCGCCGCGCAGCTGCCCTCCAGGACCCGCACTTCACCCGGAACATCGCCTTGTACACGGCGGAGCTGGCCGACGACCTCGCGCGCGCCGGACAGCCCGACGAGGCCGCGTCCGCGGGGATGCGGGTCCTGCACCTGCTGACCGAGGTCCAGTCGTCGCGCATCCAGTCGATGCTGGCGACCACCGCGCGCGTGCTCCTTCCGCACCGCAGGGCGTCGGGCGTCTCGGCGTTCCTGGAGCAGCACGCGTCGGCTCCGCGCACGGCGTGAGCCCTACGGGCGCCGCTATCGCCGAGAGGCCCTAGCCCTCGTGGCCCGCGAGGTGGCCGATGTCGTTCCACGACTCGATCGCCGGATCTCCGTAGGCCCAGCCGAGGACCGACAGTGACGTCGGGTTGAGGCGGATGCGGGCCGCGAAGTCGAGCGGGAGGCCCAGCCAGCGCGCGCCGATGGAGCGCAGCATGTGGCCGTGCGCGAACACCAGGGCGTCGCGGTTCTCGGATCTGGCCCAGGCGACGACCTCGTCGGCACGCGCGGTCATCTGCTCCAGTGTCTCGCCCTCGGGGACTCCGTCGCGCCAGATGAACCAGCCGGGGCGCCGCTCCTGGATCTCGGCGGGGGTCAGCCCCTCGTACGCGCCGTAGTCCCACTCCATGAGCATGTCCCACTCGGCGGCCCGGTCGCCGAAGCCGGCGAGGTCGCAGGTCTCGCGCGCGCGGGAGAGCGGGCTGGTGCGCACCTCGGCCCCGGGGAGTCCGTCGAGGGGCGACCGGTGCAGACGTTCACCGAGGAGCTTCGCGCCGCGCCGTCCCTCTTCGAGGAGGGGGATGTCGGTCCTGCCGGTGTGCCGCCCGGACAGTGACCATTCCGTCTGTCCATGCCGGGCCAACAGGATGCGCGGTGCCATGGGTGACCTTTCCGAGGGCGGGTGAAAAGGGCTGCCATGTACCGATAAGTCAGGCCAGGCGCGCCCGCTCGTTCCATCATCGCTCACCCGGGATTCAGGCAACCTCCCGGGTGATCGTTGCGTCTTCGTGGGTCGGAGGCGCCCCTTCCAGGCGGACACATACACCGTAAAGTGAGCCACATGGCCACGGGCCGCCGTACACGGAGTTAAGGGGGAGCGGCGGGATGTCGCAGACCGAGGCACCGCCCACTGCGGCGACAGAGGGCGACCGGCTGCGCTGGTGGACCGAACTGCCGGTGCTCTTGCTGGTGTACGCCGCCTATTCGGCGGGCCGGCTCATGGTGCGCGGGGAGGTGTCGACCGCCGTGGACCACGGCCTCGCGATACTCCGGGCCGAGAAGGCACTCCATCTCAACCTCGAACACCCGCTGAACCGTCTCTTCACCTCCGAGGCCTGGATCGGTGTCCCCGCCGACTTCTGGTACGCCTCACTGCACTACCTCGTCACGCCGAGCATCCTGATCTGGCTCTTCCGCAGCCGCGCCGTCCACTTCCGCGCCGCCCGGACCTGGCTGATGACCTCCACCCTGATCGGCCTGATCGGCTTCGCCCTCGTACCGACCTGCCCGCCGCGCCTGCTTTCCCCCGGCCACGGCTTCGTCGACACCATGGCCCAGTACAGCTCGTGGGGCTGGTGGGGCGGCCAGGCGAGCGCCCCGCGCGGGCTCGGCAGCATGACCAACCAGTACGCGGCGATGCCCAGCCTGCACGTCGGCTGGGCGGTGTGGTGCGGGGTCATGCTGTGGCGCCACGGCCGTACGCCGCTGGTCAGGGCGGCCGGTATCGCCTATCCGCTGATCACCGCCTTCGTGGTGATGGGCACCGCGAACCACTACTTCTTCGACGCGCTCGCCGGGGTGGCCGTGATGGGCCTCGGTCTCCTGGTGAGCCGGCGCGTGACGCGGGCCGCGGACCTCGTACGGGCCCGGGTGCGCCGGGCGACGACGGCCGGTTCCGTACGGCCTCGCCGCACCTCTCCCGCCCCGGCCTCCACGGCGGCGTCCTCGATTGTCAGTGGGGAGTGCCAGACTTCGGCGGGTGAGCGAATTCCCCGACAGCGCAAGGTCAGTACAGGACCGGGCGGCGGCCCGGGTGCCCGCTCCTCCGACGCGGGGGACGGCGCTGCGGCAGCGGCTCGCTGAGCTGCGCGGCAGTGACATAGCGCCACGGGCACTCGACGCGCGGGCGCTGGCGGCGCTCGCCGCGAACCCGGGGTGCAGGCGACGCGCGCTGCTCGACGGGGCGGGCGTCGACAAGGCGCTGCTCGCGGACGCGCTCGGGGCGCCGTCCGGATTCGGCCAGTCCCAGTTCGCGTTCATGCGGGGCAACGCGTTCGAGGCGAAGGTCAAGGCCGACGGGGGCGCTGAGATGCTCCGGCTCGTGCACGAGCGCATGGGCGGCGGGCCCGAGCCGGTGCCGGGCGAGGCGCGTACGCCGGATCTGACGGCGGTCGGACCCGAGGGCCGCACGGCCCGCACGGCGCTCGCGCTGCGCGAGGCGACGGCGGAGGCGGCCGGTTCCGGCGCCTGGACGTTCCTCGAGCACCCGATGCTCGCGCTCGACGTCGCGGGCACCCCGGCCTTCCTCGAACCGGACGCGGTGGTCGTGCACCCCGACGGGACGTGGACGGTCGTCGAGATCAAGTCCTTCCCGATGATCGACGGCAGCGCGGACGCGGCGAAGGTCGGCGCCGCGGCCCGCCAGGCCGCGGTGTACGTGCTGGCCCTCGAGCGGGTCGCCCAGCACCTGGACCCGGCGCCCGAGGTCAGGCACCGGATCCTGCTCGTCTGCCCCAAGGACTTCAGCAACCTTCCGGCGGCGTCCGCCGTCGACGTACGCAAGCAGCTGTCGGTGACGCGGCGGCAGCTGGAGCGGCTCACCCGCATCGAGGACATCGCGGACGCGCTGCCCGAGGGCACCTGCTTCGACGTCACGCGGCCCGCGGAGGAACTCACGGAAGCGGTCGAGTCGGTGCCCGCGACGTACGCGCCGGAGTGCCTGGCCGCGTGCGAGCTGGCGTTCCACTGCCGCGACCGGGCCCGTGAGGAGGGCGCGGTCACCTCGCTCGGCCGCGGCCTCCGCGCCGAGCTGGGCGGTCTGACCACGGTCGACGAGGTCCTCTCGGCGGCCCACGGCCACTCCGGCGATCCGCTGGACCCGGCGGTCGCCGCGCTGCGCCGGGCGGCGTGGCTGCGGGCCGAGGCGCTCGGCGCGCACGGAGAGGCGGGGCCGGCATGCCGCTGATCAACGATCTGGCCCGCCTGGAGGCCGTGCAGAGCGGGCGCGCCCAGCCGGTCGCGACCGTGCGGCACCGCCATCTGTCGCAGCGCCCCCTCGTCCTGGTCCCGCTGATCACGGCCGGTGAGGCGGGTGCTCCGCTCGGCGCGCTCGTCGGCACGGAGCGCACCTCGCCCCGGCTGCTCGTGGTGCCCCAGCCCCGCGACCGTGACCTGCGCTTCGCGTTCCTCGCCGAGCTGGCGGGGATCGTCCTGCCGTACGTCGACGGGTTCGCGGCCGACGTCGAGGCCGCCGAGCGCGCCGAGACGGACCCGACGACCGGCAAGCGGGTCAAGGTGGAGGTCGAGCTGTGCGCCGACGCGCCCCAGCTGATCCTGCCGAGCCGGTCCGGCATCGAGTTCGTGCGGCTGCTCGGGCGCTCGATGCGGTTCCGCCGCACCGCCGAGCAGGAGCCCGAGGCGCCCTATCCCGCCCCGCCGCACGTCCCGCTGCTGGGCCGCTGGCTGACGCACTTCGGGGAGCGGGCCAGAGTTCCCGGTTCCGCGCTCCTGCTCGCCATGACGGACCTGCTGTCCCGGCACTGGGCGACGGGCCAGTCCACGCTGGAGGACCAGCATCTGGGCGCGCTGCTCGCCTGGATCGAGGCCCCGGAGGGCGCGTCGGGCGCCGAGGCCGCGCTCCGCGCCGAGCTGGCCCGGGACAAGGACGGCCAGCTCGTCTGCCCGCCCGCGGGCCCGGCCACCGACCCCGCGTTCGACAACAAGCTGCTGGCTCCCGCGATCGAGCGCTACGACAAGGCCCGCACACTGCTGGCCGCCGCCGAGGACGGCATCGAGGCGGACGCGAGGCTCGCCGCGCTGACGGCGGCCGAGCGCGACATCCACGCGCTCGTCGACAGCCGCACCCGGCCCACGTGGGACGCGGTGTGGCGCGGCCTGGACGCGCTGTGCACGTTCCCCGAGGGGCCGCGCGCCGCGGAGCGCTGGACGCGCGACCGCTGGTCGTTCACCGGCCACCGGGACCGCGTCGCCGCGGGCGAGCCGCCGCAGCCGCGCCGCGACGACGCGGTGACGGCGGCCAACAAGCTGGCGACGCGCGAGCGCGAGCAGGCCAGGCTGGACGCGCAGGAGGCGCTCGACGACCCGCTGGTCATGGCGGGCCGCCGGCTCACCGGGGAGGCGTTCGCGGGCGAGGTGACGGAGTCGGTCCCGGCGTACAACGAGAAGAACCGGCCGCGCCCCCTGATCACCGTCCGCACCGACGACGTGCCGCATCTCGGCGAGCGCACGAAGGTGTACCGCTCGCTCGACGGCAAGCCTCAGGCCGCGGAGTTCGTGTCGTACGACGCCGGGGGCGGGGTCGTCCTGCGCGTCCTGGACAAGATGGGCCGCGGCAAGGAGCCGGAGCCGGGATCCGTCCCGGAGAAGGGTGACCAGGTGTGCTTCACGCTCTTCGAGCACGAGCAGCGGGGCGGTCCGAAGCTGCCGGACCCGGAGGAGACGCCGTGGACGCACGGCGGCCCGCCGCGTACGGACAGTTCGGGTGTGCCGGTGCCTGAGGCGCCGGACGCCGTGACCACGGAGGATCTGCTGTGACGGCCGCACCGCATGCGCCCGGCCGCTCCGGCACGAGCGGCGACGCCCCGTTCGACCCGGGGGCGGCGGCCGGCCGCGCCACCGACGGCATCCTCCGCGACACCCTGCACGGCACGGCCCGCGGCATCGTCGTGGACTCCCCGCCCGGCGCCGGGAAGTCGACGCTCGTGGTCCGGGCCGCGCTCGAACTGGCCGAGGCGGGCCGCCCGTTGATGGTCATCGCGCAGACGAACGCGCAGGTCGACGATCTCGTCCTGCGCCTCGCCGAGAAGAACCCCGAGCTGCCCGTCGGGCGCCTGCACAGCAGCGACCCCGACCCGTACGACAAGGCGCTCGACGACTTGACGAACGTGCGCAAGTCGACCAAGGCCGGTGATCTCGCGCCGTTGCCGGTCGTCATCTCGACGGCCGCGAAGTGGGCGCACGTCAAGGACATCACCCCCTGGCAGCACGCCATCGTCGACGAGGCGTACCAGATGCGCTCGGACGCGCTGCTCGCCGTGGCGGGCCTGTTCGAGCGGGCGCTCTTCGTGGGCGACCCGGGCCAGCTTGACCCGTTCGCGATCGTCGGGGCCGAGCAGTGGGCGGGCCTGCCGTACGACCCGTCGGCGTCCGCCGTGACGACGCTCCTGGCGCACAACCCCGAGCTGCCGCAGCACCGGCTCCCGGTCTCCTGGCGCCTCCCGGCGTCCGCCGCGCCGCTGGTCTCCGGCGCGTTCTACCCGTACACACCGTTCCGCAGCGGCACGGACCACGGCGACCGCAGCCTGGGGTTCGAGGTCGCCTCCGACGGCTCGGGCCCGGACCGGGTGATCGACGAGGCGGCGGAGTCGGGCTGGGGCCTGCTCGAACTCCCGGCGAGGCACACGCCCCGCACCGACCCCGAGGCCGTACGGGCCCTGGCCCAGGTGGTACGACGCCTGCTGGACCGCGGCGGGGCCACGGTCTCGGAGCGCGGCCCCGACCCGTCCCCCCTCACGGCGGACCGCATCGCGGTCGGCACGGCGCATCGCGACCAGGCCGCGGCGGTGCGCTCGGCGCTCGCGGACCTCGGCGTCACGGACGTCACCGTGGACACGGCGAACCGGCTGCAGGGCCGCGAGTTCGACGTCACGGTCGTCCTGCACCCGCTCTCGGGCCGCCCCGACGCGACGGCGTTCCACCTGGAAACGGGCCGCCTCTGCGTCCTGGCCTCCCGCCACCGCCACGCGTGCATCGTGGTCTGCCGCGCGGGCGTCCCGGCCCTGCTGGACGACCACCCGTCGACGGAACCGGTCCAGCTGGGAGTCACGGTGAAATTCCCGGACGGCTGGGAGGCGAATCACGCGGTACTGGCCCGCCTCGCGGAACACCGGGTGGAGTGGATGCCTTGAGGTGGGAGGGCGCTCTTGCGGGCCTGCGGAGAATAGAAGGTGGACCCGGCGGCGACGTGGGGCTGCACACCGTACGAGGAGGAACATCATGGCCGAGCCCGAGCGGGCCCGTACCGAGAGGCGGATGCGTCCGGCCCCGCTGCTCTTCGAGCCGGCCGAGGCCGCCGCGGACCCGGAGCACTTCTTCGACCTGGAGGCGATCGAGGACCCGCGCGAGTTGCTCACCCGCGCGACGGAGCTGGCTCTCGCGTTCCGCGCCGCGACCGACCGGTCCGTGGAGTTCCAGGCCCTGGCGGCGGCCCAGCTCGCCGACCCGCGCCGCTTCGACCGCCTGACGCCCGCGGCGATCGCCGAGCGGGCGCAGTGGACCGAGGACTACGCGAAGAAGATGGTCGAGTTCGGCCGCGACCTGATGCGCGGGCCGGCCGAGAACCGGCCGTAGCGGAACGCGGTAGCAGTGCAACCGCACCCGTAAAGATCCTTTGGCATATGCCGTGGGGCAAGATACTCCACCCCGCCCCCTCCTGTCCCCATTTCCGGCAACCCTGGGAAGTCGCGCGCTCACGCCCGGTAGATGTAAGTGCCATGAGCGCCACACACTCCCAGAACAGCGCCGGCCGGCTGGCCCGGTCCGACCGATTCGACATCGCGGGCGCCACCCGGGAGGGCGCCGCGTGGCTCGCCTCGGCGGGAACGTATCCGCGCAGCACTCTCGCGTTATGGGAGTCCCGGCCGGACGCCCCCGTGGTGCTGCCCTGCGGTACCGCCTTCGACGTGGTGAACGTGCCGTCGATGTTCGGGCGCCGGATGCTGGACGCGCTCTGGGAGGACGGCCCCGGCTCCGGCCCGGTCGCCGCGCACCGCGGGCGCATGCTCCTGTTCGCGGCCCCCGGCACCGCTCACCGGTTGCCCTCGCTCCTGGAGTGGGAGGAGTGGGGCCCGGCGGTGCCGCCGCTGCTGTGCCACGGAAGCGGCGACGCGGTGACCGTCCCGCCGCCGGCCGGGGGCGCCGACCACGCCGGGGGACCACGCGCCGACTCGCGCTGGGTGGTCGCCCCCGACACCCTCCACCCATGGCTGCCGGGACCCGAGGTACTGCTCTGGGCCTGCGTCCGCGCGGCCCGCGCGAGCACCAAACCTTCAGTGCGGATATCGATTTTTCCTGGCCCGGATCAGGATGCTAAGGTCTACGACGTCAGCAGGCGCCGCTAGCTCAGTTGGTTAGAGCAGCTGACTCTTAATCAGCGGGTCCGGGGTTCGAGTCCCTGGCGGCGCACAGACACAGCGAATGCCCTCCACGCGAGTGGGGGGCATTCGCTATTTGCGGGCCGGCCCCGACTCAGCGAAGGCGGCTGGGGGTCCGGGGGTCATCCCCCGGGAAGACACAGCATCAGCGGGTCCGGGGTTCGAGTCCCTGGCGGCGCACAGACACAGCGAATGCCCTCGCGAGAGCGAGGGGCTTCTTACGTATGCCGGTGCCTCCCGGAAGGCGTTCAGCCCTTGCCCACACCCACCTTCACCGTCCAAGCCCCCGACCGCGTACGCCCCTCGACCTTGATCCGTACGTTTTCGCCCGGCACCCTGTAGCTCTCGCCCACCCGTACCGGTGCGTCCGCGAGCGCCGGGTACACCGAGTCGCCGAAGCACGCATCCGTGTCGGGATGTGCGTCGAGCACCTCGACCGGGCCGTGGCCGGAGGCGGTCTCGCTGCGCACCCGGTAGACGAGGATGCCCTCGGAGCACGTCGCCGCGTCGTTGCCGTCGGCGTCGCGGGCCTCCAGGGCGATCGCGCTGTCCTCCCCGGTGCGCACGACGGCCAGCTTCGTCCCATAGCCCGAGCCGAACGGCGCCCCGTTGGTTCCGGGCGCCGCGCCCGGCCGCGCGGGCGCGGACGCCAGGGGTTCGAGGGTGACCCGCCGGCTGCTGGTCACGCACACCACCTGCCGCCGGTCCAGCCACCCCAGCTTCCACTTGTGCCAGCCGAGGAAGTCGGGCGCGAGCCCGAACTGACTGCCCATGACGTCCCAGTCACCGACATACGTGTCCCAGTCACCCTTGCCGTCGGTCGGCCGATGGTAGAGGTCCGGCAGGTCGAAGACGTGGCCCGTCTCGTGGGCGAGGACGTTGCGGTCGGGCGGGTGCTGCTCGAAGACGGTGACGATGCGCTTGATGTCCGTACCGTCGGCCCGCATCGGCTTGTCGAAGTTGACGACCTTCGTGGCGTCCGAGTCGACGCCAGGGGCGTCGGGGTCGGCGACGAAGTAGACGACGTCGAACTTCCTGAAGTCGGTGTGCCGGTCGGCCGTGTGAAGGGCGTCGCGCAGATAGGCGCCGCGGTGCGCGGCGTCCCAGTCGCGCTCTATGGCGTACGAGGTCGAGCTGTGCGGCATGCGGAGCCAGCGGCGCTGCGGGTGCGGGACCAGGTGGAACTTCCCGTAGGAGGCCCGGTCGTAGAAGTCGCTGGTGGCGGGGAAGTAGTCGGCCGTGAGTTCCTTGGGGGTCGTCGTCGGCCGCGCGTCGGGGAAGGACAGGAAGACCATCACCGCGTTGAGGGTCCTGACCGGGCGCGGATAGGCGCGGTTCCAGGTGTCGAGGCCCTCCGAGTGGTGGGCCGCCGTGCGCTCCAGCGAGCAGGGACCCGCGTAAGGGGCGGAAATCGCGGGACCCGCGACCAGGGACGTGGCGGCCATGGCGGTGAGCGCGGTGAGAGCCGCACCGACGGAGCGCAGGCGCGGTCTCTCCACTCCCCCGGGTGGCAGCGGACGCGGCAAGTCGACCTCCGGATCGGGAAAGCGGGACACCCAACCCAGAGTGTGGGGATTTGTAGTACTGCGCCCTGTTTATCTGGCCCGGTCGAGTGAGGGGGCGACACCCCGGGCGGTCACAGAACGTCACGCGCGATCGCGGGAGGCCAGAAGCTGTGCCGGCCACGAGCAGAAACGATCTGCCGGCTACCCCGGGATGCCGCCGAACCGGCGGATCGGGCGGGCAAGGCTGGCTCGCGCCTCGGGGCTGCCTCTATGATCGGCACACTTTCCTGCGCGGGCCCGGCTGCGAAGGCCGTTCGCCACCCAGGCTGTGATGACCCGGGAGCAACCCTCCCGGACCCCCGGAACGACTGCACTGCAGGAGCGAGCGGTGAGCGGAATGTCCGAAGGGCCGACGACCGCGGCCGACGCGGCGCCCGACTCCACCCGCCGCGCCGTCACGGAGAGTTCCGCAGCGGTGGCGGCGCCCTCGCACGCCTCCGCCCCCGACTCCGTACTCGCGGGCCAGGACGCCCGGGCCCACGAGGCGCTCGGCACCGCACCCCCTCCCCCGCCGGCGTCCCCGCCCGCCCCCTACCTCTCGGCCTTCCTCGCCGCACCCCTCGCCCTGGCCGTCGTGGACCGCCGGGGCCAGGTGATCACCGCCAACACCGCGCTCGCCGCGATGCTCGGCGTGGAGGACCCCGGCGGGCTCACCGGGCACACGGCGGCGGAGCTCGTGGACCTGGTGTCCGACTCCCGCACCTGGCACACGTACCGCGAGGTGCTGCGCGGGCGGCAGGCGCGGCTGACGTGCACCCGCAGGATCAAGCACCCCGACGGGCACTCCGTGTGGGTCCAGGTCACCGTCTCGCCGGTGCCGGGCGGCCGTACGGTGCTGCTCTCCCTCGCCGACATCAGCGCCCGCCGTGAACTCCAGGCGCGGCTGCGGCACTTGCAGATGCACGACCCGGTGACCCGGCTGCCGAACCGCACCCTGTTCTTCGAGCGGCTCTCCGCCGCGCTGGAGGCGGGCGCGTACGACGGGGCGGGCAGCGGACGGATCGGGCTGTGTTACCTCGACCTCGACGGGTTCAAGGCGGTCAACGACTCGCTCGGGCACGGCGTCGGGGACCGGCTGCTCGCCGCCGTCGCCGAGCGTCTCACGCGCTGCGCCGACCGGATCGGCTACGGCCATGGGGCGGCGGCCCCGCTGGTCGCGCGGCTCGGCGGCGACGAGTTCGCGCTGCTCGTCGAGGACTCGGCCGGCACGGAACAGCTCTCGGCGCTCGCCGAATCGGTGCTCCGTGCGGTCCAGGAACCGTTCGACCTGTCGGGGCAGCGGCTCGCCGTGTCGGCCTCGATCGGGGTCGTGGAGCGGCACATGGAGGGCACTACGGCGACGGGCCTGATGCAGGCCGCGGACACCACGCTGTACTGGGCGAAGGCCGACGGCAAGGCGCGCTGGACACTGTTCGACCCGGAGCGCAACGCGCACCGGATGACCCGACAGGCCCTGTCGTCGAGCCTGCGCCCCGCGGTGGAGCGCGGCGAGTTCGTCCTCGAGTACCAGCCGCTGGTGAATCTGGGCGACGGGGTGCTGCGCGGCGTCGAGGCGCTCGTGCGGTGGGATCACCCCCAGTTCGGAATGCTCACGCCGAATCGGTTCATCGGACTGGCCGAGGAGGACGGCTCGATCGTGCCGCTGGGCCGGTGGGTCCTGCGTACGGCGTGCCGGCAGGCGCGCAGCTGGCAGCTGGAGCACCCCCGGACTCCGCCGGTCTATGTGAGCGTGAACGTGGCGGTGCGTCAGGTGTGGGACTCGGACCTGGTGGCGGATGTCGCCGAGGTCCTCGCGGAGACCGGACTCGCCCCGGAACTCCTGCAGTTGGAGCTGACCGAGTCGGCGGTGATGGGCTCGGCGGGCCGCCCCCTCCAGACCCTGCAGTCGCTCAGCGACATGGGCGTGCACATCGCCATCGACGACTTCGGCACCGGCTACTCGAACCTCGCGTACCTGAGCAGGCTCCCGGTGTCGGTCCTGAAGCTGGACGGCTCGTTCGTGCGCGGGTTCCAGTACGACGAAGGGGGCGAGCACGCGACCCCCGCGGACGCCGTGATCGTCGAGGCCATGGTGCAGCTCGCGCACCGGCTCGGCCTCACGGTCACCGCCGAGTGCGTGGAGACGGCGGCGCAGGCGGCGCGCCTGCGCCAGATCGGCTGCGACACGGGCCAGGGCTGGCTGTACTCGCGCCCGGTGGCGCCGGATCGTATCTCCGCGCTGCTGACGGCTTCCTGACGGTTCCCGACAGGTCGGGAAAAGACGCGGGGTGCCGCCTCCCCCCGTGCGAGGCGGCACCCCGGTCGGCCGGGTCAGGCCTGCGGCAGCCCGTACGCGTCGGCGACGAGTTCGTACGAACGCAGGCGGATCTCGGCGGTGTGGGCGTTGGCGGTGAGCATCAGCTCGTCGGCTCCGGTGCGCTTCTGCAGGTCGTCGAGGCCGGCGCGGACCTCGTCGGCGGTGCCGTGGATGACGTTCGAGTTCCAGCTGTCGACGAACTCCCGCTCCATCGGGCTGAATTCGTAACGCTCGGCCTCCTCGGGGGTCGGTACGAGGCCGGGGCGGCCGGTGCGCAGGCGGACCATGTTGAGGGCGGCCGCGAGAACCTGGCGGCGGGCCTCCTTCTCCTCGTCCGCGGCGAGCGCGGAGACGCCGATGAGGGCGTACGGGGAGGACAGAACCGCCGACGGCTTGAAGGACTCGCGGTAGAGGTCGAGGGCCGGGACCGTGTTCTGCGCGGAGAAGTGGTGCGCGAACGCGAAGGGCAGGCCGAGGACGCCGGCGAGGCGGGCGCTGAAGCCGGAGGAGCCGAGCAGCCAGATGGGCGGGCGGTGCGGGGACTGCACGCCGCCGGGGGACGTCGCCTGGACCGGGCCCGGGACCGCGTGGATGCGGGCGTAGGGGTGGCCGTCCGGGAAGTCGTCGTCGAGGAAGCGGGTCAGCTCGGCGAGCTGCTGGGGGAAGTCGTCGGCGCCCTCGTTGAGCCGGTCCGTGCGGCGCAGGGCGGCGGCCGTCGCGCCGTCGGTGCCAGGGGCGCGGCCGAGGCCGAGGTCGATACGGCCCGGGGCCATCGCCTCCAGGGTGCCGAACTGCTCGGCGATGACCAGGGGCGCGTGGTTGGGCAGCATGACGCCGCCCGAACCGAGGCGGATGCGCTCGGTGTGGGCGGCGAGATGGGCCAGGATCACGGCCGGGGACGAGGACGCCACTCCGGGCATGGAGTGGTGTTCTGCGACCCAGTAGCGGTTGAACCCGCGGTTCTCGGCCAGCTTGGCGATCTTCACGCTGGTGCGGAGGGCGTCGGTGGCGGTGCGGCCGGCGCCGACGGTCACCAGATCGAGGACCGAAAGGGGCACGGGGGCGGCGCCCTGGGCGGTTGCCCGGATCTCGTCGTTTCCGGCCACTGAGTCCTCCTGTAAGTACGGTGCTGTCTGCGCCCGGACTTAACGGAGGATGGCTCCGGTTTATTCCGGACCCCTTGATCCGGACGCTGGACAAGCATCAGACCTGCACCAGCGGCTCCTTCGTGAAGAGCGCGCCGAGCGCCGGCGCGTTCACCCGCCGCCCCGCGAGCCGCAGCGCCTCCCACACGGTGACCTGGTTGGCCGTCAGGACCGGCTTGCCCAGCTCCTGCTCCAGGTCACGGACGTAGGCCGCCGTGTGCAGGGCCGTGTCCGGCAGGAGCAGCGCCTGCGCGTCCTGGTGATCGCCCGCCACGGCCATCGCCCTGACCTCGGGCCACCCCCAGGTGCCGACCTCGGCCGCCGTGATGATGCCGCTGCCGCGCACCGAGACGACCTCGATGCCGCCCGCCTTCAGGAACGTACGGAAGTGCTCCGCCACGTCCTCCGGGTACGTCGCCGCGATCGCGACGCTGCGCGCGCCGACCTCCGGTACGGCGTGGGCGAACGCGAACGACGTACTGGAGGCGGGCAGGCCCGCGGCCCTGGCCAGGTCCCGCACCTGTTCGTGCGCGCCCTCCCAGCCCCGGACGAAGCTGCCGCTGGTGCACGCCCAGACGACCGCCTCGGCGCCGGACAGGCGCAGCTCCTCGACACCGGCGGCGAGCCGCTGCGGAGAGCCCATCTCGATCAGCGCGTCGACGCGGTGCGCGTCCTCACCGATGTCCGTATGGACGACCGACAGCCTCACATCGCTGTCGATCAGCATTTCGATTCGCGGATAGTCGTCCTCGGCCGAGTGTCCCGGGTAGAGAAATCCGACTGCGGTCATGCCCACCCTTCCTGTTCTTCCGGCAGCTCATGGGCCGGTTCCGGCGGCAGCTGCGGCAGCTCGGGAACTCGCCAGTTCCGAGCGGATTCGTCCAGCAGCGCCTGATACGGCCCCACGGCACGGGTACCCAGCCTGCGCAGCGCTGCCCATACCGTGACCTGATTGGCTGAGATCACCGGGATCCGCAGCTCGGCCTCCAGCTGCGGGATGACGTCGTACGTCGGCAGGTTCGTGCAGCTGATGAACAGCGCGTCGGCGTCCTGGCGGGCGGCGTCCCTGGCCATGTCGGCCACGTCCCGGTACGGCACCTTCCAGATGTGCCGGGTCAGGCCGAGGAAGGCGCGGCCCGTGACGGTGATGCCGGCCTCGGCCAGATACTCCTCGAGCGACTCGGTCACCGACCGCGTGTACGGGGTGACCAGGGCGATCCGGCGGGCGCCCAGCTCGGTGAGCGCTTCGAGGAGCGCGCCCGACGTGGTGACGGAGGGGCGTTCGCCCGACCGGAACATCGCCTCGCACATGGCGCGTTCGCCCGCGATGCCGCCGACGAAACTGCCCGACGTACAGGCGTACGCGAGAACCTCGGGTTCGGCGGCACTCAGCGCGCGCACCGCCTCGCCGAGGGTCTCGTGCTCACTGACCAGACGGGCCAGGTCGAGGCTGACCTCGACGGGCACGAACGGGGTACGGGTGAGGTGCAGTGACACCTCGTCCGGAACCCAGCGCCACAGCTCGCGGTCGAGGGCGAAGTCGAAGGGTGCGACGACACCGACACCGCGTTGCGGGTGCGGTCCGCCGAGGAAGGAGACGTCCATGACAGGCCCCAAGTCTCTTGAGACGTTCGAGACGATGCTGCGGAGAGCCGGCCGGCGGGCCGGGACGTCGGGACAGGGCGGGGGCAACAGAAAAGTGCCTCTGTTGACGAAGGTAGGTTCGGGTGCCAGCGTGGTCAATCCGCACTTTTTCCTACCAATGAAGCGGACCCTTGTTGCGAAACGGTTTCTGCCGATGACCAGCCCGATGACCGGCTCGACGACCAGCCAGATTCCCGGCCCGATGACCCCCAGTGCGCGGCCCGACGACCGGAGCGAACGTGTCTGAAGTGACTTTGCTGGTGCTCGACGACGACCCCCCGCCGCGCCTGGGAAGGCTCATGGGCCGGGCGCGCGTCGTGCACGCCGACGAGTCGACGCTCGCCGCTCAACTCCCCTCGGCCGACGTGCTGCTGGTCTGGGACTTCCTGTCCGACGCGGTGCGCCGCGCCTGGCCGGGCGAGGGCCCCCGCCCGCGCTGGGTGCACACCGCGAGCGCGGGCGTCGACCGGCTGATGTGCCCGGAACTCGCCGCGTCGGACACGGTCGTGACGAACGCGCGCGGCGTCTTCGACCAGCCGATCGCCGAGTACGTGGGCGCGCTCGTCCTGGCCATGGCGAAGGACCTGCCGCGCACCCTCGCTCTCCAGGGCGAGCGCGAGTGGCGCCACCGTGAGACGCAGCGCGTCGCGGGCACCCGGGCCTGCGTGGTGGGTTCAGGGCCGATCGGCCGGGCGATCATCGCGACGCTGAAGGCGCTCGGGATCACGACGGCGCTGGTCGGGCGCACCGCGCGGGCCGGAGTGCACGGGCCGGCGGACCTCGGGCGGCTGACGGCCCGCGCGGACTGGGTGGTGTGCGCGGCGCCGCTGACCGACGACACGCGCGGCATGTTCGACGCGCGGCTCTTCGGGATGATGCAGCCGTCCGCCCGCTTCATCAACGTGGGCCGCGGACAGCTCGTGGTCGAGGACGATCTCGCGGATGCGCTGGCCAAGCGGTGGATCGCGGGCGCGGCGCTCGATGTCTTCGAGCACGAGCCGCTGCCGGGGGACAGCGCCCTGTGGACGGCGCCCGGCCTGATCGTCTCCCCGCACATGAGCGGCGACATCGTCGGCTGGCGGGACGAACTGTCGCGCCAGTTCGTGGAGTTCTACGAGAAGTGGGCGTCCGGGGAGCAGCTTCCGAACGTGGTCGACAAGAAACGTGGGTATGTCCCCGGACACTGACCGATCTGAATGATCACGTCCTGGATCGGCACTCCCGGATCGACCTGAGGAGAGCGGATGACCGACCTCACCGAGCTGACCGCGGAAGCGCTCGTCGACGGATACCGCAAGGGCGGGTTCAGCCCGGTCGATGCCACGCGGGCCGTCCTGCGCCGCATCGAGGAGGTGGACCCCGCGGTCAACGCCTTCGTGCGGCTCGACACGGAGACCGCCCTCGCGCAGGCGAAGGCGAGCGCGGAGCGCTGGCGCAGAGGTGAGCCACAGGGCCTGGTGGACGGGGTCCCGGTGTCGGTGAAGGACATTCTGCTGATGCGCGGCGGGCCGACGCTGCGCGGTTCGCGCACGGTGCGGGCCGAGGGCGCGTGGGACGAGGACGCGCCGTCCGTGGCGCGGCTGCGCGAGCACGGCGCGGTGTTCGTGGGCCGTACGACGACGCCGGAATTCGGCTGGAAGGGCGTCACGGACTCGCCGCTGTCCGGCGTGACCCGCAATCCGTACGACCTCTCGCGCACCTCAGGCGGATCGAGCGGCGGCAGCGCCGCGGCGGTGGCGCTCGGGGCGGGGCCGCTGTCCCTGGGCACCGACGGCGGCGGCTCGGTGCGGATCCCGGCGGCGTTCTGCGGGATCTTCGGCCTGAAGCCGACGTACGGGCGCGTGCCGCTCTATCCCGCGTCCGCGTTCGGGACGCTCTCGCACGTGGGGCCGATGACGCGGGACGTGGCCGACGCGGCGCTGATGATGGACGTGATCACCGGCGCGGACTGGCGCGACTGGTCGCAGCTCGGCCCGGTGGAGGGCGGTTTCCGCGACGGGCTGAGCGGCGGGGTGCGGGGACTGCGCGTCGCGTTCTCACCGTCGTTCGGCGGGCAGGTCGCGGTCCGGCCGGCGGTCGCGGCGGCGGTCCGCAAGGCCGTGGAGGGGCTCGCGGGGCTCGGGGCGTACGTCGAGGAGGCCGATCCGGACGTCACGGACCCGGTCGAGGCGTTCCACACGCTGTGGTTCAGCGGGGCGGCACGCGTGACACAGAACCTCTCGCCCGCGCAGCGCGCGCTGCTCGATCCGGGCCTGCGCGAGATCTGTGCGCAGGGGGCCGGGTACAGTGCGCTCGCCTATCTCGCGGCGGTCGACGTGCGGGCCGAGCTCGGGCGGCGGATGGGCCGGTTCCACTCGACGTACGACCTGCTGGTGACGCCGACGCTGCCGCTGACGGCGTTCGAGGCGGGCACCGAGGTGCCGAAGGGGTCGGGGCTGCGGCGCTGGACGGGGTGGACGCCGTTCACGTACCCGTTCAACCTGACGCAGCAGCCGGCCGCGACCGTCCCGGTCGGGGTGGACGCGGACGGGCTGCCGGTGGGGCTTCAGATCGTGGGCGCGCGGCACGCGGACGCGCTGGTCCTGCGTGCCGCGCACAGCCTGTACGAGGCGGGGATCGCCGGAATTCCGGCGCCTACGCTCGCCTGAACTCGAGCGTCTCGCCCAGCGCGCCACCGCGCCACAGGTCCTGGCAGGCATCGGCCATCCGGTCGAGGCCTTCCACGACCTGGCCCCAGACGATGCCGGGGACCCAGCCGACGTCGCCGTTGATCAGCAGGTTGTTGCGCTCGTAGAAGAGGGCGAGGTCGACGACGACGGCGCCGGGCTTCAGCTCGGCGCCGGATTCATAGCCGTATGCCTGGGTCCCCAGTTCCGTACCGGAAAAGGAGAAATAGCAGAGGTCCCCCGGAATAGGGGTGATGGTCGGATTCTCCTGGGGTGGTTCCCGGTCCGCGAATGCCGGGAAAAGGGCGTAGATCTCGTTGCGCGCGTATTTCGCGTGGTAGACGTCGGAGCCCAGTGGAAGCGCGTCCCACACCGCCGCGCAGGTCAGCGGAGCGCGGTCGTCGAGCAGCTTTGCCGTGCACTGAACTCCCCGCTTGGCGAGGGAGACTTCGATGTATCGGTCGGCCATGCCCTCCATGTTCAGCCCCATGCTCCCCCCTGGGTCAAGGGCGCCCCGCTCGCATCAGGGGCTTGAATTGATACGCATAGGTCGTGTCGAGTCGGGTAGCCGCGCGCCCATGGCTCCACCTATTTGGAACGTCACAGAAGGAACACGAAGCCTAGAAGGCAACAGAAAGGGCATACGCCGACGATCTCTGCTCATCGGTGCCACCGCTCTCGGCGCGGCCGGCGCCCTCGGGGCCGCGGGGTGCAGCCGTGTACCGAACGGCGACACCCTCGCCCGACTCCAGGGGCAGGGCACGGTGCGTCTCGGGATCGCGGGCGAGGTGCCGTACGGCTACATCGACGACAACGGCGAGTTCACCGGTGAGGCAGTCGAACTCGCCAAGGTCATCTTCAAACGGCTCGGTGTCGGCCATGTCCAGCCCGTCGCCACCGACTTCAGCTCCCTGATACCCGGCCTGCAGACCCAGCAGTTCGATGTGGTGTCGGCCGGGATGTACATCAACAAGGAGCGTTGCCGGCAGGTCATCTTCTCCGACCCCGAGTACCAGATGCTCGACTCCTTCATCGTCCGCAAGGGCAACCCGAAGGACCTGCACGACTACGCGGACTGCGTGAAGGCGAAGGCGAAGCTCGGCACGGGCACCGGCTACGCGGAGATCGCCTACGCGGTCGAGGCGGGCTACAAGGAGAGCGACATCGTCATCCTCCAGGACCAGGTCGCCGGCCTGAACGCCGTGGAGGCGGGACGCATCGACGTGTTCGCCGGCACCGCCCTCACCACCCGTGAGGTGACGAAGAAGAGCCGCAAGGCCGAGCACACCGAGCCGTTCGCGCCCCTGGTCGGAGGCAAGAAGCACGTCGACGGCGGCGGGTTCACGTTCCGCTCGAACGACACCGCGATGCGCGACGCCTTCAACAAGGAGATCCACAAGATGAAGGCGAGCGGCGAACTCTTCCGCATCCTGCGGCCGTTCGGTTTCACGCAGGCCGAGATGACGAAGCTGACCGCAGAGGAGCTGTGCAAATGACAGCGGGACTGTGGGAACACTGGGTCCTTCCGGGCATCTGGATCACGATCCAGCTGGCCGTGTACAGCGCGGCCCTCGCGACCGTCGTCGCCTTCGGTGTGGGCATGGCCCGCACCCACAGGCTGTGGATCGTGCGCTTCGTCGCGGGCTTCTACACCGAGGTCTTCCGCGGCACGTCGGCGCTGATCCTGATGTTCTGGATCTTCTTCGTCCTGCCGCAGCTCGCCGGCTGGTCCCTGGTCCCGATGTGGGCCGCGGTCCTGGCGCTCGGCCTGTCCTACGGCGCGTACGGCGCCGAGGTGGTGCGCGGCGCGCTGAACTCGGTGACGCCCGCCCAGCGCGAAGCGGGGGTCGCGCTGAGCTTCACCCCCTGGCAGCGGATGCGGCTGATCCTGCTGCCGCAGGCCGTGCCGGAGATGATCCCGCCGTTCTCGAACCTGCTGATCGAACTCCTCAAGGGCACCGCCCTGGTCTCGCTGCTCGGCATCGGTGACGTCTCCTTCGCCGCGTACCTGGTGCGCCTCGCCACCCAGGAGAGCGCCCAGATCTACGCGATCACCCTCGTCATCTACTTCGTGATCGCCTTCCTGCTCACGCGCGGGATGCGCGCGCTCGAGCGCAAGACCAAGGCCGGTATCGGCCAGCGCCCCGACCCGGGAATCGGCATCATGCGCAAGCTCAACATCCGCCAGACGACGGACGTCTCACAGGTTCCCACCAGCGCGGGAGGTGGCGGCGCGTGATCACCACCGCTTCCGACACCTGGGACTGGTCGGCCGTCGCCGACTTCATGCCGCACTTCTGGGACGGCGTGCTCGTCACGCTTCAGGCCCTCGTCCTCGGCTCGCTGATCTCCTTCAGCGTCGGCCTGGTCTGGGCGCTCGCCCTCCGCGCCCCGACGCGCTTCGTGCGCTGGCCGGTGGGCATCGTCACCGAGTTCATCCGCAACACCCCGCTGCTCGTGCAGCTCTTCTTCCTGTACTTCGTGCTGCCGGAGTGGGGCATCCAGTTCTCCGCCCTGACCACCGGCATCGTCGCCATCGGCCTGCACTACTCGACGTACACCGCGCAGGTCTACCGCGCGGGCATCGAGGCCGTGCCCGTCGGCCAGTGGGAGGCGGCACGGGCGCTGAGCCTGCCGTACGGCAGGACGTGGACGGCGGTGATCCTGCCGCAGGCGATCCGCCGCGTGATCCCCGCGCTCGGCAACTACGTGATCGCGATGCTGAAGGACACCCCGCTGCTCGCCGGGATCGGCGTGCTCGAACTGCTGCAGCGGTCCCGCCTGGAAGCGGCCCAGACCTTCCAGTACACGGAGGCCCTCACGGTCGTGGGTGTCGCCTTCATCGTCATCGCCTACCCCTCCTCCCTCCTCCTCCGAGCCCTGGAGCGACGTCTTGTCCGCTGACCCGAACCTCCCCACAGACCAGGCCAACCCCAAGGTGGACGGCAGCGAGCTGATCCGCTTCGACAAGGTCGTCAAGCGCTTCGGCGGGAACACCGTCCTCGACGAGCTCGACTTCTCCGTCGACTCCGGCAAGCACGTCACGCTGATCGGCCCGTCCGGCTCCGGCAAGACGACGATCCTGCGGCTCCTGATGACCCTGATCAAGCCCGACGAGGGCACGATCAAGGTCAACGGTGAGTTCCTCACGCACGAGGAGAAGGCCGGCAAGCTCGTCCCGGCCGGCGAGAAGCACATCCGCGAGGTCCGCAAGAACATCGGGATGGTCTTCCAGCAGTTCAACCTCTTCCCGAACATGAAGGTCCTGCGCAACATCATGGAGGCGCCGGTCACCGTGCTCGGCCTCTCCAAGGACGAGGCGGAGCAGCGCGCCCGCGAGCTGCTCGACATGGTCGGTCTGGGCGACCGCTGCGACGCGTACCCGACGCAGCTCTCCGGCGGCCAGCAGCAGCGCGTCGCCATCGCCCGCGCCCTCGCGATGCGCCCGCAGGTACTGCTCCTCGACGAGGTCACCTCCGCGCTCGACCCGGAGCTCGTCGCCGGCGTCCTGGACGTGCTGCGCGACATCGCGCACACCACGGACATCACGATGCTCTGCGTGACCCACGAGATGAATTTCGCCCGGGACATCTCGGACCAGGTCCTGATGTTCGACGCGGGCCGGGTCATCGAGTCGGGGTCGCCGGAGAAGATCTTCAGCGATCCGGAGCACGAGCGGACGCGGGAATTTCTCAGCGCAGTGCTGTGACCACGATCGGTGAGGTCCGCTAAGTCCCGAGGTCCCGAACCTGGGGCATGACTTTGGCATATGCCAGGGTGGCGCGCTCCTGCTGACAGGCCCGGAGCGTGCCACCAAAGTCGCCAACTGGCGCCCCACAAAGGCACCTTGGCAGCTATCGTGGACCGAGGCCAGCTGTCCGGAACCGGTCCTTGCAGGGGGATGCCGTGGCGCTGAAGCACGAGCCGATCGCGCAGCACCAGTCGGTGCAGCACGCCCTTCGTGTGCTCGAAACCGTCGCACGACGCGGCGTCGGCGTCACCGACACCGAGCTCAGCAACGAGACCGGGCTGCCCGCCGACCGGCTCGCCCCACTGCTGCGCATGCTGCGCCGCGACGGGTACGTGGAGCAGACCTCCGACGGCGCGTACGTCACCGGCGAGACGCTGACCAGCCTCGGCTCGACGCAGGGCCGCGAGGACGCGCTCACCATGAGCCTCCAGCACACCCTCGACCGGCTGCGCGAGACCCTGGGCGCGGCGGTCTATCTCAGCCGGTACGTGGACGGCGAGATCCGCATCACCCAGCTCGCCCAGGGCCCCACGACCCCCGCGGTCAACGAGTGGGTGGACTTCCGCTCCGCGGCGCACGCCAGCGCGATCGGCAAGAGCCTCCTCGGCCAGCTCGACCTCAACGCGCGGCGCGACCACCTCTCCCGCCACAAGATGGCCCGCCTCACCTCGCGCACGATCACGAACGAGCGCGTCCTGCTCTCCAAGCTCGACGCCCAGCCGGCGACGGTGCCGGTCCTCGACCTCCAGGAGTACGCGGTGGGCACGGTGTGCGCCGCCGTCCCGCTCACGGCCGGCTCCTCAGTGGGCGCACTGGCCCTCTCGCTCCCCATCGAGCACGCCCACCGCCTGCACCACGCGGCAAACACGCTGAACCGCGGAGCGGCCCCGGTCCTGCTCTCCCTGGCGATCTAGGCGCCCGCCCGGGTGTGTCAGGAGCACCCCTCAGAACCAGGTATTATTTTCGAGTCAGCAAGCGCCGCTAGCTCAGTTGGTTAGAGCAGCTGACTCTTAATCAGCGGGTCCGGGGTTCGAGTCCCTGGCGGCGCACAGACACGGCGAATGCCCTCCACGCGAGTGGGGGGCATTCGCCATTTACCGGCCGGCCCCGACCCAGCGAAGGCGGCTGGGGGTCCGGGGGTCATCCCCCGGGAAGACACAGCATCAGCGGGTCCGGGGTTCGAGTCCCTGGCGGCGCACAGACACGGCGAATGCCCTCCACGCGAGTGGGGGGCATTCGCCATTTCCCGGCCCTCCGCGTAAGCGGGGGCCCGCATGCGGGCCCCCCACGTATCAAGCCCTCAAGTAAGCCAGCACAGCCAGCACCCTGCGATGAGTGTCCGTATCGTCCGCCGGGGGCAGGTCCAGTTTTCCCAGGATGTTGCCGATGTGCTTGCCGACGGCCGCCTCGCTCACCACCAGGTGCCGGGCGATCGCTCCGTTCGATCTGCCCTCGGCGACCAGGGCGAGGACCTCGCGTTCCCGTGGGGTGAGGCGCTCCAGCGGGTCGCGGCGGCGGCGCAGCAGCTGGCGTACGACTTCGGGGTCGACCACCGTGCCGCCGGAGGCAACCCCTTCCACCGCCTCGACGAACTGCTCGACCTGGCCCACGCGGTCCTTGAGCAGATAGCCGACGCCGGTGCCGTCGCCCGTGTCGAGGAGCTCGGCCGCGTACGAGCGCTGCACGTACTGGCTGAGGACCAGGACCGGCAGGCCGGGGCGGTCCGCGCGCAGGGCGAGCGCGGCGCGCAGGCCCTCGTCCTGGAAGCCGGGCGGCATCCGTACGTCGGTGAGCACGAGGTCCGGCGTGTGCTCGGCGACGGCGGCGCGCAGCGCGTCCGCGTCACCGACCGCGGCGACCACCTCGTGCCCGAACCGGGCGAGCAGGCCGACGAGACCCTCGCGCAGCAGCACGGCGTCCTCGGCGAGGACCACTCTCAGAGCGCCGGGCACGGGATCTCCAGGGACAGGGCGGTCGGCCCGCCGGCCGGGCTGATGATCGTCAGTGTGCCATCGAGGACGGCGAGCCGGTCGGCGAGTCCGGTGAGCCCGCTGCCGCGCGCGGGATCGGCGCCGCCGCCTCCGTCGTCCTGTACGTCGATGACGAGCCGGCCGCGCTCGTGGCGTGCGGTGAGGAGGACGCGGCCGGCGCCGCTGTGCTTGGCGGTGTTGGCGAGGGCCTCGCACACCGCGAAGTAGGCGGCGGATTCGACGGGTCCGGGCAGGCGGGGCAGGTCGATGCGGGTGTCGACGGGGACGGCCGAGCGGTCGGCGGCGTCGTCGAGGGCGGCCGCGAGCCCGTAGTCGGCGAGGACCTGAGGGTGGATTCCGTGGATCAACTCCCGCAGCTCCACGAGCACTTGGCCCGCCTCCTCGTGCGCGGTGGCGATGCGTTCGGCGAGCGGTCCCGTCGCGGGGGCGTCGAGGCGGGCGAGCCCGAGGCTCATCGTGAGGGCGACCAGGCGCTGTTGGGCGCCGTCGTGCAGGTCGCGCTCGATGCGGCGCCGCTCGGCCTCGAACGCGGCGACCAGGCGCGCTCGCGACCTGGTGACCTCCGCGAGCCGCGCCTCCTCCTCCGTCTCTCGCGGCGCGAGCAGCAGCCGGGCGAGCGCGGCCCGCGCCGCGGCATAGGCGCCGAGCGGGTAGAGGAGCACCGCGAGCAGGGCGAGCCCGGCGACGGTGCACAGAGCGGCCTGCCCGTAGGAGTCGATGAGCCAGAGCTTCACGACCCGGGTGTCGCGCCCGGCGCTCGCGAGCTGGACCGGCGCCGCCGCCACCGCCCCCGCGAGGCCGATCGTGCAGGCCAGGACCAGCAGGTCGAGCGGCCACAGGACGAGCGCGAGGAGCGCGGCGTAGGCGAGTTCGCGCCAGGTCGCCTGTTCGCCGAGGCGCAGCCGCAGCCAGGCCGTGGCGCCGGGCTCGGCCGGTGTGCGGTGCGGGCTGGGCGCCGCATCGCCGGTCACGGGCCGCAGCCGGCGTCGCTCCAGCGCACCGACCGGGACCCCGGCGAGCGCGAGCAGGGCGAGCAGCGGCAGCCCCACGAGGACGAGGGAGAGCACGGCGCCCGCGACCCCGAGCGTCACGAACGTGACCAGGAGCGGCGCCCCGACGAGCACCCCTCCCGCGAGATATCCGGCGGCACACCACGGGGCGCTGCCGCGCAGGTAGGAGGGGCCGCGCAGGGAGGCGGCGAGGGAGGTCACCGGGCGGGCCCAGCAGCTGGGGACGGCCCGGTGACCGGGGCCGTCCCCGCCCCCTCCCCCGCGTCGAACCTCTCCCGCGCCTCCTCGACCAGGGGCAGATGCCCGGACGACCACTCGGCCAGCGTCGCGAACAGCGGGGCGAGGCTGCGGCCCAGGTCGCTGATCTCGTACTCGACCCGCGGCGGCACCTCCGGGTAGTACGTGCGCACGACGAGTCCGTCGCGCTCCATCTGCCGCAGGCGCTGCGTGAGCACCTTCGGCGTGATGGTGCCGATGGCGCGCTGGAGCTGCACGAAGCGCTGGGTGCCGTACTCGTTGAGCGCCCACAGGATCGGCGTGGTCCAGCGGCTGAAGACGATGTCGAGAACCGGCGAGATCGGGCAGGCCTGCTCGGGCCCTCCGTCCTTCCGCCCTGCACTGCCGCTCATACAGCCCTCCCGGAAAGTCACTTTCCTCTAGGTACCTACTTTACTCAGGATGCTAGCTTTCGAGAACAGAGCGGGGCACCAAAGCCCCCTCAGTACAAGGGAGTTGAAGATGATCGTTGTCACGGGTGCCACCGGGAACGTCGGCCGTCCGCTCGTCGCCGCCCTGACCGCCGCCGGCGAGCAGGTCACCGCCGTGTCCCGCCGCCCCGCGCCCGACCTGCCCGTACGCCACGTACAGGCGGACGTCGGCGACGCGGCCGGCCTGCGGCCCGCGCTGGAGGGGGCCGACGCGCTGTTCCTGCTGATCGGGGCCGAGCTGCACCAGGCCGGGGAGCCGCCGGCCGCGGTGCTCGACGTGGCGAAGGCGGCCGGTGTACGCCGCGTGGTCCTGCTCTCCTCGCAGGGAGCGGTGACGCGGCCGGACGCCGTCTCGCACGCCAGGCTGCACGCCTTCGAGGAGGCCGTGCGACAGTCGGGCCTGGACTGGACGCTGCTGCGCCCCGGCGGTTTCGCCTCGAACGCCTTCGCGTGGGCCGACTCCATCCGCGCCGACCGCACCGTCGCAGCCCCCTTCGCCGATGTGGCGCTGCCGGTCGTCGACCCGGCGGACATCGCGGCGGTCGCGTCCGTCGCGCTGCGCGAGGACGGTCACGCGGGCCGGGCCTACGAGCTGACGGGACCGGTGGCGGTGTCACCGCGCGAGCAGGCCGCGGCGCTCGGCGAGGCGATCGGCGCCGAGGTGCGGTTCACCGAACTGAGCCGCGCGGAGGCCCGCGCCTTCATGACGCGGTTCATGCCGGAGCCGGTCGTGGACGGCACGCTCGACATCCTCGGCTCGCCGCTCCCCGCCGAGCAGCGGGTGAGCCCGGACGTGCGCACCCTGCTCGGCCGCGAGCCCGGCACGTTCGCACAGTGGGCGGCCCGCAACGCGGCGGCCTTCGCCTGAGCAGTCCCCCAGGGGCGCGCGCCAAGGTGCACACGCCTCACCCGTCCAGCAGCTCCGATCTCCCGTGTGCCGCGTACTCCTGCGAGAGCGCCGTGACGTCGGCATCGGTGAGGCTCCGGTACCCGCTCTCCCCCGGCGGCCGCCACCACACGGGGTCCGCGCACCGGAACCCCTCGCGGCGCAGCCCCACCCGGTGCACCTTGTTCGTCGCGGTGACGGGCATCCGCCCCACGATCCGGACGAAGCGAGGCGCCATCTTCGTCCCCAAGTCGGCCTGCGAGAGCAGGAATTCGGCGAAGCCGAGGGGGTCGAAGGGTTCGGCCGGGTCCGTCCCGCGCAGGGCGAGCGTCGCCATCACCTGGTCGCCGGCCACCGGGTCGGGCACGCCGTACACGGCGACCGCGGCAGCGTGTTCGTACCGGGCGAGGATGTTCTCGATCATCGCGGGCGCCAGGTTCTCGCTGTCGACCCGGAGCCGGTCGTCGGTGCGGCCCGCGAAGTACAGGAACCCCTCGCGGTCGCGGTAGAAAAGATCCCCCGTCCAGTACCAGCCGTCCCGTACGCGCTGTGCGTGCGCGTCCTCGTTGCGCCAGTACCCCTCGAAGGGCGTGCGGCCGCGGTTGACCAACTCCCCTATCGCGGCAGCCCCGTTGACGAGACGGCCGTCCGCGTCGAACTCCGCGGGCGGGCACTCCCGACGGGTGGCCGCGTCCACGACCGCCAGGTCGTCCCCCGGTGTCGCCCGCCCTATCGCCCCGGGCGGTGTCCCCGCCGAGCGCTGGATGGCGGCGCCGCCCTCGGACGACCCGTACCCCTCCACGAGCCGCACCCCGAACCGCTCGGCGAACCGCGCCGCGTCCACCGCCCCCGCCTCCGTGCCGAAGCCCATCCGCAGCGGGTTGTCCCGGTCGTCGGGCCGCTCGTCGGTGGCCAGGATGTACTGCACGGCCCGCCCGACATACGTGAAGTACGTGGCCCCGTACGCCCGTACGTCACCCAGGAAGCGGGACGCCGAGAACCGGCGCCGCAGCGCCACGCCCGCGCCCGCCGCGACGGCCGGCGCCCAGTCGGCGATCACCGCGTTGCCGTGGAACAGCGGCATGCAGATGTAGTGGACGTCGTCGGGGCGCACGCCGAACTGGCCGACGAGCGACTGCCCGGCCGCCGCGAGGCGCCCCTGCGAGCAGATCGCGGCCTTGGGCGCGCCCGTGGAGCCGGAGGTGAAGTAGAGCAGCATGCGGGTTTCGGGGGTGGCGCGCGCGGGGTCGGGCTTGGCTCCCTCGTACGGCGCGAGCAGCTCACCGTAAGCGTCGGAGTCCGTCACCAGGATGCGTACGCCAGGGAGTTGGAGCCCGTCGAGCAGCGGCAGACGAGACCGCTCGGTGACGAGGACGCGGCAGTCGGTGTGGAGGATGTCGCGGGCGAGTTCGGGGCCGCGCCGGGTGGGGTTGACGCCGGCGACGGCGGCACCCGCGAGGGCCGCGGCGCTCAGCCAGAGCGGGAACTCCGGGGTGTTGTCCAGGAGTACGCCGATGTGCGGCTCCGCCCCCCTGGGCAGCAGGTCGGCGAGGAGCGCGGCCCGGGCGGCGGCGCCCGCAGCCACCTCGTGATGACTGAGGACCTGGTCCTCGCACCACAGTCCGGGGCGGTGGTCGCCCCAACGCTCCTGTACGAGTTCCGCGACGGTACGCCTCATGGGACCCATGACCGGGCACCATAATTGACGCATCGTCAGAAGTGGAGACCTCGGCGGCGGATCAGCCGTACTGGACCATGACGTTGATGAGTATGCCGATGGTCGCGACGATGACGACGAGGCCGAAGATCATGCCGAACGCGTCCTTGCCGGGACTCGGCTCCGACGCGGTGGCCTTGTCGGGCTGCTGGACCGTGTAGTAGACGACCGCCTCGTCACCGGCGGCCCGGCTCGGCGGCCCACCGGACTCCTTGAACCGGATCGCGCGCCGGTCCGCGGTGGTGAAGTCGTACTCGTGCCACTGGATCCGGCGGGCGATGTTGTTGACCACCTGGACCGTCACATAGGCCCGGACGACCCGCGCCCGCGCGGTCAGCCCACTCTGCCAGGCGGCCTGCCGCTCGTTGCTTCTGCGGACGATCGCGTAGCCGGCCCAGACCAGGACGAGGATCAGGACCGGGAAGAGTATGTGGAACACGGCATCCATGGGGGCCTCGGGTCAGAAGGGCATCTCGGCGGCGACGACCACGAAGAATACGCAGAAGGAGACGACGAGACCGAGGAAGCCCAGCAGGAACACCATGCCCGCCGCGGCCCGCACCGGGGCCGGGGCGTGCGCCGTGGCACGGTCGGGGCGGTCGGCGGTGTAGTACACCCTCACGACATCGCCCTGCACGGTGGTCGCGGGCCCGTTGGCCTCCTCGAACCTGACGGGGCGTCCGTCACCGGCCGTGAACTCGTACACGTGGTGCTGCGTGGTGCTCCGGAAGCCGTCGTCGTCACGCCTCGTCGAGGTGAACGCGCGCAGGCAGCGGGCCTCTGCGGTCAGGCCGCTCGCCCAGGCCCTTCTCATCTGCATCGAGCGGCGCGTCAGCGCCACCGCCATGAAGATCGCCACCGACGCGATGAACACGGGCACGATCAAGAACAAGACCTGCATGGCCATCCCCCGATACCACGTTCCGTGCACGCCGCCCCGGTCGGAACGGCGTGCACGGAACGTACCCGCGCGAAGGCCCCGGGAGCCTCAAGACAGGCTCAGAACTGAACGTCCGAGCACGCGTAGAACGCGTTGGCCGTGTCCGCGATCGTCCACACCGCGAGGATCACGTGGTGGCCGCTCTTCCCGGAGGGCAGGGTGCCGGTGTGGGAGAGCGTGGCCGGGGGCTGCCCGCTGAACGGCACGGTCAGGAACGGCGCGGTGTCCAGGTCGGCCCTGGTCAGCGGCTTGCTGTCGTCCCAGCCGTTCTTGGTGATGTAGTAGCGGAAGTCCGTGGTGGAGTGCCGCGCGGTGAACTGCCAGCGGAAGGTCTGACTTGCCCCCTCGGTGACCTTGGTCGTCGGCCAGGCGGTGCCGTTGGGTGCCTTCGCGCCGTTGAGGGCGCCGAACTCTCCGTGGTTGGCGGAGCAGATCGTCCCGTCGGCGGGGCCGGCGGCCGGGAAACCCTTGGGGCCCTCGACGCTCTGCGGCTCCCACTGGATGTTGCCGCATCCGGTGACGGTGCCGTCGGCGCAGAGTTTCTGCCGGCTGATGGGGAGGTCGGTGTAGCCGTGGCTGCTCGCGCCGCCCGACGAGAGCACGAAGGCCCCGGCGGTGGTGAGGCCGAGCAGGGCCGCGTACATCTTCTTTCGCATGCTGCCGCTCCTGGAGAACGTGGGGGAGTTCCGGTGAGCCGTGCGCACAGCGCTAGATCAGGTCTAGACCAGACCCCAGATTATTGCCGGGAGTTGAACATGTCCATACCAATAGTGGAGAGGATCCTGTCGCATCTCCCCCGGGAGGTCTCGACCAGCTCCCCGTTCGGCGTGTCATTTCCGGCCACCCACGCGCGAGCCCCCTCCGCGTCCCGACCGCCCGCCAACTGCCGTTCCACGAGCCGGACTTGACGCACCTTTGGCGGAGCCTCGACATACCAGCACCGCGCCATCAGCTCCCGCGCCTCCCGCCAGCCCGGCAGGTCGCACGCCAGATAGTTCCCCTCGGTCACGACGAGCCGCGCCGCCGGCGACACCACGTGCCGCGCCGCGACGGGCTCGTGCAGCGTGCGGTCGTAATCGGGTACGTAGATGTCCGCGGCGGTGTCGTCGAGGACCCGGCGCAGCAGCGCCACGTACCCCCGCACGTCGAAGCTCGGCTCGGAGCCCTTGCGGTCGGTCAGCCCGAGGCGCTCCAACTGGGCGTCGGCCAGATGGAATCCGTCGAGCGGCAGATACGCGGCCTGCTCGCCGATCCGCTCCACGAGGGCCCGGGCGAGCGTGGACTTCCCGGCGCCGGGCGGGCCGGCGATCCCCAGCAGGACACGCGGGCCCGACGCGGTGAGCTTCCAGGCTTCGGCCGTCAGTCTCGAGATCCCCATGGGCGGGGACTCTACGACCCGTCGCCGCCCCGGCCGGTGTAGAAGGCCACCGTCAGATCCTTGACCAGCGCCTTGCGTTCGTAGTCGTCCAGCTCGACCAGGCCGCGCGTCGTCAGCCGCGACACCGTGTCCTCGACGGAGTCGACCACGGACGTGAGCACGCTGTCGCGGTGCTGCGCGTCGAGCGCCGCGATCCGGCGGCGCTGCATCGCGGCGGCGACCTCGGGCGCGTACTCGATCCTGGTCGGCTGCGCCGAGAACACCTCGATGCCGACGGGCGCCGCATCGGCGGCGAGCTGCCGGGTGAGCGCGTCGCCGACGGCCTCGGCGTCGCGCAGGGTCGGGGCGTCCTGGTGGATGGGGGTCCCCCCAGCGTTGGCTGGGGGAGCATCGACAGGGAACTGCGAGAGCACCCGCGCCATCGCCGCCTCCACGCACTCGCGCAGATACTCCTGGTGGTTCTCGACGGCGAGCGCGGCGCGCGCGGTGTCCTTGATGCGCCACACGACGAGGACGACGACGCGCAGGGCGACCCCGTTCGCGTCGACCGCGGGCATCGCCTCACTGCGCCAGTGCCGCAGGCGTACGTCGGTACGGCGGTACAGGAGCAGGGGGTTCACCCACATCAGGCCGGTGCGGCGGACGGTTCCGCGGTAGCGGCCGAAGAGGGTGAGCACCCCCGCCGTGCCGGTCTGGCCGCGCGCGAGACCGCCGAACCCGAACAGGGCGAGCGTGAAGCCCGCGATTGCCGCCCACTGGACGGCCCCGAACTGCGCGCCCGCGGGAGCGTGCAGCGCCGTGATGTGCGGCAGCACCCCGCCCCACCACAACGACGCGGCACCGCCCGCCGCGCCGGCGAGGCCGCCGAGGACTCCGAGGGCCCCGGGCAGCGTGCGCCCGGGGCGCTCGACGAGCTCCGGGTCGACGACCGGCTCCGGGCGCGAGGGCGGCCGCGGCGGCATCCGGAGCGGTACACGCGGCTCCTCGCCGCCGCTCTGCCTGCGCGCGACAATGGCCGGCGGCAGCGGCACCGAGACGGAGTCGGACCCGTCCCGGTAGAGCAGATGGACCGGGATCTCCGTGGTGGACTCGCTGTGGATCAGCCGGGCGGGATGGCCGCCGGACGTCTCGGTTCCCGGCTCGTCGAAACCCGCGGCGCAAAAGCCCTCGGGCACCCCGTGACTGTCACGCGCATCGCCGCCGTCGGCCTCCGCGGGCAGCTCGGGCCCCTCCGGCCGCTCCGTCGTCGCACTCATCCTTGCCTCCGTGCTGGATCCGTACATCCGCGATGGCCTCCGGCCCGGCGGGGCCGGAGGATTCGGGGGGTGCGGCGAGGCGAGTCGCCGCGCACCCCCGGGGCCGCGTGCGGCCGGCGGGGCCTCACGCCCCGCCGGCGGCCGGCCGGTGGGCGATCACGAGAAGAGCCGTCGCCAGGTCTCGGGCCCCGGGTAGCCGTCGGCCGCGCCGCCGCGCCAGCCCTGGGACCGCTGGAACGCCTCGACACTCCGCCGGTCGCCCTCGCCCCAGCGGGGCCCCGGGCCCTTCGTGTAGTTCTTGCCGAACCCCTTCTTCACGAGTTGCCTGCCGAGCTGGGTGACGTGTGCGTTGCTCGCGCCCGGCCGGAACATGCCGCGCCCGGGATAGGCAGGCACCTTGGACACGGCGGAGCCGTGGCCGGCAGCGCCGGTGGTGGGCCGGATGTCCTTGCCCTTGCCGCTGACGAGATAGGCCCAGGTCTTGGGGCCTGGCAGGCCGTCGGCCTCCGCGCCGGTCCAGCCCTGCGCGCGCTGGAACGCCTGCGTGGCGAGCCGGTCGGCCTCACCCCAGCGCGGCCCGGGCCCGGTCGTGTAGAACCGGCTGCCGCCCCGGTCGACGAGCATCTTCCCGAGCCGCGTGACGGTCGCGCTGTCCGCTCCGGGACCGAACGACTTGACGCCCGGGAACTCCGTCGACGCCGAACCGCCGACCGCCATCTCCGCCTGCTTCAGCCCTTTGTAGCGATAGGGCACATAGTGGGACGAGTTGCTCCAGTAGGCATAGGGCGTGGACTGCTTGCGGGTGCGGGGCGGCGTCTGCTCGTACGCGACGTAGTAGGTGTGCGTGTAGTCGGTCCAGCCGCCGAAGATGACGACGTGCGAGCCCTTCTGAGGGTCCGCCGGATTATGGAAGAGCAGCATGTCACCGGGCTGGAGCTGCTCGCGCGTGATGCGCGTCCCGAATTTGTTGAGACTCCCGGTCCATTCGTTGCTGCCGAGCTTCCACACCATGGAGACGAAGCCGGAGCAGTCCTGCCGGTAGCCGTCGCTCCAGAACTTGACCATGCTGTACGGCACCTTGGCGGCGATCCAGAGCTTGGCCCGGTTGATGATCGCCGCGCGGGTCGTGGCCGGCAGTCCGGTCACCTGGCCCGGATGCGTGGCCGGGCTGCCCGCCGGTCCGTGCAGCGGGCCCGTGCCGCCCTGCGGGGTCGGAGGCTCGTCCGAGGACGGCAGCCCCGGTCTGGCCGGTCCGTGGGTGGACGCGACGGCGGGCACCGTGTGCGCGCCGCCGATGACCGTGCCGGCCGCGGCGGCGAGGACGAGGGCGCGCCGGGCGCCGTGGGCGGCGGGGTGGCCGCCGAGCCCGATCGTCAGCGACGACGGGGAGCTCCCGGCGGCATGCCGCCAGCGAAGGCACCCCGGGCAGTCACAGTCGCTCGCAGGATCGAATTCCTCGAACACCGGAGCTTCCATGCGATTCCCCTCACACTCCAGAATGAAATGTCCAACTATCAGTACAAACGGAAGCCTCTCAACTCTCCGGTGATATCGCATGTTGACGGTCCAAATGATGCACTTACCGGACAAATAGGGTGATACGGACGGGCGTGGTGGTCCGGAGCACCCCAGGGATTCAGGTAGAGTTCTCCAGGTCAGCAGGCGCCGCTAGCTCAGTTGGTTAGAGCAGCTGACTCTTAATCAGCGGGTCCGGGGTTCGAGTCCCTGGCGGCGCACAGACACAGCGAATGCCCTCCACGCGAGTGGGGGGCATTCGCTATTTGCGGGCCGGCCCCGACCCAGCGAAGGCGGCTGGGGGTCCGGGGGGCGAGTCCCTGACGGCGCACAGGCACGGCGGAGGCCCTCGCGAGAGCGAGGGGCATCCGCCATTGCCGGGCCCTCCACGTAAGCGGGAGTCTTTCTGCTGTTCGGGGGGCGTACGGACGCCGTTCCTGCCGATAACGTGGGGCCATGGCGCGCGACCTCCAGGAGCGGATCAAAAAGCTCATCATCGACCGGCGGCTTCCCTCCGGTGCCTCCCTGCCCACCGAGCCCGAGTTGATGGAGCTCCTCGGCGTCAGCCGGAACTCCGTGCGCGAGGCGCTCAAAGCTCTCCAGGCGATGGGCATCGTGGAGATCCGGCACGGCTTCGGCACGTACGTCGGGCCGATGTCCATGGCCCCCATGATCGAGGGGCTCACCTTCCGCACCGTCGCCGGGCACTACCGCGGCGAGGACAGCCTGCTCCAGCTCCTCGAACTGCGCGAGGCCGTCGAGACCGGCCTCATCGCGCGCCTCGCCGGACGCGTCCCCGACGCCGACCTCGCCGAACTGGACGCCCTCGTCGACCGCATGGACACCGAGGCCGCAGCCGACGGCGCCGTGAGCCCGGGCACCGACCGCGCCTTCCACGCAACGCTCTACCGCGGCCTCGGGAACCCTCTGCTCGGCGAGGTCATGGAGGCGTTCTGGGACGCCTTCCACCGCGTGCGCACCGACCTCGTCGCCATCCCGCACGACCCGAAGGTCACCGGACTCCAACACCGCGAGATCGTCGACGCGGTGCGCTCCGGCGACCCGCTGCGGGCGGAGCGCGCCATAAGGGAGCACTTCGGCGACATCCGCGCCCGGCTGAGCACTCCGGCGGACACCCGCGGCGAGCGCCCCGCGAGCAACACCTGAGCACCCCGCCGAGCAGCCCCGCGGGCACCCCCGGCAAGCAGCACCTGAGCACCTCGGCGAGCACCCCGGCAAGCAACCGCGCGGACACCCGCGGCGAGCACCCCGCGAGCAACGCCTGACCAGCTCGGCGAGCACCCCGGCGAGCACCCCCGCGAGCACCACCTGAGCACCCCGGCAAGCACCCCCGGCGAAACGCTCCGGCGCGCGCCCGATGGGCAACACCTGAGCCCCCGGCGCGCGCCCCGTGGGCGACGCCGGCGCGCCCCATCCGCCCCAACAGGCGCACCAAATCGCGCGTATGACCGGTAAACAGCTTGTTTCGCTTCGTATCGCCCTTGCGATCATGATGAGGTGCGTAGAACCCTGTCCTGGAGCAATTGGCTCCGATGAGGCAGGCGGTACACGGCAGTTGGGGCCGGCACTCGGCCGGCGCCGGTTGCGCTCGATTCAGGGGTGGGGGCCCCGTTCATGAAGCGATGCCGAGGGGGGCATCATGCAACCGGAAGGCCGTCGTCTCAGTCTTAGACGGGGGATGGTGGCCTGCCACTGACACGTCCGGCAAGGTCGAGGGGGACCGAACCGGACGGATGACCGACGACCACGCAGTGACTTGCGTGCGGGGGGAATGACTCATGACGTCGACGCCGACGGGCGCCCGGCAGAACTTCGATCCGTCCCAGACCACCCAGCTACGCGTGCCGCCGCATCGCACCGGCGGCTTCCGGCGCATCAAGAAGACCCTGCCGCGCTACGACTACGAGCACTACAGCCGGCTCGCGGGCCCGCTGACCCAGCCCGAACCCGGCAAGCCGTACAAGGTGCAGTACCGCTCGCTGCTCTCGCAGGAGCCGCACCGGCTGCGGGCCGCGCTGATGCTGGGCGCCGCGCCGCTGCTCTCCCTCGTGCTCCTCTTCTGGCTGCTCCAGCCCGAGCACTGGACGCAGCGGGACTACCCGGCGTACGACTTCCTGCCCGCGCTCGACGTCGTGATGCTGGTGTCGATCGGCCTGATCGAGTTCTTCCGCTGCATGAACGTGCTGTCGAACGCGCACGCCACGCTCGTCGCCCGCGACCCGATCCCGGTGGTGCCCGAGACCGGCACGAGAGTCGCGTTCCTGACCTCGTTCGTGCCCGGCAAGGAGCCGATCGAGATGGTCACGAAGACCCTGGAGGCGGCGGTCAAGCTGCGCCACCGAGGTCTGCTGCACATCTGGCTCCTCGACGAGGGCGACGACCCCGAGGTGAAGGCGGTCTGCGAGCGCCTCGGCGTGCACCACTTCTCCCGCAAGGGCGTCGCGCGGTGGAACCAGGCCAAGGGCCCGCACCGCGCCAAGACCAAGCACGGCAACTACAACGCCTGGCTGGACGCGCACGGCGACGACTACGACTACTTCGCCTCCGTCGACACCGACCATGTGCCGCTGCCCAACTACCTGGAGCGGATGCTCGGTTTCTTCCGCGACCCGGACGTCGGCTTCGTCATCGGCCCCCAGGTGTACGGCAACTACGACAATTTCGTCACCAAGGCCGCCGAGTCGCAGCAGTTCCTCTTCCACGCTCTGATCCAGCGCGCGGGCAACGCCTACGGCGCCCCGATGTTCGTGGGCACGTCGAACGCGGTCCGTATCAAGACCCTCAAGCAGATCGGCGGTCTGTACGACTCGATCACCGAGGACATGGCGACCGGTTTCGAGATCCACCGCGCCAAGAACCCGGCCACCGGCAGGAAGTGGCGGTCCGTGTACACACCGGACGTGCTCGCCGTCGGTGAGGGCCCGAGCGCCTGGACGGACTTCTTCACGCAGCAGATGCGCTGGTCGCGTGGCACGTACGAGACCATCCTCAAGCAGTACTGGAAGGGCTTCTTCTCGCTCCCGCCGAGCAAGCTCTTCAACTACACGATGATGATCATCTTCTACCCGATGTCCGCCATGAACTGGATTCTGGCGGCGCTGAGTTGCGCCCTGTTCCTCGGTCTCGGCGCATCCGGCGTGAACATCGACCCGACCATCTGGCTGATGCTGTACGGCAACGCATCGGCACTGCAGATCGGCCTCTACATCTGGAACCGCCGGCACAACGTCTCGCCCCACGAGCCCGAGGGCTCCGGCGGCGTGGCCGGCATGGTGATGTCCGCGCTGTCCGCGCCGCTGTACGCGAAGGCCCTGTTCGACGCGGTGCTGCGCCGCAAGAGCAAGTTCGTCGTCACGCCCAAGGGCGACTCGGCCAGCCCCGACCGGTGGTTCGGCACCTTCCGGTACCACTGGTACTTCATCCTCGTCTTCGCCGGGTCCATCGCCGCCGGCTTCGTGTACGGACACTCGCACCCAGCGATGATCACTTGGGCCTGCTTCGCCCTGCTGATCACGGCGCTGCCGATGTTCGCCTGGCGGTACATGCTGCGCCAGGACAGGAAGAAGCCGAAGCCGCCCGCCGCCGAGACGTCCGGGCCGCCGCATCCGCAGCCGCACAGCGTGCCGCAGCAGAAGCCCGCATGGGCCGCAGACGGGGGCAACGACCAGACCATGCAGATTTCCCTGGGGGGACGTAACAAGTGAAAGACGGTGCCAGCCGCCGCCGTGCCCGACGCATAGCCATCGGCTCGGTGGTGGTGCTAGCGCTTGCCGGGATGAACGGGCCGTGGCTCTACCGGTTCGGGTCGGCCAAGTACCACGACTACAAGATCAACAAGCCCGAGTACAAGGCCGAGAACGGCAAGTGGGACATCGTCGAGTTCCCCGAGGAGTACCGGCAGAACACCATCCACGCCGCCCTGCTGCACACGGGCAAGATCCTGCTCGTGGCCGGCTCCGGGAACAACCAGGACAACTTCGACGCGAAGAAGTTCGACACCCGGCTGTGGGACCCGGTGAAGGGGACGATCAAGAAGATCCCCACGCCCACCGACCTGTTCTGCACGGGCCACACCCAGCTGGCCAACGGAAATCTGCTCATCGCGGGCGGCACCAAGAGCTACGAGAAGCTCAAGGGCGACGTCACCAAGGCCGGCGGCCTGATGATCGTCCACAACGAGGACCCGGACGAGCCGAAGACGATCCCCAAGGGGTCCAGGTTCACCGGCAAGGAGAACGGCAAGACCTTCGTCACCAGCGAGAACATCACCATCGAGCGGGCGAAGAAGGTCTTCGACCCCAATACGGGCAAGTTCCTGCGCAACGACCCGGGCATCCGCCGGGTCTACGTCGAGGCGCAGAAGAGCGGCACGAAGTACGAGACGGGCACGCAGGACAACTACCGCGTGCAGGGCCTCAAGGGCGCCGACGCACGCAACGTCTACGGCATCGCGCAGAAGCTCGCCCTCGACAAGAAGGACTTCCAGGGGATCAGGGACAGTTACGAGTTCGACCCGGTCGCCGAGAAGTACATCAAGGTCGACCCGATGAACGAGGCGCGCTGGTACCCGACGCTGACCACGCTCTCGGACGGCAAGGTCCTCTCGGTCTCCGGGCTCGACGACATCGGCCAGCTCGTCCCCGGCAAGAACGAGACGTACGACCCGAAGACCAAGAAGTGGACGTACACCAAGGGGATCCGCCAGTTCCCGACCTACCCGGCCCTCTTCCAGATGGAGAACGGGAAGATCTTCTACTCGGGCGCCAACGCGGGCTACGGGCCCGACAACGTCGGCCGCACGCCCGGCATCTGGGACCTCGAGACCAACAAGTTCCACAAGATCCCCGGGCTGAGCGACCCGAAGCTGATGGAGACCGCCGGCACGGTCGAGCTGCCGCCCGCACAGGACCAGCGCTACATGGTGGTCGGCGGTGGCGGGGTCGGCGAGTCCAAGGAGTCGAGCCGCAGGACGCGGATCGTCGACCTGAAGGCCAGGGACCCGAAGTTCGTCGACGGCCCCGAGCTGGAGAAGGGCACGCGCTACCCGCAGTCCTCCACGCTCCCCGACGACACGGTCCTGGTGTCAGGCGGCTCGGAGGACTACCGCGGCCGAGGCGACTCGAACATCCACCAGGCGCGGCTGTACGACGTGAAGACCAACACGTTCAAGCGAGTCGCCGACCCGCTCGTCGGCCGCAACTACCACTCGGGCTCGATCCTGCTGCCCGACGGCCGCGTGATGTTCTTCGGCTCGGACTCGCTCTACGCCGACAAGGCGAACACCAAGCCCGGCGTCTTCGAGCAGCGCATCGAGATCTACACGCCGCCGTATCTCTACCAGGACTCGCGGCCGACGCTCAGCGGCGGCACGAAGACCGTCGCGCGCGGCGGCACGGCGACGTACAAGTCGGACCACGCGACGGCGATCAGGACGGCCCGGCTGATCAGGCCGAGCGCGTCCACGCACGTCACGGACGTCGACCAGACGTCGATCGCCCTCGACCTGAAGAAGTCGAAGGACAGCGTCACGGTGACCGTCCCGAATGACCGCAGCCTGGTCGAGTCGGGCTGGTACATGCTGTTCGTGACGGATGATCAGGGCACGCCGAGCAAGGCGCAGTGGGTGCACGTGCCGTAGGGGAACGTACGTAAGGGGGTGCGGGGCCGAAGCCCCGCACCCCCTTGCTGCTTTCCCTGCCGCCGGCCCTACTTACTGGCCTCGGCGAGACCGATCGCGTACTCCGGCCACCAGGCGCCCGCCTTCGGACCGCCCTTGCAGTCACCGTCCGACTCGCCGGGCCGCTTGACCCACAGGTACGCCTTGACCAGGGGGTCGCCGGTCTTGGTGCCGGGCTCCTCGCCCAGCGCACGGCCGGGCGGGTTGCACCAGCGCTGATCCGGATCGCCGCCCGTGTAGGGCCCGTTCCCGTTGCGGCTGGTGTCGATGACGAACGGCTTGTTGCCGACCTTCGCCGAGAGCTCCTTGCCGTACTTCACGGAGTCCTCGGTGGTGTAGAAGTTCGACACGTTGACCGAGAAGCCGTCGGCCTGGTCGATGCCGGACCACTGGAGCGGCTGGAAGATCTGGTCCGGCTTGCCCCAGCCGGCGTTCCCCGCGTCGAGGTAAACCGTCGTGTTCTTCAGTGACGTGAGCTTGCCGACAGCGCCCTTGAGGAGGTCGTAGCGCTCCTCGTGGAACTCCTCCGGCGTGCAGTTGTCCACCATGTGCTGCACGGCGTCCGGCTCCAGGATCACCGTCGCGCGCCGGTCGCCGATGCCCTTGGCGACACTGTCGATGAACGCCCGGTACTGGTTCCCGTCGGCCGCGCCGCCCTTGGAGAACTGGCCGCAGTCGCGGTGCGGGATGTTGTAGAGCACGAGCAGGGCGTCCCTGTCGGCCTTGTCGGCCGCCTCGGTGTAGCCCCGGGCCTGGTCCTCCGCGTTCTCCGGGAGGATCCACTCGCCGCTCGGCTGCTCGGCTATCTTCCGGATCTGCTCGGCGTCGTCCTTCTTGCCGGACTTCTCGTAGGCGGCGACCTGCTTGGCTGCGCTGCCGTCCGGGTTGACCCAGTACGGGTCGGACCCCTTCGGCTGCTGTTTCACGGGTGACGGTGAGCCGTTCTTGTCCTTGCCGTCCCCGGAGGAACAACCGGACACCAGCAGCGCCGCCCCCACGGCCGCCGCTCCCGCCCTCACCCCCCAGGCGCCGACACCGCGTACGCGGCCTGCGTCCTTGCGGTACATCCACTCCCCCTTGGGTGCCCTGTACGACTCTCAATCCTGGCATACGGGCCGCCGCGGCCACGAGGGCGGACAGGGTTCGTCAACTACCTGTTACAGCCCCCGCGTTCGGTGTTCACCAGGTGAGCGAGCACATCCGGACTTGGCGTCAAACAGCCTCTAGGCCACGTCGCCCATCCGCTCTACAGTCGTCGTGAGCGGCCCGAGCCCCCGCCGTCACCACCTCTCCGAGAGGGGCTCTCCGAGAGGGCAGGTCTCTCTCCCGACCTCCCGCGCCGACGCCGGGTTACTCCCGCAGCCCGAGCGCGCGCGGTCGAGGACCAGCCCGGCCAGGCGGCTCCCCGGGGGGAGCGGGTCGCCGGCCGGGCCAGGTTGTCAGCGCCGTCGGTGTTGCCGGCGTCGTTGTCGCTGTCAGCTCGCGGACGCGGGCGCGTTGGTCACTCCGGTGAGGTACGCGGACACGACCACGTTGGCGGTGTAGGTGTGCGACGCCCGGTCGAAGGAGCCGCCGCACGTGATCAGTCGCAGCTCGGCCCGGTCGGACTGCCGCTGCCCGTACGCCTTCTTCGCGTCGAACCGCGCGCGGCTGAAGACCTGCACGTCGTCGACGGTGAACTCGGCGACGGAGCCGTCGTCCCGCCCTACCCGCACCTTGTCGCCCGGCTTGGCCGAGCTGAGGTGGTAGAAGACGGCGGGCCGGGTGTCCGTGTCGACGTGCCCGACGAGCAGGGCCGTGCCCCGCTCGCCCGGCTTCGCGCCGCCGCCGTACCAGCCGACGACACCTGCCTCCGAGAAGGGCGGCGGGTCTATCGCGCCGGCCCCGTCGAGGCCGCTGACCGTCACCGGCGCCTCGATCTTCAGTGCGGAGACGTCGATGCTCTGCGGCTTCGCGCCGGACATCGACATCGGCTTGTGCGCGGGCGGCAGTTCGATGCCGAGCGGCCGTCCCACTGCGGCCGCGTCGCCGGTCGTGGGCGCGGACAGGCCGTGGAAGTCGGTGACTTCGCGGCCCCACACCCACAGGCCGAGCAGCAGTACGGCCCAGGCCACTCCGGTCACGAGCCGCCCGTTGCCATGAGGTCGTTCGCCGTCAGCCATGATCGGCCCCCGCTCAGTCGGAGCGACGCCGGCGGACGCCGCGGAAGGCCACGGCCACAGCCGCGACCGCCGCGAGCACCAGGCCGATCACCGCGTGCCGGGTGCCGGGGCCCTCCCCGCGCACACCGGCGATCTCGGTGGTGTGGGCCGCGGTGACCTGCGCGGTCCCGCCGCCGCCCGCGTGCACGGCCGCGGTGGGGGTCGGCGTGGGCCGGCCCGGCTGCAGGACCTGGACGCTGCCCCTGACCTTGTCGTCGGCGCCGTCGCAGGTCACTTTGATCTCGTAGACCCCGGGCGTCGCTGACGAGCGGATGCGGGCCTGCGTCGTCAGGGTGGGCTGGTCGGCGGACCGGGCGAGGTCGCCGGGCGTCTCGAAGGCGTCCGAGTAGACCTTGCCCCTGGAATCCTTGCAACCGGAGACCCTGAGGTCGACCTGGGTCCCCGGGGCGGGGGCGTACGGGGTGACGGTTATGGAACCGGTGGATCCGTCGGATCCCCCGCCCTCCGCGTGGGCGGCGGCGACGGGCAGTGTCACCAGAACGGCTGCCGCCCCTATGGCACGGAGAGCGAACATCTCTCTACGCATTGTGAACCTCCTGTATTGGAAGGGTCACGCGCGCAGGCCCGATCCGCATCCCGGGGCCGCCGGAAAAGGCCGCCCCGGGAGCGGGATCAGACGAGTTCGACCAGGTCAGCGATGGAATTGACGACCTCGGAAGGCCGGAAGGGATAACGGTCGATGTCGGCCCTGCCGGTCAGCCCGGTCAGGACGAGGAAGGTCTTCATCCCGGCCTCGAGGCCCGCGAGGACGTCGGTGTCCATGCGGTCGCCGATCATGGCGCTGCTCTCCGAGTGCGCCCCGATCGCGTTCAGGCCGGTGCGCATCATCAGCGGGTTCGGCTTGCCCGCGAAGTAGGGCTGCTTGCCGGTCGCCTTGGTGATCAGCGCGGCGACGGCGCCGGTGGCGGGCAGCGGGCCCTCGGTGGAGGGGCCGGTCTCGTCCGGGTTGGTGCAGATGAAGCGGGCGCCGTTGTTGATCAGGCGGACGGCCTTCGTCATGGCCTCGAACGAATAGGTGCGTGTTTCGCCGAGAACCACGTAGTCCGGGTCGTGGTCGGTGAGGACGTACCCGATGTCGTGCAGCGCCGTCGTCAGGCCGGCCTCGCCGATGACGTACGCCGTGCCGCCGGGGCGCTGGTCGTCGAGGAACTTGGCGGTGGCCAGCGCCGACGTCCAGATGTTCTCGACCGGCACCTCCAGGCCCATGCGGGTCAGCCGGGCCTGGAGGTCGCGGGCGGTGTAGATCGAGTTGTTCGTCAGCACCAGGAAGGGCTTGCCCGACTCGCGGAGCTTCTTGACGAAGGCATCGGCGCCGGGGATCGGCACGCCCTCGTGGATGAGCACACCGTCCATGTCGGTGAGCCACGATTCGATGGGCTTGCGCTCTGCCATGTGCCGGTCTCCTGCCATACAAGAAAACACTGGGGTCAAGAAATAGCTGGGGCGCCGGGACCACTCTGTGCCGACGGCCCCCAGCCTAATCAGGACGTGCTGATCTTGACCCCGTCGAGCCTTGCGTGAGCGGCGGCAGGTCAGCTGCCGGTCGCCGACTTCCAGTCCTCCACGTACGTCTGGAGGTTCTTGTCGATGTCGTTCCAGTCGGGCTCGAAGATCTCGACGCCGTCCATCACCTTGGAGAGGGCGATGGCGTTCTCGTCGGTGGCCTTGACGTCCTTGCGCGCGGAGAAGCCGCCGCCGATGGAGCTGACCTGCTGCTGCGCCTTGGTGGACAGCATGAAGTCGAGGAGCTTCTTGCCGTTCTCGCTGTGCGGGGCGTTCTTCACGAGGCCGCCGGCATAGGGCAGGGCGAACGAGGTCGGCTTGCCGCCGGCCTTCTTCGGGAACCACAGGCCGAGGTTCGGCATGGTCTTGGACTGCGCGAAGCTCATCTGCACATCGCCGTTGGCGACGAGGAGTTCGCCCTTGTCGACCTTGGGGGCGAGCTTGCCGGTGGAGGCGGACGGGCCGACGTTGTTGGCCTGGAGCTTCTTCAGGTAGTCCATGGCGGGCTTCTTGCCGCCGAAGTCGTGCATGGCCTTGACGACCACGGCGGTGCCGTCGCCGGCGACGCCGGGCGTGGAGTACTGGAGCTTGTTCTTGTACGTGCCGTCGAGCAGTTCGTCCCACGTGGTGGGCGCCGTCTTCAGGTCCTTCTTGTTGTAGACGAAGCCGAAGTAGTTGTTGACGACGGAGGTCCAGGTGCCGTCGGCGGCCTTGTCGGCCCCGTCGACCTGGTCGGCGCCCTGGGGGGTGTACTTCGCCAGGAGGCCCTTGCCGTCGGCCTGCTGGATGAACGGCGGGAGCGTCACGATGACGTCGGCCTGGGTGTTCGACTTCTCGCGGGCGGCGCGCTGCACCATCTCGCCGGAGCCGCCCTCGACGTACTCGACCTTGATGCCGGTCTTCTTCGTGAAGTCCTTGAAGACCTGGTCGTACCAGCCGTCGCCGTTCTCGCCCTTGAGGCCGTCCGCGCTGTACACGGTGACGGACTTCTCGTCGGAGGCGGCGGAGTTGCCGCCGCAGGCGGAGAGGGTGGCGGCGAGGGCGAGGCTTCCGGTGACGGCGGCGATCGGCTTGAGCATGTTTCTGCGCATGGCGAGGTGAACTCCTTGCAGCGATGTGGGTATCGGGGGTCAGCGGTACGAGGCTTTGGTGCGGATCCGCGAGACGAGCAGCAGGACGAGCAGCGTCGTCGCCATGAGGATCACGGAGATCGCCGATCCGGTGAACAGGGAGCCGCGGTCGGTGATCGCGTAGATCTGCACGGGCAGCGGCATCCAGTCGGGCGGGTAGAGCATCATCGTGGCGCTCAGCTCGCCCATGGACAGGGCGAAGCAGAGTCCCGCGGCCGCGTTCAGCGACGGCAGCAGGAGGGGCAGCTTGACCTTCCACAGGACGTACGAGGGGCGGGCGCCGAGTGACGCTGCGGCCTGTTCGTACGCGGGGTCAAGTCGTACGATCGCGGCCGAAACCGACTGATAGGCGAACGCCGTGACAAGAATCGTGTGCGCCAGGATGACGATCCAGCGGGTGCCGTTGAGCACCATCGGCGGCTTGGAGAACGCGACGAGCACGGCGAGGCCGACCACGACGGACGGTACGGCGACCGGCAGCATGAACAGGGCGTCGAGCACCCTGCGGCCGCCCTTCTTGAGCGCGGCGGCCGCGAGCGCGGCCCAGGTGCCGATCAGGAGGGCGAGGAGGCTGGCGCTGACGGCGGTGACCAGGCTGGTGGTCAGCGCCTGGAGGGACGCGCCGCTGGTGGCGGCCTGGTAGTGGCCACCGGTGAATCCGGTCGGAAGGGCGCTCGACCAGTTCGTGGCGAACGACGCGGCGACGATGACGAGCAGCGGCAGCGCGAACAGAGGCAGGAAGAGGGCGAAGAAGAGGACCCAGGTGGCCCACTTGCCCTTACGGCTATGCACCAGCACGGCGGCTCACCACCCGGTAGAGGCCGTAGAGGCCCACGGAGATCAGGACGTTGACGACGGCGACCACGCACGCGCCCGGGTAGTCGGACTCGAGGATCGCATTGCTGTACACGAGCATCGGGAGCGTGGTGACGCCCTTGGCGCCGGTGAAGAGCACGATGCCGAACTCGTTGAGGCACATGACGAGGACGAGGCTGCCGCCGGCGGCGAGCGCGGGCAGCGCCTCGGGCAGGATGACCTGCCGCACGATGCGGGCGGGCTTCGCGCCCAGGGAGGACGCCACCTCCAGCTGCGCGGTCTCGATCTGCGAGAACGCGGCGAGCAGGGGCCGCATCACGAACGGTGTGAAGTACGTGATCTCGGCGAGGAGCACGCCCCACGGGGTGGTGAGGAACTGGAAGGGCCCGGAGGCGGCGCCCGTGACGTCCGTCCACAGTCCGTTGGCCATGCCCACGGAGCCGTAGACGAAGAGCAGCGCGAGGGTGATGAGGAAGGACGGGAAGGAGAGGAACACGTCGATGAACTTGGCGACGGCCTTCCCGCCGGGAAACGGGACGAACGCGATGACGAGCGCGAGCGCGAACCCGAGCACGAGGCATCCGACGGTCGCCCCGACCGCCAGCCACACCGTCGTCCCGAGTGCCTCCCGGAACGCGGACGACGCAAAGACGTCGGCGTACGGCTCGAGGGAGGTGCCGCCGGTGTCGGGCTGTACGGACTGCTGCACGACTAGGGCGAGCGGGTAGAGGAACACGAGGGCGAGTACGGCGACGGGCGGCAGCGCCCACACCCACTTCGGCGTTCCCTTGCGGGGCTTCGTGGCCTTGCTCACCGGCGTGCTCAGCGTGGCGCTAGCCATCCTTGCTCACCCCGGCCGAGAGCAGCACCGCGTCCTCGGGTGCGAAGTGCACGGTGACCTCGTCGCCGAGCGCGGGCGGGGTGCGCAGTTCGCGCAGGTCGGCCTTGAGCCGGTGCCCGCCCACGTCGACGTACAGGCGGTGGGTGGAGCCGCGCCACTGGACCTCGGACACGGAGCCGGTGAGGGCGTTGGGCCCGTCGCCGAGTCCGACGAGGTGGGGGCGCACGCACAGGGTGGCGGACACCCCGGAGGCGACGTCGCCGGTGGGCACCTTCAGCTGGGCGCCGGCGAAGGACACCGACCCCGAACCCACCTGTACGGGAAGGAGGTTGGCGTTGCCCACGAAGGACGCGGTGAACTCGGTGCGGGGCCTGCGGTACAGCTCCTGCGGGGTCCCGCAGTCCTGGAGCCGCGCCTTGTCCATGACCGCGATCCGGTCGGCGAGGGTGAGTGCCTCGACCTGGTCGTGGGTGACGTAGAGGATCGACACGTCGGGCAGTTCGCGGTGCAGGCGGGCCAGTTCGGCCAGCATGCCGGAGCGCAGCTGCGCGTCGAGCGCGGACAGTGGCTCGTCGAGCAGGAGCACCCCGGGCCGGATGGCGAGGGCCCGTGCGATGGCCACCCGCTGCTGCTGCCCGCCGGACAGCTCGCGCGGGTAGCGCTTCGCGTAGGACGCCATGCCGGTCATCTCGAGGGCCTCGGTGACCCGGGCGGGGATCTCGGCCTTGGCGACCTTCTGGGCCTTCAGGCCGAAGGCGACGTTGTCCTCCACGCGCAGGTGCGGGAACAGGGCGTACTGCTGGACGACCATGCCGATGCCGCGCCGGTGGGGCGGCAGGTCCGTGACGTCGCGGTCGCCGATCAGGACGCGGCCCGACGCGGGCCGCACGAATCCGGCGACGGCGCGCAGGGCCGTCGTCTTGCCGGAGCCCGACGGGCCGAGCAGCGCCATGACCTCGCCGGGCTCGACCGTCAGGTCGAGGGAGTGGAGGACGGTGTTCGCGCCGTAGGCGACGGACACCTTGTCGAAGCGGATGCCGCTGGCCATCAGCTCTCAGCTCCAAAGCGCACGGCGGGTATGGGGTCGGTCTTCTCTCTCACGGCGGCCACGCTCCTTGGGGCGGATGACCCGTGCCGGTCCGCACGGCAACGGGACGGTGAACGGCCACCCAAGGTTGGCCTAGACCCGTTACATTCTCGTTATCATCGTGAGTCAACTACCGCCCCTCGGCGATCAGTTGCCCAAACGCGTGGTGAACGAGAACCGGTCCCCCCGGTAAAGCGTCCGCACCCTTTCCGTGGGCCGGCCGCTCGTGTCGGACGACACCCGGTGAATGAGAAGCATCGGCAGCGCGGGCGGCGTGCCGATCAGGAGGGCCTCGCGCGGGGTGGCCAGCACGGTCTCGATGCGCTCGTCGGCGGACCCGAACTCGATCCCGAGCCGCTCGTGCACATACGAGTAGAAGGACGAGTCCGGGTCGAAGTCGACGTCCAGGCGCGGCATCCGCGCCACGGCGACGTAGGTGCTCTCCAGGCCGACGCGCTCGTCGTCGGCGAGCAGCACGCGCTCCATGTGCCACACCGGCTCGCCCCGCTCGACCTCGATCTCGTCGGCGAGGGCGGGCGGGCACGGGAAGCGGTCGAGGCCGATGAGCGTACGTCCCGGGCGGCGGCCCTGGCGGCGCACGCCCTCGGTGTAGCTGGCCATCGACAGCGGCTGCTCCAGCTTGGGCCCGGCCACGACCGTCGCCCGGCCCTGGCGGCGCAGGCGCCCTTCGAGCAGCAGCTCGCGCAGCGCCTGGCGCACGGTCTCGCGCGCCACCTCGAACCGCAGGGCCAGGTCCCGTTCGGTGGGCAGCGGCTCGCCCTCGCCCAGCTCGTCGAGGAGGGCAGAGACATGGGCCTTGACCGCGTAGTACTTCGGGATGCGGCCGTGCTCGGGGATGCCGGCGCGTACGGGTGCGCCAGGTGCCTGGTCGTTCGGGTAATCCACCCAGGGATGTTCGCAGACATTTGTTAACGGGGTGTCGGGGGCGGTCCGGGAGTGTGGTGCGCGCGGCGGGCGGCGTGGCCGGAATCCGCCCTCACCGGCGGTCGGTGCGCAGCCGCCGGGAGCCCGCCACGAGGGCCGCGCCGCCGATGAGCAGGGCGCCGGACGCGAGGCCGAGTCCGCGCAGGGAACGCGGCCCGGTCCGCGCGAGCTCGTCGGGCGTGAGGGAGAGGTCGCCGGGGTCGGCCCCGATACCTGCGTCCGCGCCCGTGTCTGCGTCTGCGTCTGCGTCTGCGCCCGTGTCTCCATCGGTGCTGGTGCCGGCGCCTGGGTCGCTGCCGGCCGTGGGGCCGGTGGTGGGTCCATGGGTGGGGCCGGTGGTGGGTCTGCGGGTGGGGCCGTGGGTGGGACCGGTCCCGTCGGTGGCACGGGCGCTCGCGGTGCCGCTGTCGCGGCCGGGCTCGAGCACGCCGTCATCCCCGGTGTCAGGTTCGTCGCGCTGCTCGCCGGGGCGCCTTCCGGACCGCTCGCCCTCCTCGTCGTCGGTGAGCGTGAACCGGTAGTCGCCCGACTCCCCCACCCAGTCGCCGTCGTCGTCCCGGCGCTGCACGACGGCCGCGTTGGCGACGACGCTGTTCGGCTCGGCGTCGGAGGTGAACGTGAGCCGGGCCCGGACGGTGACGGTCTTGCCCGGGCCCACCCGGAAGCCGGGGAAGCCGTCGTCGAAGACGCCGACGTTCTCGTCCCACTCGGTCCGCTCGAAGTGCACGGGGTGGTGGCGCTTGCCGTCGGAGAACTCCAGCTGGATCTGCCGCGTCGCCAGCGTCCGCTTCTTGTCGATGAGTACGAGGACGGGGTGGATGCGGGCGCACTCGGCATCGGTCTTGTTCGTGAGGTCGAGGGACCAGGTGCGGAAGCCGCCGCCGGGGTGGTACGTCGTGGGGCCGCCGCGGATCCGGGTGCTGATCGGGAAGTCGGCGGGGTACTGGGTGACACAGGTGGGCTCGAGCGGGGCGGACCCGGCCGGGACCGGGTCGGCCGCGAGGGCGGGGCCGCCGGTCACCACGGAGGTCAGGGCCACGGCAGTGACGGCGAGCGGGATACGCGGTCGCATGAGGAGCCTTTGTGATCGCGGGCGGGAAGGGTACTGCCGCCGCGACCGTGTCACGCGCGACGCGCCCCGTGCCGGACCAGCAGGGCCCCGTACGGCCCGATGCACGAGCGATTCCGCTCGATCAGCTCAGATTTCTGTCATTCCGGTTGGCCGGGAAGTGACCGTGCGCCCGGCCGAACAGGGGTGCGAGGACCAGTTGGGCGGCGCCCTCGACGACCGCTGTCGCGGCGCCGGGCGCGCGCAGGACCGGGACCTCGACCGTGCCGCCGCGCCGCGCCCGCTCGCCGAGCACCGCCCGCACCCCTTCGACGAAGCGCTCCTCGGCGGCTGCGACCGTGCGCCCGCCGAGCAGGACGAGGTCGATGTCGAGGAGGCCGACCATGTTCGCCGCGCCTTCGCCGAGCACGCGCGCGGCCTCGTCGAAGGATCCGGCGGCGACCGCCGCGAGGCAGAGAGCCTCGATGCAGCCGCGGTTGCCGCAGCTGCAGAGCGGACCGTCCAGCTGGATCACCTGGTGGCCGAATTCACCCGCTCCCGTGTGCGGCCCGCGATACGGCGCGCCACCCAGGACGAGTCCGGCGCCGAGCCCCGTACCGAGGTGGAGGTACGCGAACGCGTCGCCGGACCCGGCGAGCGCGAGGCCGAGCGCGGCCGCGTTGGTGTCCTTGTCCACGACCACGGGAAGCCCGAGCCGCTCCGCGAGCGCGTCCCGCAGCGGGAACCCGTCCCACTCGGGGAACCCGGTGACGCGGTGCAGCACGCCGGAGGAGTGGTCGAGGGGCCCGGGCAGCGCGACGCCCACGCCGAGCACTCGGGAGGTGGGGGGTTCTGGATGTACGAGGTCCTGCGCGCCGGGGTCCTGTGCGTCGGGTTCCCGTACGCCGCGGCGGTCCGGCTCTCCGGCATCCGCGTCCCCGCGGCCCGCATCCGCGTCCCCGCCGCCCGCATCCGTATCCGCATCCCCGCCGTCCGCGTCCGCGTCCGCGAGCAGCGCCTCCACCTCGCTCGCCGCCGCCTCCACCACCGCGTCGCCGCCCGCGCCGAAGGCGAGCGGGGAGCGGCGTTCGGCGACGACCGTGCCCGCGAGGTCGACCAGGACCGCCGTCAGTTCGTCGCGGTCCAGGTGCAGCCCGACCGCGTGCCCCGCGTCCGGCACGAGGCGCAGGACGGTGCGCGGCTTGCCGCCCGTCGAGGCGCGGCGGCCGGTGTCCGTCACCAGGCCCTGTTCCCGGAGCCGCGCCGTGATCTTGCTGACGCCCTGCGGGGTGAGGCCCGTGCGCTCGGCCAGTTCGAGCCTGCTGATGCCCTCGTCGCCCGCCGTGCGCAGCAGATCGAGTACGAGTGCGGCGTTATGGCCTCGCAGCACCGCCAGATTGACCCCGGAGTTAGCCCTGTTCACTCCCCCATTGTCCCTTCCGCTTGCACTTTGGCAACACCGTTGCTTAAGTGGATGCATGACTGAAGGCATGACATCAGGTACGGCTGGGGCCACCGGCTCCCCCCTCCGCGTCGGTCTCGTCGGCTACGGCCTGGCGGGCTCCGTCTTCCACGCCCCGCTGATCGCCGCGACCGACGGCCTCGTGCTCGACACGGTCGTCACCTCGAACCCGGAGCGTCAGGCGCAGGCCCGCGCCTCCTTCGGTGACGGCATCCGCTTCGTGGCCACGCCCGACGAGCTGTGGCCCCTGGCCGACGAGCTCGACCTGATCGTCATCGCCTCCCCGAACAAGACGCACGTACCGATCGCGACGGCCGCCCTCAAGGCGGGCCTCCCGGTCGTCGTCGACAAGCCGATCGCCGGCACCGCGGCCGAGGCGCGCGAGCTGGCGGCGCTTGCCGAGGAGCGCGGCCTGCTGCTCTCGGTCTTCCAGAACCGCCGCTGGGACAACGACTTCCTGACGCTGCGGAACCTGATCGCGGACGGAGAGCTCGGCGACGTCTGGCGCTTCGAGTCGCGCTTCGAGCGCTGGCGGCCGCAGCCCAAGGGCGGCTGGCGCGAGTCCGGCGACCCGGAAGAGATCGGAGGTCTCCTCTACGATCTCGGCAGCCACGTCGTCGACCAGGCCCTGGTCCTGTTCGGCCCGGCCGTCTCGGTCTACGCGGAGTCCGACGTGCGGCGCGCGGGCGCGGCAGCCGACGACGACACGTTCATCGCGATCACGCACGCGAACGGCGTCCGCTCCCACCTGTACGTCTCCGCGACCGCGGCCCAGCTCGGCCCGCGCTTCCGCGTACTCGGCTCGCAGGCCGGCTATGTGAAGTACGGCCTCGACCCGCAGGAGGCGGTGCTGCGCGAGGGCACGATCCCGGCGGTCGGTGAGCCCTGGGGTGTGGAGCCCGAGTCGATGTGGGGCCGGATCGGTTCCGGTGAATCCCCGCTGACCGGCGGCGGACGCCCCGTCGAGACGCTCCCCGGCGCCTACCCCGCGTACTACGCGGCCGTCGCCGCCGCCCTGCGCGGCAGCGGCGAGAACCCGGTCACCGCCGAGCAGGCAGCGGCCGCGCTCGACGTCCTGGAGGCGGCCCGCCGCTCGGCCCGCGACGGTGTGACGGTGACGCTGTGAGCGCGCCGACGGCCGAGGAGATCGAGGAGCAGGAGCGCCGTCTGGTCCTGCCGAAGTTCACTCACGAGGACGCCTGGGAGCTGGGCTCGCTGCTCGTCGAGCTGGCCAGGGAGCGCAAGGCGCCGGTGGCGATCGACATCACGCGCGGCGGCCAGCAGCTCTTCCACGCGGCGCTGCCGGGCTCGACTCCGGACAACGACGCGTGGATCGCCCGCAAGCGCCGCGTCGTCGAGCGCTACGCCTGCTCGTCGCTGCTGGTCGGAACCCGTTTCCGGGCCAAGGGCACGACGTTCGAGGACTCGTCCAGGCTCGACCCGGACACGTACGCGGCGCACGGCGGCGCGTTCCCGCTGGCCGTCGAGGGCGCGGGAGTCATCGGAGCGGTGGTGGTCTCCGGCCTCCCCCAGCTGGAGGACCACGCACTGGTGGTCAAGGCCCTGGACCTCTTCATCACGGGCTGACCAGGCGCCCCCATAAGGGGCGCGGGGAACTGCGCGACCAGCCCCTGCGGGCCCGCGGCCGACAACCGGCCGACGACCCCCGCAGTTCCCCCGCCCCCTCGTGGAGCGCTACGCGTCCTTGAGTTCCTGGCGCTGGCGCCCCAGACCCTCGATCTCCAGCTCCACCACATCCCCGGCCCGCAGATACGGCTTCGGCTCGGGCTGCCCCATCGCCACGCCCGCCGGCGTCCCCGTGTTGATCACGTCGCCCGGGTACAGGGTCATGAACTGGCTGACGTACCGGACCACCTCGGCGACCGGGAAGATCTGGTCGGCCGTCGAGCCGTCCTGCTTCAGCTCGCCGTTCACCCACAGCTTCAGGCCGAGTGCCTGCGGGTCCGCGACCTCGTCCGCCGTCACGAGCCAGGGGCCCAGCGGGTTGAACGTCTCGCAGTTCTTGCCCTTGTCCCAGGTGCCGCCGCGCTCGATCTGGAACTCGCGCTCGGAGACGTCGTGCGACACCGCGAAACCGGCGACGTGCGCGAGGGCCTCCTCGTGCGACTCCAGGTAGCGCGCCGTACGCCCGATGACGATCGCCAGCTCGACCTCCCAGTCCGTCTTCACGGACTTGCGCGGTACGAGCACGGTGTCTTCGGGGCCGACGACCGTGTCCGCCGCCTTGAAGAAGACGACGGGCTCCGACGGCGGCTCGGCGCCGGTCTCGGCGGCGTGGTCGTGGTAGTTCAGGCCGATGCACACGACCTTGCCGATCCGCGCGACCGGCGGGCCGACCCGCAGGCCGTCCGCGTCGAGCACGGGCAGCTCGCCGGACTCGGCGGCGGCCCGTACGCGCCCCAGCGCCGCGTCGTCGGCGAGCAGCTCCCCGTCGATGTCGGGGACGACTCCGCCCAGGTCGCGCAGGACACCTTCGGCATCGAGCAGGGCCGGGCGCTCCGCCCCCGCGGTACCGACTCGCAGCAGCTTCATGGTTGAGACTCCCTTGATCGAGGAGGGACCTCGCGACGGGTGCAGCCATCGGAGGACTGGTCGATCGTCCAAGGTCCTCGTCCAGTCCGCAATACCTCGTTCACGGACTGGACCTTTACGCGGCAGTAGCAAGCGCCGCGGCAGAGGGCATGTCGCGGTACAGGACGGCCCGCTCGACGGCGCTCCACGTCGTGCTCGTGACCACGTACAGGGCGGCCGCGAGCGGCACGAAGCCCACCGTGAACAGCGTCATGAACGACATCAGCGGCATGATCTTCGTCATCGAGGCCATCGCGCCCGCGCCCGGCGCCTGCGGCCCGTCCGCGGCGGCCGGCAGCATCGGCTGGGCCGCCATCTGACGCTTCGTACGGCCGTAGTTGAAGCTCGCCACCGCCGCGACGATCGCGAACAGGACCAGATAGACGACGCCTTGCGCGCCGAAGAGCCCGCCGTCCGCGAGCGCGTCCTTGAAGCGCCCGCCGAGCGGCGCGGCGCCGAGGGTGTGGCCGAGCAGGGCGTTGGGCTCGCCGCCGATGCTGCCGTTCGAGAACAGGTGGTAGAGCAGGAAGAAGGCAGGCAGCTGGAAGAGGCTCGGCAGGCAGCCGGACAGCGGCGAGACCTTCTCCTCCTTGTGCAGCTCCATGATCGCCTTCTGGAGCTTCTCGGGGTTCTTCTTGTGCTTCTTGCGCAGCTCGGCGATGCGCGGCTGGAGCTTGGCGCGCTGGCGCTGCCCGCGGGCCGAGGCCCGGGACAGGGGGTGCACGAGGAGGCGTACGAACGCGGTGAAGAGGACGATCGCCGCTGCGGTCGCCGAGGCGTGGAAGAGCGGGTCGAGCAGGTCGGCGATGTGCTCGACCAGGCTGGCGAAGACAGTCATGAACGTCGACATGGGTGAGCCCTCCGGGGGTCCCGTCGTGCCGGAATCGGAAGACCGCCGGGAAGGGCGGCCGATCGGCGTGACGGCCCGTAGGGGGACTGCGGGTGGAGCGGGTCCCCTACGCGGCCGTCAGGAGGAGACGGCCGGGTGCTCGGGGTCGGCTGCGCCCGCGGGCGTCGGGATCGCGCTGCGGCAGGAACGCGGTGCGTTGCTCACGGTCGCGCATCGTGGTGCGGACCCGGGTGCGGGGCACGGCGGGGGCGCAGCGCGCGGAGAGCAGGGAGCAGACGGCGAGCGCGGAGCCCGCGGCGGCGGTCGCGGCGAGCGCGACGGCGGCGGTGAGGCTGCCGGTGTCGACGAGAACGGTCTCGACGAGGAGGAACAGCAACAGGGCGGCGGGCCGCAGGGCCGTGCCCCAGGTGCGCGTCATGTCCGGCGTCCCTCCTTCCCGCTGTTCGGTCCGTGCCCACGTGTTGTGGCGTTCTGCCCGTTATACAGGATGGGTCCCGGTCGGATGAAGGGGCGGCTTCTCGGCCCTCGCTCACCGCGGCCGCATCGACCGCAGCTTCCCCCACACCGCGAGCCGGTACTTGGACGTGTACTCGGGCGTGCAGGTGGTGAGCGTGATGTAGTACCCCGGCTCGCTGTACCCGGCACCGCGCACGACCTCGCTGCGCGGCACGCCCGCGATGACGCCACCGTCGCGCGCGGAGGTCTGGGCGAGGGTCTTGTCGACGACGTACGTGTACTCGGCGCTACGGGTACGGACCCGGACCTCGTCGCCCTTGCGCAGCCGGTTGATGTACCGGAAGGGCTCCCCGTGGGTGTTGCGGTGCCCGGCGAGCGCGAAGTTCCCGGCGCGGCCGGGCTGGGCGGTGGCCGGATAGTGACCGACGTAGCCCTTGTTGAGGACGTTCTGCTTCCCGACGCCCTCGGCGACGGGGACGGTGAGGCCGAGGCGGGGGATGGTGAGGACGGCGTAGGCCTGGTCCCAGCGGGGCGTTTCCCGGGAGGCGGAGGTGGAGTCGGCGGATGTCCGGCCCCCGGACCCGCCACCGTCCCCCTCGCCCGACGAGCCGGCCGGGATGTCGTCACCGGCCGGATCCGAGCTGCTGTCCTGGTCCCCGTCACCCTGTCCGTCCGCGGGGGTGGCCGCCCACTCGCGCTCCAGCGCCTGCACCTTGCGCTCGGCACCGGCTCTGGCCTCGCGATTCGTCCACCACAGCTGATGGACGACGAGAAGCAGAAGGACGACCCCGAGGGTGACGGTGACCTCGGCGCCGGTCCACAGGGTGCGGCGCAGGGTCGAGGGGCGTCGCCCCTGCGGGGGGCGCAGGGCCGAGGGGCGGCGACCGAACGCGCGGCGTCCCGCGCGCAGGGTTGAGGGACGGCGGCGGGGCACACGGCGTCCCGCGCGCGGCCCCTGCCGCACGACGACCGGCTGACGCTCCCGGTCCCGTTCCCGATCCCGCCGCCACTCCGGCTCCCGCTTCCGCTTCGGCTCGCGCACGGCCGCAAGATAGGCCCTGCCTCCGTAACTCACCAGGGAAGTCACCAGTGAAAGGACCGGCACCCTAAGCTCGCGCCCCATGGGTCCCCTCTGGCTGCTCGCGCTGATCCCCTTCGTCTCAGGCGTCGTCCTGGCCACCTCGCAGGTGCTGCAACTCGTCACCGAGACGCTCCGGCGCAGCACCGGCACGGTGGTCGACGCGATCGTGACGGGCCATGTCGCGTCGAACGAGGCGTCGTACGCGGTGCTGCATCCGGTGGTCAGCTGGACAGCGCCCGACGGCACGGCACACGAACAGGCGCTCCCCGACGAGGTGGGCGCCCATGCACTCCAGGAGGGCGCCCGCGTGCGCGTGCGCTTCGACCCGGCGCACCCCGCTCTCGCGGCCCTGGACACCGACGGCCGCTACCGCTCGTGCGTGGCCTGGCTGTGGACGGGGACGGTGCTGTGGGCGGGCACGCTGGCCGTGGTGGTCGGGCGCATGGCGTACGTATGGAACGAAAGCAACGGCTACGCGAGCCTGTGGTGACCTGGCGCCAGTGACGGTGGTCGGCAGTACGGTGTCACCCATGCGCCCCGACACGCCTGCTACGCCCGCCGAGCCTGTAGACCCTGTCAACCACATCGCCGAAGCCGAGCGCCTGGAGCGCATCGCCGGCCTGTACCCGGAGGACGCCGAGCAACTGCTCCTCCAGGCCGCGGCGCACTACGAACTCGCCGACGCGCGCCAGCGCGCCGCCTCGCTGTACGACGGGCTCATCGCCGGCCCGCCGTCGGAGCTGGAGCAGCCCCACCTGGTGAAGGCCCTGATGGCCGCGAACCTGTGGGAGTACGGCCACGAGGCGGAGGCCCACGCGATCATCACGGGCATCCGGACGGCGGCCCCGAAGGACCCGGCCGCGTATGTGATCGTGGCGGAGGCCCTGGAGTCGCACGACGAACTGGAAGCGGCGCACGAGTCCTTCACGGAGGCCCTGACGCTGCTCCTGCCGGAGGCGGAGCGCACGAACCCGCCGTACGAGACGCACCCGCTCCTCCTGGGCCGCCACCGTGTACGCCGCATGATCGGCGCGGAGCACGACGAGTGGGACGCCCTCGCCGACCGGGTCCACCGGGCCGCGGTGTCCCTGGACGAACTCCACGACCCGAAGCGGACGTGGGCGCTGGGCTCGAACAACCCGGCGGAACTGAAGGCCGAAATCCTGCGCCTGCGCGCGGAATTGGGCTCGTACAGGCAGGCCCTGTCCCGCCCGTTCCCGGTGGCGGTACTGCACTGGCCGGCGACGGAGCTGACGGAACTACTGGCCGCGTACCCGACCCTTACCTCCGAATACCCGTCCCACGAAGAGCACTTGGCGACCATAGAGTCCTCCCTCCGCGAACTCGCGGCCTCGGGCACACCGAACCTCGGCATCGTCGCGGGCACGGTCCCGTCGTACGAGGCGTTCGCGGCGTCGGAGTCCTCGTCCCCCACAGACGCGTCGCTGCTACCGCAGTACGCCACGACACTGGCGGCCCGAGGCCGAGCGGTGCCGTGGCCGCCGGAGCGGGGGGCGGAGTGCTGGTGTGGGTCGGGGCGGATGTATGGGGAGTGTCATGGGGGTGGGGCGGGGGCCTGAGCCTGGGCATGACGGGCGGGTGGGCTGAACCGACCCGCCCATCCTCTGTTCCTGGCCCTGCCCTGGCCGCAACATGTGGTCGTCTGTGACCGGCCGAGGTGTGTCCGTACCATCGGTTCAGCAGAGACCGCGGTACACGGGTGAGGAGCGCCGGCGCTGAACGAGATCAAACCGTCCTCCCCCAGTGTGTCGGCCCGCATGAGCAAGCAGGTCAGCAAGGACACCGGGGCCGAACTGGCGGTACGGCGGCTGCTGCACGCGGCCGGGCTCCGGTATCGCGTCGAGTACCCCGTGCCCGGCATGGCCCGGCGACGGATCGACGTGGCGTTCACCCGCGCCAAGGTCGCCGTGCTGATCGACGGATGCTTCTGGCACGGCTGCCCGCAGCACGCCACACACCCCAAGGCCAACGCCGAGTGGTGGCGCAGGAAGCTGGACCGAAACATGGCGCGGGACCGGGAGACCACGGAGCATCTGATCGCGGCGGGATGGACGGTGCTGAGGTTCTGGGAGCACGAGGATCCCAGGGACGTGGCCGAACTCGTGATGCGCGCGGTGCGGGGGCAGGGCGTCGACACCTGACCGAGCCGGCGCGAGGTACGTGACCAGGGCATATTCGGCCAAAGACTGCCTCGGCCAGGAAGCGGTGCTTCCACTCCCTGCCGCTCTGTCGTGACCACCCGCTACGGTTTGCTTGGTTCGAGACAAGCAGGTGCGGGACCGCGCGCAGATCCGTGTCTGCGTTGCTGACCCGGCCCGCGCCGTGTTTGTTCTCCGGGGGGAGAGAGGCGCCGTGTCCGACGAGATCGACGACATTTATGACACCTTCAGCGGGATGCTCGACAAGTGGCCGCCGGCCGAGACGGTGAAGCGGCTGGAGCAGCTCGGCATCGATGCCGAGAAGATCGAGCTGATCCGGGCGCGCCACGAGCAGAAGCTCGCGAGGATCCGGGAGCTGGAAGAGCCGCAGACCGTCGTGCGCGGCAACCGTGACACTTGGTACACCGGCCCGCGCCCCGGAGATCGGTGCTGGCCCGCGCTGGAGCGCTCGTTGCAGGACCGCGGCTGGGGCGACGCCTCGATCAAGTCGCTCGACGAATCGTCGTCCCGCGTCGTGTCCCTCCTGGACCATCCTCGCGAGCCCGCCTTCTCCACACGCGGTCTGGCGCTCGGCTACGTGCAGTCCGGCAAGACGACCAACTTCACCGCCGTGATGGCCAAGGCGGCGGACCGCGGCTACAAGCTGTTCATCGTCCTCTCCGGGATCCACAACGGGCTGCGCCGGCAGACGCAGGCCCGCCTCGTCTCCGAGCTCGTCGAGCCCAACCCGGACCGTTGGAGCCAGCTGACGAACCTCGACCACGACTTCGTGCCGCCCGCCAACGCCGCGTCCTTCTTCGGAAACAGCAACAACACGCGTGTCCTGTGCGTCGTGAAGAAGAACGCGACGGTGCTGGACAAGCTGGCGCAGTGGCTGGAGGGGGCCTCGAGCTACCTCGAGAACTGCCCTGCGCTGATCATCGACGACGAGGCGGACCAGGCGACCGTCGCCACCAAGTCGATCAACCCCCTGATCCGGCGGATCATGGCCGGGCTGCCGCGCAGCGCGTACATCGGGTACACGGCGTCGCCGTTCGCCAACCTGCTGATCGACCCGAGCGCCAAGGACCTCTATCCGCAGGACTTCATCGTCAACCTGCCCAAGCCGGAGGGCCACTTCGGCACCGAGGTGCTGTTCGGCCGCTACGCGCTGGACGGCGAGGACCCGTCGGACATGGACGACGGCCACGACATGATCCGTACGGTTCCCTGGACGGACATCGAGTACGTCCGTCCCAGTACCCGCGCGGAGGTGGAGGGCTTCACCCCCGAGATCACCGAGACCCTACGCAGCGCGGTGCTCTACTTCTGGCTGGTCGTGGCGGCCCGCCGGGTGCGGGGCACCGGTAACCCGCACAACACGATGCTCATCCACACCAGCGTCAACACCTCGGTCCACAACAGCTTCCGAGCTCCGCTCGAGGAGCTCAGGGCCGAAGTGCGTGACACGCTGGACGACCCGGATCTCCTCGAAGAACTCCGTGTGTTGTGGGAGAAGGAGACCGGTCGGGTACCCGCCGAGGACTTCGGCGAAGCGAGCGTCCCCTTCGACGCCCTCGTGACCGAACTGCCCGGCGTGCTCGGCAGCTGCCGCGTCATCATGGACAACTCCAGCAGCCAGGACCGTCTCGACTACGAGAACGGGCCCCTGGTCGCCATCGCGGTCGGTGGCAACACGCTGTCGCGAGGCCTGACCCTGGAGGGTCTGTCGGTCAGCTACTTCGTGCGCGCGGTCTCCGCCTACGACACTCTCCTGCAGATGGGTCGATGGTTCGGCTTCCGCAACGGATACGCCGACCTTCCGCGCATCTGGATGACCGACGAACTTGCCGAATGGTTCCGTCACTTGGCGACCGTCGAGACGGAAATGCGCCGGGACATCGACGTCTATCTGCACAACCCGAACGAGAACCCGCTGACGTTCGCCGTACGCCTGCGCACGCACCCCTCCCTCCAGGTGACCGCCGCCGCGAAGATGAAGAGCGCCGTGAAGGCGGCGTCTTCCTACGGCGGTGCGCGTGTGCAGACCCACTGTTTCCGTACCGACGCCCCGTGGCTGCGTCAGAACCTGGCCGCCGCCCGGGACCTGGTCTCCCAGGTCACGTCGAACAACGCCGTGGTCAAGGAGGATCGTTCCTCCGAGGGGAACATCATCTTCCGTGATGTTCCCCACGACGTCGTGCTCAACTTCCTCGGGAACTACCAGTTCCACGAGGGCTCCGGCGAGAAGAGCGCCAAGCTCGCGCGGGAGAACAACGCCAAGCTGATCACCGAGTACATCCAGAAGCGCGTCCGGAGCGCCGGGGCGCTGCGCCGCTGGAACGTGGCTCTCATCGGCAGGCCGCCGAAGGGCTCCGACGACGATCTCGAGTTCGCCCCGGGGGTCGCAGTGGGTCGCGTGGTGCGTGCGAAGCTCGCCACGGGATCCCAGGGCTTCGCGGACATCAAGACACTCATGAGCCGCAAGGACGCGGGCATCGACCTCGAGGGCGAAGTCAGCACCATGACGGAGCATCAGCTCCGGGACGCTCGACGGGTGCAGCTCCCGACCACAGGTCTGCTGACCCTCTACCCGATCGACCGGTACTCCGAGCCGGTCCCCGCGAAGAAGCAGCGTCAGCCGCTCGACGCGGAGGTGCACGTGATCGGCGTGGGACTCGTCTTCCCCGAGCCCGACGGCCGCGACTCCGCCGTCGAGCCGGAGTACGTCTCGGCCGACCTGTCCGGCGTAGAGCTGGAGGAGTTCGAGGAGGAGGAGATGCTGAGGCTCATCGAGGGTGAGGACGCATGAGCACCGACTCGTGGCGGGACCTCCTCGCTGAGCGGTGGGCCGAGTTGGAGGCCGAGCCGGTGACGTCCGAGCGTCGACTGCGGGTGGCCGACCTCTCCATCTGTACGGACGACGGCGCGTTGATGGCCGCGGTCGACTACGAGGGGCATCGTCATCTCCTGGTCCCGATGAAGTCGCGCCAGCAGTTGCGCCGCGGCCCGGACGGACCCGTCCTCAAGCTGCTCAAGCGGCCGCTGGAGGACGAGGCCAGCTACCGCACCTACGCGGATCTCGGCTGTCTTGAGCGGAACCTCAACGACCTTTTCGCCACGCTGTGTTCGGACGTCCTGGACACGGCTGAGCAGTTGCCGTCCAATCCGGTCAAGGCGCTGTACCGGGCCATGGACCGGTGGAAGTCGCTGTTCCGCGTCCAGGGAACGCCGCTGAGCGGCGAAGGGCTCATAGGGCTGTTCGGCGAGCTGCTCGTTCTGGTCGCGATGCTCGAGCGTGACCCGAGCGCGCATCGCCTGTGGCTGGGCCCCTCGGGGCACCGCCACGACTTCTCCTCTCCGCACGGGGCCGTCGAGGTCAAGACGTCCACGCGTGCCGAAGGCCGCCGCGCCCGGATACACGGCCTCGACCAGCTGGAGGCGCCGGACGGTGGTGCGCTCCATCTGGCGTGGTTCCGACTGGAGGCATCCGACGCGGGCACGTCCCTGCCCGAACTCGTCGACCGTGCACTGGAACTGTGTGACGACGAGACGTCCCTGCGCGGGCTGCTGAGCCAGGTCGGATATCACCCGCCGGATGTCGAGCGATACGCCGAGTCCCGCTTCGTGGCGACGGAGCAGCGTTGGTATCCGGTGGACAAGGACTTCCCTCGGCTCACGGGACGTGAGCTCGCGGAGGCTGGCGTGCCGGTGACCGTCGAGGACGTGGCGTACTCCGTGGACCTGTCCGGGGCGTCCCCCTCGCCGCTGGCCGAGGAACTGATCGCCGCCGTCCTCGATGCCCTGCTCCAGGAGCCCGCATGACCGGCCCGGCGTGGCACTCTCAGCCGTATCCGCCGGAGGGCGCCAGCGCGGCGGAGGGCATTCGCAACCAGCTCGGTCGGCCGGAGCTCGATCTGCTGACCATCCTGGTCCGCGAGTCCGCACAGAACAGTTGGGACGCACGGCCACCCGGTTCGTCCGACTCGGTCGACTACCGGATCGACCTGTCGACGGTAGGTCCCGCCCACGGCCCCGTGTGGCGTGAGCTGCTCCTCAACAAGGCTCCGCTGAAGAACGATCACCTGCCGCTGCGCAGTTCGCTGACGCGCAGCACCATTCCGCTGCTCATCGTGTCCGACCGAGGCACTACCGGGCTCGGCGGGCCGACACGCGCCGACCGTACGGCGGACGAGGCGTCCCGCGACTTCGTGTCGTTCGTCCGCAACATCGGTGAGCCGCGCGACACCCCGTTCGGCGGCGGCACCTACGGGTTCGGCAAGGGCATCTTCTACCTGCTCTCCCGCTGCGGCACCGTGCTGGTGCACACCCGGTGCCGCAACCCGCGCGGCGAACTGGAGACCCGGCTCATCGGGTGCGCCATGTGGGAGAGCTACTACGCGGACGCGCCCGAGAACCCGCTGCGCTACACCGGCCGGCACTGGTGGGGCGACACATCCGGCGATGTCGTCGAGCCGTTGGTCGGCGATGAGGCCGATGCCGTGGCCCACCAGCTGGGACTGCGTCCCTTCGGACCGGATGAGACCGGCACGTCGGTCGTCGTGGTCGACCCCAAGCTCGAGCGTGACGAGCACCGACTGGAGGTCGCCGAGGCTGCGGAGTACCTGGCCGAGACGATCAGCTGGCACCTTTGGCCGAAGATGATCGAGAAGGACGGATCCTCCCCGCCGATGCGGTTCGAGGTCAGGAGGGACGGTCGGAGCGTCCCTGTGCCCGACCCGCGCACGTACCAGCCCCTCAAGATGTTCGTCGCCGCCTACGAGCAGATGCGCGGGGAGCAGGGACGGGAACTCCTCTGCGGCAAGCCTCGAAAGCTGCTCGGCCGTTTCGGCGTCGTGAAACGACTGATGCCGGCGCTCGAGTCGTCCCCCGCGTCGAGCATGGTCGGGATCAACGAGCTGGTCCACCACGTCTGCCTCATGCGCCCGGCCGAGCTGGTGGTGACGTATCACGCAGGCCCCAAACCACCGAGCGAGAACCAGGGTTACGCCGGTGTGTTCCGCGGCGACCACGGCATGGACGAGGTGTACGCCAAGGCCGAGCCGCCCACGCACGACGCCTGGCACCCGCACTCGCTCGAGGCGCCGGACAGCACCTACATCAGGACCACGTTCCGTCGTGTCCAGGAGGAGATCAGCAACCTGCTCTCCCTTAGCGGTGGGGCCAAGTCCGGTGCCGCGCAGGTTCCACTCGGCGCGGCGAGCAGCCGTTTCTCCGGGTTGGTCGGCGGCGCCTGGGGCATCGGTGGCGCGACGTCGTACACCAGGCCCGGTTCCGGCCTCACCTCCCGCAACCGGGGGAACGAGGAGGAGGGCCCTGAGACCGTGGTACCCGTGCGCGGGGTTCGAGGAGCGGCGCGGGACGGATCCGATCGGCCCTCGGAAGGCGGGGACGCCGGCTCGACCGCGCCTGGCACTTCCGCGGTACGACGCATCAGGCCTCGGGTGCAGTACGTGGGCGATCCGTACTACGACGACCTGGGAGAGCGGGCCGTGCTCGTGCAGGAGTTCCGGCTGCCCGTCGACGCCGCCCAGCGGGTGTCCGCCGATCTGGCCGTCACGCTTCCGGGCGCGGGTGGGCGGGAGACCGACCCGCCGGCCGGAGCCCGCGTGCCTGTTCTGCTCGGCTGGCAGGACCCCGATGGCGCACTGCACACATCGCCGGAGTGCGACATCAGCGGCGGTGACGCGGTGTGGCGGGCCCTCGTGGTACCTGCTCCGGACACCATGACCGAGATCGCGATCAAGGTGCGGGCGGTGACGGACTGATGGCCCGCCGCGCCCTCCCCTACCGCGTCCCACCCCGGGACGTCGTCGCGGCCGAGGCCTGGTCGCTGGTCACCCCGGACGGCGAGGTGCCGCTGCCGGAGGCCATCGACGACTGGGACTACCAGATGGACCTTCACCTGCGCAGGCGCGTACGGGTCGACCTGGCCCGCGCCCGCGCCGCGGCGGGGCTCCCGGAGGACACCGACCTCCAGCTGTCCGTCGTGTGGACGGCCACCGGTTCGAACCTGCGGGGTCCCGGCCGACTGGCCCGTCTGAGCGGAGCCGGCCCGAACACGGTCGATCTCGACGTCCGACTCCGGGGTGCCGACCTCGGGGGTGTCCTGCTCTTGGACACGGCTCTCGTACTGGCCGAGCGGCGCGACGACGCCCGGCCGGCGGCGCCGCGGCGCGCCGGTTCCGTGCTGTGGGACGACGGTGTGGAACTGCGCCTGCAGGGCGACGCCCCACAGTTCCCGATGGCCGTCATCGACTTCTCCCACACGTCGTTCCCGAACGGTGCCGCCTGGCACATCCAGATCAGTGGCGAATTGGAAAGTGCGGCGATGGGCTCGCTGCTCCTGCTCGTGAACGAGCGGAACACGGCCACGGCCGAGGCGTTCCAGAACGCGGCCCGTCCGCGGGCGGTCGACCGCGTGGTGCTCTCGGCCGTGTACGCGGACGTCGCCCGCACCATGATCGAGCACGCCCTGTCCCAGGACGACTTCACGGACGAGGCGGATCACCCCGAGGACTCCCTGGGGGCGACACTGCTGTCCCTGTTCCACCGCTTGTTCCCGGAGCAGTCGATCACCGACGTGCGGCTGCGTCGACAGCATGCCCCGAGTCTCTTCGCCTCCGAACTCCAGGCAGCCGTGAAGATCTTCGAGGAGCCCCAGTGAGCCTGCTCTATCCTCGCCTGCTCGCGGGCCAGGCCAAGCCTCTGTTCGACGAGTACCGTGACCTGCCGATCACGGATGTGTCCCGGCGTGTGAACGTGTCGCACCCCTCCGCGGTCTATGTCGCCACCGGTGGCGACCGGATCGGGACCGAGCAGCTGTGGGCCCTGCGGGAGTCCGTCGTCGACGTGGCTCGGCAGGCCGGGTTCCCCGACGAATCGGACCGCGCCCGCAATGCCGACTTCGATCTCCGGCTCGCCGAACTACTGCACTCCCAGATGAATCTGGTGCCCGCGGAGGCGGCGTCGCGAGATCTCTGGGCGTTCCTCGGACTGGTGCTGCTCCCGGATGTCGCCTTCTGGCGCTATCCCCAGCCTCCGCGCGACCGCGTGCTCGGTACCGACCTGACCCGACACGTCTTCGGGCGGCTGTGGTGGCGCGCACAGCTGGTGTATTCGCCCGGTGAGACTCACCCTTACGAGGCGCTCGGCATCCTCGGTGAGGCGGCGTTCGACCAGATCTACGCCCGCAGGGCAGCACTCGGCGGAAGCCCCCACCTGGTCAAGGCGATCCTGCGCGTGTGGAACGAGTTGGACCTGAAGGGGCTCAATCAGCGCGAGACACTGCAGGACTTGCTCAAGCGACTGCTGCGCCTGGCGCCCTTCGTGCTGTTCGACGGGATCGACGAGCAGGCGCTCGACACCGAGCTCAGGGCAGCCGCGCGCGAGTCGGTCGCCGCCTTGTTGCTCGAAAAGCACGGCGAGTCCCCGGACAGCGCCTCTGTGGTGGAGGAGCGGCTGGCCACCGTGTTCGCCCAGTCCGCCGAGGACACCGCGCCCCGCCCGAGTTCGGACGACACGCCCATCAAGGCTGTGCTGCCCGCGGTCGAGACGGTCGCGGTGTCCGCAGCGACGTCCACGCATCGCGCCGTGGCCGCCCGCGTGGAGCCCGCCGCTCGAGACCTGACCTCGTTCGAGGTCTGCTCGGGCTCGGGCGCCCAGGCCCTGGGGCTGGAACAGGCGGGTTTCCGTCCGGTGTTGCTGGTGGACAGGAAGGCTCATGCCTGCTGGACGATCGAGATCAACCGCCCCGAGTGGAAAGTGGTCTGCGGCGATCTTCTCCACTTCGACTCGGCGGATCATCCCGAGGTCCTGGGAGTCGACCTGTTCAGCGCGGGTCTGCCCCGGATCAAGTCCGCCGCCACCACGAAGCGCCACGACGACGAGGCCGAGCGCGCCGTATTGCGACAGGCGGTAGCGCTCGTCCCGCAGATCCGACCCAGGGCGGTGCTGCTGGAGAACCTTTCGGAACTCGTCGAGGGGGACGACTTCACGGACGAACGCACGTGGATGGAGTCAGAGCTTCGAGGCGCCGGATACCGCGTGTTCCGGCAGGTGCTGGACGCCGCGGACTTCGGGGTTCCCCAGCACCGCAGGTCCGGATTCCTGGTGGCCCTGCAGGAGCCGTACGCCGATCGGTTCGTCTGGCCATCCCGAACCGTACTGCGCGTCCCCACCGTCGGCGAGACGCTCGGCCCGTCCATGGCCGCCGGAGGCTGGCCCGGCGCGGACGGGTGGATACGCGGCGCCTGGCGCCCGGCACCCGCTCTCGTCGGCGGCTCGGACCGGCGCGGCGGAGCGGACCTGGGGCCCACGGGCTCCAAGAAGGCCTGGCTGCAGCTGGGCGTGAACGGCAACAGCCTTGCCGACCATCTGCCGGACGCCGATTCCTCCCTGACCGAGCCGCCCAGGCTCACCGTCGCGCAGACCGCGATGCTGCAGGCGATCCCCTCGACCTGGCAGATCGCCGGCGGTAAGACGGCGGCCTACCGTCAGATCGGCAACGCGCTCCCGCCCCCGTTGGCCCGTGCGGTGGGAGAGGCGATCGCTGTCGCACTCGCCGGCTAGGATCCCCCTATGAACGCAGCACCCCCGTCCGCCTCCCCCTTCAAGATCATCGATCTCTTCGCGGGGCCAGGCGGGCTCGATCAAGCCGCACGGCAGCTCAAGGTGCCGTCGATGGGTATCGAGTGGGACAAGGACGCCTGCGCCACACGTGCCGCGAACGGGCTGCCGACCGAATCCGGCGACGTCCGCGACTACGGTCCGACCAGGTTCGGCGAGGATTTCAACGTTCTGGCCGGCGGCCCCCCGTGCCAGACGTTCACGGTCGCGGGCCGAGGCTCAGGGCGGCGTGCGCTCGATCACGTCCTCGCCTTCGCCGACCGGCTGCGCAACCGTGACCCACTGGCACAGGTCCGGGCAGACCTCGCAGCACTCAAGGACCAGGAGACCGACAAGCACGACGAGCGCACCGGTCTGGTGCTGGAGCCGCTGCGCTGGGCACTCGAGGCCGTCGACGCCGGGCGCCCGTTCCAGGTGATCGTCCTGGAACAGGTCCCCGCGGTGCTGCCCGTGTGGCAGAGGTACGCGCAGATCCTTCGGGCGGAGGGGTACGCGGTCGCGTCGCCGCAGGTGCTCCACACCGAGGAGTACGGCGTGCCCCAGACCCGACGCCGGGCCATCCTCATCGCCCGGTGGACCGGCGAGGGACGCCTGCTGCCCGGTGAGCCGTGCATGCCCGAGCCGACGCACGGGCGCTATCACAAGCGGAAGTCACGCCACGACCACGGCCTCGGTCTGCAACCGTGGGTCAGCATGAAGGACGTTCTCGCCGAGCGTGACGATCCCTACACCGTCGTCTCCAACTATGGAACCGGCGGTGACCCCAAGGCTCGCGGACAGCGCGGCTCGCACGAACCGTCGGCCACGGTGACCGGCAAGATCTCCCGCAACCGCATCGTCGGGCCCGACGGGCAGGACCGCCCTCGCCTGACCGAGTCCGAGGCCGGCCGACTCCAGACCTTCCCCGCGGTACCGGACTGGCTTTGGGCCGGCGCCGCGGTGGCCCAACAGATCGGCAATGCCGTTCCGCCTCGCCTCGGCATGCACGTCCTGGCGGCCGCGCTGGGCTTCGAGCGCGAGCGGCTGAGCGAGGCACTGAAGGAGCACTACTCGTACTGACGGCCGGGCGTGGAAGCAAGGGGTTGGGCCGGCTCGGCGCGCCTCGAAGCAGCTCCCGCCGAGCATTCGTTCACGCCGCGGCAGACGAAAATGCCAACGGCGCCCATGCCACCGATGTGGGCGCCACATTCGGCCGTTCGCGGTGCCAACCCGCGCCGAGGTGGCACTCTGGCGATCCGACCAATCCCATTGAGCCCGCGCCGGCGCGAGGCGTCAGGAGTGGAGGCTTCCGGCCTTGACCGCTGTGATGAACGAGGACCAGCCGGTCGAAGGGAAGACCAGTGCGGGCCCGTTCGGGGTCTTGGAGTCGCGGACGGGGATGCCTGCGGGGTGGTGGTCCAGGACTTCCAGGCAGCTGCCGCCCTGGTCGTTGCTGTAGGACGACTTCCGCCAGCCCTTCAGTGACGCCGCGTGCGGGATGCTTCGGTCAGTCATGGCGTTCGTAGTCCCTTGCTGTTGCCCTGAGTAGAGCCAATGATTCCTTGAGCGGCAGCGCGTTGCCCAGGGCGAAATCGTAGCGATGTTGCAGCTCCTGAACTACGGATGGGCTGTCGTGGATCTTCCCCATGTACAGCCCTTCGCCGTACGCCGTGGGTGGCTGGTCCTCGAACCACATCAGCGTGAGCATGTTGTTCAGCAGGGGATGGATGCCCAACGTGAAAGGCAATACGTGCAGTTGGATCCGGCCGACCTCGATGAGGCTCGTGAGATGACCGATCTGCTCCGCCATGACGTGCGGGCCGCCGATTTGGCGACGCAGTACGGCTTCATCCAGTAATGCCCAGACTACGGGCGCCACTGGATCCGCAAGGATCTTCGCGCGCTCAAGGCGTGTGACAAGGCGCCTGTCACGCTCCTCCTGCCCCACAGGAGGGAACGACGTGCCCAGAACCGCACGTGCGTACCTTTCCGTTTGGAGGATGCCCGGGATGAAGGACAACGCGAACTCGCGGATGATGGTGGCCTGTTGTTCGAGCTGAAGAGCTGTCTCGAAGTACTCTGCGACCGCCGCGTCTTCCGCCGGCAGGAAGCTGCTGAGCACATCCCCAGTGCCCAACGCTTTGTCCAGCCGCCGCGCGTCCTCCTTCGACGGAAGTCGACGCCCTGCCTCGATGTGCGCGATGTGCGAACGCGTCATGATCGCCCGGTCAGCCAGCTCCTGTTGTGTCAGGCCTGCCACCTCACGCTGAGCCCTGAACCAATCCCCATAGGTGCTACTCATCGTCAACTCCCGTGTGACAGAAGTCCAGTCACCACAGACCCCCTGGTGAGCGTAACCCTCGCCGTACCACTCTGTAAGTGGATCGCTACACAGCGATGTCCATGCAGGTCGACCTGCCCTCAGGCACGGAAGACCCCCGCGACCGCTAGCGACGGTCCGGGGGCATGGCCGCCAACTTCACAGGAGTTGATGACGTGTTGAACCCTATCGCCCGCCTTATCGAGCCACTGCTGCGGCTTGCGTGGCCCGCATCCGGGCGGCATCGGCAGCACATGGCGGCGGCGCTAGACCCCGCACTCGCAGTCCCCGACCCGCCTCGGCGCCCCTCCCCACACACGGCCCCCCTCCGCGGTGAAGACTCCCGACTCGTCCGCCCCTACCTCCTCGCCCACGAGCAACGCGAGCAGGCGAAGCGTCAGCGCGCTCGCCGCCGCGCCCTTTGGGTTGCCGTGCACGGAGTGGACCTCGGCCCGCGCCGCATCCACGGCGTTGAGGTGGTCGCGTGATCCACCAGAGCCACGACGGCACAACGCTCAGCCGTCCCAGGCTCCTGCCCTGGTCGAACCTCGACGGGAATCCCTGCTACCTCCTCAGCGACGGCACGGGCAGCAGCCATCTCTCCCGCGTCGCCGACAACGTCGAGTCCGTTCAGCTCGACATGGCTGAAGAACTCCTCGACCACGCCGCTGACCTCCTTGGCGACGGCAAAGGCGAAGGAGAAGGCAAGACCACCGCGCACCAACTCCGCTTCCTGGCCGCTCGATTGACCGAGGCGCTGCACGATGTGCACCGCATCGCCCGTAGCAGAGGCGCCCGCCTCCCCGTACCTGACGGCGATGACGACGATCCGGCCGACGCCGAGTCACAGACGAGCGCGGGTCAGTAAGAGATCGCCGATGACGCCCGGTTCCCGCGCAGCGTCCGTCAAGGCCGGTCGTACCAAGTGAACGACGCGATGCGCCAGCCCTCCGGCGTGCGGACGAACTGGATGGACTTCGTGCCGCCGCCCTCGAACGGTTCGCCGTTCATGATGCCGGACTTGCGGTACTCGCCGAAGCGCGCTGCGATGTCGCCCGCGATCTGGGTCCGTTCGGTCGTCTCCCACTCGGAGAACTCCACCAGCCGGCCGTCCGACAGCAGCTTCCGGCGCGGCTCGATGAACTCGTCCACCGTGTAGGCCGTGGTCGCCGGGCCGGTGCTCACGATCACGGCACCCGGGATCGTGAGGCGGCGGATCCGGTCGACGTCCGCCTCGCTGCCGCCCCTGTTGTCGAACGCGCCGAAGAACTCGGCCGTGATCGCGTCGATTTCGGTCTTGGTGGTGCTTATGGTCTCGGACATGGCGGGGACAGTAGCACCCAGCTGGACGGACCTGTCGGGGCGACGCTTCGGCCGCACTCCGTACCTGGCAGGGGCGCCGAACTCCCGTAGCCTGCCCGGGCTTTGACGTCCATCGGCGCCCAATCCGGGCTGACGACTGAAGCTCCTGTCGGCGACGCTCCAGCCACCCCCACTCAGGGCGAGATGAGTACCCGCCCCCGTGTCCCGGGCCGCGCCCCTGCGCTGGGATGGGGGCATGGCTCCCACCCGCGCCCATGCCCGTACCTGTAGCCATATCCCCACGCGCCGCCGGGGGCTCCGCGTCGCCGCTCTCCTCGCCCTCGCCGGCGCGATGACCGCCTGCTCGACTCAGGTCGACCCGGCCCAGCGCACGTACCGGCAAGCCATGGATGCCATGTACCCGGACGTCTACGACGCGGCCAAGGCCGTCGATCCTGGGCGTGAGCCCGAGGAGTTCGGTGGCGGGAGCAGTGCTTGTCATCCTCAGGACTTCGTCGAGGATTCCATGGATGACGCCCAGGTCGTGGCTTCTGCCGACGTCAGCGTGACCCTCGGAGCGGCCGATTCGCGCTCCCCCGACCAGCTCGTACGCGAAGTCGTCACGCGGCTTGAGGGAAAAGGGTGGAAGCGGTCGGGCAACAAGGAGAAGCGGGACGACGAGGTCGCCGCCCGCGTGACCCGGCCCGGGTTCGGCAGCGTCCACGTCTCCGCGCATCGTGAACATCCAGAAAACAAGAGGGACTTCACCGTTTTTGATGTCGGCGTCGTCACCGACTGCTTGCGGAATCCCAGCTTCAGTAGCCGCTGAGTGCGGGCGAGGCCCTACTCTCCGCCCTGCGCCCGCCCCTCCCCGTAATCCGCCACGAAGCCTCCCCCGCCCACCTGCTCCGCCACCCGCGCCAGCCAGCCCGACGGGGAATACGGGGTCTCCGGGTCGACCTCCATGCCCAGTTCCGTCAGCCCCTGCGCGTAGTCCGACTCGTCCAGGGGCAGGGCCAGCAGTTCGTGGAGTTCTCCCGCCAGGCGCGCCTTGAGGTGAGGGTCCGTGGTGGTGATGTAGTCCCTGGTCGCCGCGTCATGGTCTTCGAACTCGTCCGGCATGTCCTGGGAGAACCAGCCGCCGAGGAACTGGGCGGCTTCGGGGAAGCGGGCGTGCCACTCCCAGTGGGTCACGGGGGCCGAGGGCGGCGGGACTTCGCCCGCCTCGATGCTGTGCTTGATGTGGTCGGCGAGGATGCGCAGCCAGTCCTGGATGTCCGCCTCGGGCAGGCCGACGTCGGGGACGGAGTAGAACTCGCCCAGGCGCAGGCGCACACGGCCCGGGGGGTTGCGGGAGTACTCGCGGAGCTGTTGCTCGGCGTCGGCCAGTGCCCAGGGGCGCGTGTGCCAGGTGTGGCGGAGGTAGGCGGTGAGCGCTGCGCCCGGCTTGTCCTCGGTGTCGTCGGCCGCCTGGCCGACGTACGCGCGCATCACCTGGTCCAACTCGCCATATCGGCGGTCGTGTTCGAGGGGATTCATGGGCACGGCTGCGGCATCCTCTACGGGTGGTTGCAGATGGTTACAGGTAGACCGGGAACGTGGCGTGCACCACGAAACCGTGCGGGCTCGCGTCGTCCCGCTTGAGGATCACGCGTGCGGCTCGTACGTCGACCGGGTCGCGGCCTGCCAGCATCATCGCCTGGAGCAGGACCCGGCCGACCGGGTCCTGGCGTGACGGCCAGGCCGCCTCGACGGTGAGGCGGGGGCGGGTGGACTGGGCGAGCCATCGGTGGACGAGCTGCTCGTTGGCGGTGACCACCTGCTGGGTCGCCCATTGGGCGGTCTCGCGGTCAGGGTACGTGGAAGAGCGGTTTCGGGTCGGCACTTTACCTTCCATGTGTCTCAGTGTTCATGCCGCATATGGTCATTGATCAACGCAAGCAGTTCTCTGACTGACGCGATGGAAGCCCACGGAACCTGCTCCGAAATGTTGACGCGGAAGGATTCCTGCTCCGGGAAGAGGACCAAAGCCGTTTGCGCCTCGGCCGCCAGGGGAGACAGGAATTCAGGGCAATAGGGGTGCTCTGAATCAACGGCCGCCCGGACCGAGTCCTCGATCGACGCATACTCTCCATCGTAGATCCAGTTTGCACCGAATCCGCCTAGCCGAGGAAATAGGACGCGCGCCTCCCATGCGGCCATAGGGAGTTCGGCATAATCCGCAACCGGACCTTGGGACAGAATCCTGATGATTCCTGCCAGTGTGCGCAAATACTCACCTCCGCCCGCTCCATCGGCGACCTGCAGCAACCTCTGCTGGAATTCGGCAGGAACAAAAGGCGCGGAGTCGCCGTCCACGACATCTCCCAGGAACTCCAGGAGTGCGGCGACGGTGGAAATGGGGCAGGCCCAGTGAGCGGCATTCGAATTCTCCACAATCCGAATGAAGCGCCTCAGATCGTCGTCCAGCGGACTGGCGCCGGAAGATTCCTGACATCTCGCCGCGAGATCGAGGAGCCTCTCCACCGGGCCGCTGTTGAACAGCGCACCTGTGTACGACTTCACTTGCTCGGCTCCTCGTTGACTAGGGTGCTGCGGGGTAGGACGTTATGACGACGAACGGCGGATCGATCCCGGACTTGTATTTTAGCGCCACTTCCACGGACTTTACGTCTCCGGCCGTGGCGTTCATTCCGTGCGCGTCATATTCGGCTCGGGTGACCGATTTCCCTGTCGCCTCATTGAAGGTGAGAGTGAGCGGAGGGTCGATCTTAGAGTTGTCGGGATTCCGGTTCGGGTTGTTCCTGGCCCGTCGTTCAACCCCTTCGATCCATTTTTCCACTCGCTCTGCATTGGCGGCGTCATCGAGCGTCGCCTGAGTGAAGCGTTCGGCGGACGGCATGTCCTTGAACGTGGAGGCGGACGGGGGCTGGCTCTGATCACGCAAGCGTTGGCTCAGCTGATCGGTCGTGAGGCCGATGTGCTTGTCCACCGGGTGACTTCCGTGGATTCCTTCCTGGTTCGCCAGGTCGATGGCGTAGAAGTGGTTCTTCTCGTCGGCGTCCTTGGTGTACTTGTGCTCCTGTTTGAAGTCGTTCAGGGAGCGGGCCCCGAAAGATTCCGCGCGGGCCTCCTCCGCCGCGTACGTCGGAGCGGCCCGGTGCGCCTCGTCCAACGCCTCCATGAGCGCGTCGAGTCGGGGCCAGAGCGCGTTCACGCGGCGGTTGTACTCCTCCACGACGCGGTTGAGCGCGGCCGTGTCGATGTTGAGCGTGATCTCGACGCTCAGCTCCGCACCGCCCTTGGCGAGGCCCTTGAGGAAGCGGCCTACGCCCTTCGCGCCCTCCTTGAGGTCCTTGAGGTCGACGCCGTCACTGAGGTCGATGTCGCCGACGGCCTTCTTGACCGCCTCGAAGTAGATGTCCCACACCTCGCCGTTCACGTACACCGCCGCCTCGGCGAACTCGCGCAGCAAGTCGCTGATCTTCATCGCGGTGTCGAACAGGACGGACATGACCGGGTGGCTCGGCTTCTGGTTGGCGGCCGAGTCGTGCTTCCACTCGTAGCTCGCCGTCTGCTTGCCCCAGGCCGTGGTGCCCCACAGCGAGCTGCAGAACTGGCGCATGGCGTCGTGCCATTCGCTGTTGCTCTGCTGGGTGATGCCGTACATCTGGCCCGTCAGATTGCCCTCGGCCCAGGACAGCGCCTTCGTCATGTCCGCCCAGGACTGCGACAGCGAGTTGAGGTAGTGCTGCTGCGGATACGGGTAGACCTCGGCGACCTTGCCCCAGCGGAAGGCGTGTTCGAGCAGCGGGCGGATGAGGTGCCAGACGACGTCGGGAATGCACTCCAGGAGCGAGCGGATGAAGTCGTCTCCGCCGTCGTCGTCGCCCCACTTCAGGTCGGGGACCGAGCCGTAGTCCGGGACCTTGTCGATGACGACGGGCGGGGGCTGCGTCTGGGGCTTGGTCTTGCCCGAGGCGTCGTTGGCGGCCTCCGCCTTGGAGTAGTTGTTCGCGGTGGTGGCGAAGCCGACCGCGGCGCCCCCGATACTGACCACGGCCTTGGCCCACACCTCGAGGTAGCGGTTGGCCGCCTTGAGGTAGGAGGCGGCGAAGGCCTGCGGCGCCGTGCCGTAACCGCCCGCGTCGGGGTACTCCTTGAGCTCCTTGATCAGGTTCTTGGCGGCCTTGTCGAACGGCGTCTGCTCGCCCGCGAACCCGCCCGCGACCTGGTGCAGGGTGGACGGCTTGACGTCGATGGTGCCGCTGCTCGGCGCCGGCGTCCCCATCAGGCCGCGCCCCAGCCGCGCAGGACCGCCCGGTGCGCCGCCGCGTAGTTGATGTGGCCCGTCGTCACGATCTCGTGCAGCCACTTCTGGGCCGCCTGGAGATCCTGCGCCGAGTGGTCCCACTCGTCGAGCTTGTCGATGAACATCTCCCGGGCCTCGCCCTGCCAGGACAGGACGACCGGCTCTACGCGCTCGTAGAGGTCGTCGATCCGCCCGTTGAGCTGTTTGAGGATGTCCTCCAGCTCCATCGCGAGGTGGTGGAGGGTGGTGAAGGTGACCGATATGTGGTCGTCGGCGTCGCTGGGCGGCACGGATCCCCCTTGTCGCTGTGCACGTCTGCGGCTACGAGTTGTGCCGTACGGCTATGGCATGGATACGACTGCATCTGCGTACGGGCTTCCGGTCCACGGCTGCGTACGGATGCGGCGGCGAATGGTGAATGGCGAAGGCGAGTGCGTGGACCCGCCGGATCAGAAGCTGTCCAGGCCGCTGCGCGGCCGTGAAGGCGGCGCGGGCGCCTCGACGTTCGGCGTGGACAGCTTGTCCGCCTCGCCCGCCACATCGACGTTGACCTGGATCCGGCGGAACTGGTCGAGCTTGTCCAGTTCGAGTTCCGTGAAGCCGTCGCGGCTCATGCGGACCGCCTGCTCCAGGACCTTCATCACCTCGCGGATCCGAACGGCGTCCTCGGCCGCCGCCCGGTGAAACCCCCGGTACGCCGTCGACGCCGGGCTGCTCCAGCCCGCCTCGATGCTGTCGACGATCGTGTCCATGCGCTTCACCTGCTTGTCCAGGTGGTCCTGCATGCCGTCCAGGTCGTCCGCGAGCTTGGTCAGCTTCTCCGGCGGAACCCGTAGATCTTTTGGATCGCCCATCACACCGCTCCCCCGGTCACATGTGGCGCTCAACCCCCGTTGATCGCACAGGAATTCTAGAGCACCTCGGGCAAAAGGCGACGGCCCCCTCGGCCCCCGCATTCGCGGAGAACCGGCCTGCCCGCCGGCGCCGCAATCCCGCGCGTTAGCCTCGAATCGGTCCACGTCCACCCGGGCCGCACACGACGGAGAAGCGAGGCAGGATGGCGAAGGTACCGGCGGCAGCAGTGGCCGCGAGCGGAATTGTCGGCGGGTACGCCGTGGCCCGGTTCACCAAGAAGCGGCAGCTCGGCGGCGTCGTGCTGGCCGCCGCGGGAGTCGCGGCCGGGGCCCAGTGGCGGCAGGCCGCCGGGGGCAAGGTGGCTGCCGTACTCGGTGGTGCCTACATCGCCGCCTTCGCCGGGTCGCACCCGCTCGCCAAGAAGCTCGGCGCCTGGCCCGCCGTGTTCACGGTCGCCGGGGGCGTCGCCGCCGCGTCCTGGGCACTGGCCGACCGCCACACCGCGTAGGCCGGACCCCTAAGGGGCTACGTGCCCCGGTGCCCCAGCACATTCACCACGCGCCCCTCCGGGTCCCGCACGAAGAAGCGGCGCACGCCCCACTCCTCGTCGCGGAGGTCGTGGACGATCTCCGCGCCGGATGCCCGTACCTGCTCGTAGACCGCGTCCACGTCCTCGACCTCCACGCTGAGGTCCGGGATCACGGGCGCGGTCTCGTCGTGGGTGAGGAAGCTGACCTGAGCGGTCGGGTTGGAGGGGGACGCCAGGGTCATCACCCAGGCCTCGGGGGTCCGGGGGTCTCCCTCTGTCCCGGGGGAGAGGCGCATGACCTCCTCGAAGCCGAGCAGGCCGTAGAAACCGCGGTTCTCGGCCATCGACTCCGGTGACTTCGTCGTGAGGTTCGGGACGATCCTGCGGATGGTCATCGGGGCTCCCGGGCAGTGGGGTCATGTCGGGGCGGTACGCGGACTACCGGTCATCCTCGCGGAACGTGCGTCCGACGGCCGCCGCGATGAGCACCGCCCCCGCCATCACGAGCGAGAAGAAGCACCACACCAGCTGCCACGGGAAGATGCCTCCCGGGTCGGGGTGGGAGGCGAACGACGCGTAGAGGAGCACGATCGGCGGGGCCGCCACCAGCAGGACCGCCAGCGGAAGGCGGTCGCGACGGCCGGCGTACGCGCCGAGGACCAGGAGGGTCACGGCGAGGATCGTGACACCCAGGTTCGTCACCGGGGTGGTCTCGTTGATCGAGCCGGGGGTCTCCGGACGGTTGCGCAGGTCCCAGGGCATGCACAGGACGTACGCCGCTGTGGACAGGCCCAGGAGGAGCAGGCGGGTCAGCCAGCGCTCCGGCCATGGGCTGCGGGGCAGAGGCTTCAGGAGACGTGCTGCTGCGGTTCCGGCAGTCATGGCTACGAGGTTCCGGGACGGGCCGCGGGGGGCGACAGAGTACGCATACTCATGTCCGTACCCGCTCGCCCGCCGACCGCCTCACTTTCCCCCCTTGCCTCCCGCTCACCTCCCCCTGAACGTCGACCTGTACGCGCCCGGCGACACCCCGAGGCCCGCCTGGAAGTGCGCTCTGAGCGACGTGCCCGTGCCGAAGCCCGCCTCCGTCGCGATGCGGTCGACGGTGTGGTCGGTCTGTTCCAGGAGTTCGCGCGCGCGGTCCACGCGGCGCTGCGTCAGCCACTGGATGGGGGTGAGGCCGGTCTCCTCCCGGAAGCGGCGGCTGTACGTGCGGACGGACATGGCGTCGCGCGCGGCCAGCTCGGCGAGGGTGAGGGGTTCGGCGAGGCGGGCGAGGGCCCACGCGCGCGACGCGGACGTGGACGTCAACCCCTCTGATTCCACCGGGCGTTGGATGAACTGCGCCTGGCCGCCCTCCCGGTGCGGCGGCACCACCGTGCGGCGCGCCACCTCCGCGGCGACGGCCGCGCCGTGGTCGCGGCGGATCATGTGGAGGCACAGGTCGATGCCCGCCGCCTCGCCCGCGGATGTGAGGATCCGGCCCTCGTCGACGTACAGGACGCCGGGGTCCACCGTCACGGACGGGAACGTACGCGCGAAGAGCTCGGCCGACATCCAGTGCGTCGTCGCGCGCCGGCCGTCCAGGAGTCCGGCGGCGGCGAGGACGAACGAGCCGGTGCAGATGGAGGCGATGCGGCGGGGGCGGGACCCGCGCGCATCGTCCGCCCCGCGCAGGGCCTCCGCCAGGTCCGCCGGCAGGCCGTCCGGCCCGAGGCCCTCGTCCGTCTCGTGCGACGCCGGTACGAGGACCGTGTCCGCGGCCGCCACCGCCGCCAGGCCGTGCTCCGCGTAGATCGGGAAGTCCGCGTCCGTACGGATCCTGCCGGGGCGCGGGGCGCACGTGCGGACGTCGTAGAGCGGCTCGCCCGTCGCGGAGCGCGCCGTGCCGAACAGCTGGTGGACCAGGCCGAGTTCCATGGGCAGGACGCCGTCGCGGACGAGGACGGCGACGGTTCGGCGACCGTCCGGCGCCGGGGTCACGGGCCTTACGGGAGTCATGGCCAGATTCTTTCACGTCATGGCCATCTGGCCAGTCGTGGCGCCGGGTGCACCCGTCGCAGGGTGAAGTCATGAGGCCGTATCGCAAGATTCCCCGGTCCCCCTGGACCGTCGCCGCCGGTGCCGCGCTCGCCATCGTCACGGCCGGGGCGTTCAGCACGCTCGCCGGTCTGCTCGTCGGGCCGTTGCACGAGGATCTCGGCTGGTCACGGGCCTCCGTCGGGCTCGGCTCGCTCGTGAACATGGTCGTGTACGGGGCGAGTGCCCCCTTCGCGGCGGCGCTCATGGACCGGCTCGGGATGCGGCGCGTCGCCGTCGGCGCCCTGTGCCTCGTCGGGGCCGGGGCCGGGCTCGCGACGACGATGACCGCGCCCTGGCAGTTCGTCCTGTACTGGGGCGTGCTGGTGGGCCTGGGGACGGGGGCGACCGCGACGACGTTCGCGGCTACGGTCACCGAGCGGTGGTTCGTCGCGCGGCGCGGGCTCGTCACCGGGCTGCTCACGGCGGCGAGCGTGGTGGGGCAGTTCGTGTTCCTGCCCGTGCTGTCGTGGGTGATCGACACGTACTCGTGGCGGGCCGCCGCCGCGGCACTCGCGCTCGCGGCGGCCGGCGCGCTGCCGGTGGTGTGGGCCGCGGTGCGCGAGCCGCGGAAGGACCCGGGCCGAACCGAAGACACCGCTCGCCCCGCCGGCCGTACCGAGGGCGCCGCCCGGCACGCCCTGCGCACTCTCGCCCGCGCCGCCCGCACCGGCCCGTTCTGGCTGCTCGCCGGGACCTTCGCCGTCTGCGGCGCCTCGACGAACGGGGTGATGTGGACGCACTTCGCGCCCGCCGCCCACGACCACGGGATGCCGGTGACCGTCGCCGCGTCGCTGCTCTCCCTCATCGGGATCTTCAATGTCGCGGGGACGGTGGCGTCCGGATGGCTGACGGACCGCGCCGATCCGCGCCGCCTGCTCGCCGTGTACTACGCCCTGCGCGGCCTCACCCTCCTCGCTCTGCCGCTGCTCCTGACGTCGGCCGTGGACGCGCCGCTCGTCGCGTTCACCGTCGTCTTCGGGCTGCTCGACGTGGCGACCGTGCCGCCGACGATCGCGCTGTGCCGCGCCCACTACGGGGCCGACGCGCCGGTCGTGTTCGGCTGGGTGAGCGCCGCGCACCAGGTCGGGGCCGGGGCCGTGGCGTTCGCTGGCGGGGTGGCGCGGGACGCCTTCGGCTCGTACGACCCGGTGTGGGTGGGCGCGGGCGCTCTGTGCGCGGGGGCGGCGCTCCTGGCGCTGACGGTGCGCCGCTCCGGCCAGGCAGGCAGAGAAGCGCTCACGCCCCCAGTGCCCGCGACACCGCGTAGATCGCGAGCCCTGCCAGCGAGCCCACCACCGTGCCGTTGATCCGGATGAACTGCAGGTCACGGCCGATGTGCGCCTCGATCTTCTTCGAGGTGTGCTCGGCGTCCCAGCTCGCCACGGTGTCCGTGATGAGGGAGGTGATCTCCTTGCGGTACGTCGTCACGACGTACGTGGCCGCGCCCTCGACCCAGCCGTCGACCTTGTCCTGGAGGCGCGCGTCCGTCGCCATCCGGGAGCCGAGGGAGAGCAGCGAGGCCCGAACGCGCAGCCGCAGCTGGCTGCGCTCGTCCTCCGCCGCCGCGACGATCATGGCGCGCACCGCGGACCAGGCGGAGGCGATCAGGTCCTGGACCTCGGGACGGGCGATGACCTCGGACTTCAGGCGCTCGACGCGCGCCCGCGTGTCCGTGTCGGACTGGAGGTCGGAGGCGAAGTCGCCGAGGAAGCGGTCTAGGGCGCCGCGGGCCGGGTGCTCGGGCATGTCGCGCATCTCGGTGGCGAAGCGCAGGAGCTCCTTGTAGACGCGGTCGCCGACCTTCCTGTCGACGAACCGCGGGGTCCAGCCGGGGGCACCGCCCTGCACCGCTTCCATCACGGAGTCCTCGTGCAGCACCAGCCAGTCGTGGGCGCGTACGCAGATCAGGTCCACGACGCGCTTGTGACCGCCGTCGGCGACGACCCTCTCCAGCATCTTGCCGATGCCGGGCGCGACCTCCTGCGCGTCGGCGCGGCGCGTGATGGCCTCGCCGACGACGGCCTGGACGTCCGAGTCGCGCAGCACGGTGAGGGCGCCGCGCAGGGCGGTGGCGAGCTCGGCCGTCACCCGGTCGGCGTGCTCCGGTTCGGCCAGCCAGGTGCCGAGCCGGCTGCCGATGCCGACGGCGCGCAGCCGCTGCCGTACGACGTCGGAGGAGAGGAAGTTCTCCCCGACGAACTCGCCGAGCGAGACGCCCAGCTGGTCCTTCTTGGTGGGGATGATCGCCGTGTGCGGGATGGGCAGGCCGAGAGGGCGGCGAAAGAGCGCGGTGACCGCGAACCAGTCGGCGAGGGCACCGACCATGCCCGCTTCGGCGGCGGCGGCGACATACCCCGCCCAGGCGCCGGCGCCGGAGTTCTGCCCCCATTTGGCGAGTACGTAGATGACGGCGACGAGCAGGAGCAGGCCGGTGGCGGTGGTCTTCATCCGGCGTACGCCGCGCTGCTTCTCCACATCGGCGGGGCTGAAGGAGCCGGGGCCCGCGCCGAACGGGGCCGGCCGCGTCCCGAATGAGGAGCTGCCCGCGCGGGCATGCTCACCCATGCCCGCTTCGCCCGTTTCTTCCGAGTCCTGCGTGCCGCGCGCGGCCGCGGCGCGCTTCGCGTCCTCCACTTCGTCCACTCAGCTCACTCCGCCCGTCACAAGTCCGCTCACCCGGCAGTCCCCCGTGTCATCCCTCTCACACATTGTCCCTACCTGACCGACTCCCGGAACGGACGACAAGTTCCCGGCGTCTCAAAAGGCGGAGGGGGGCAGTGTCGGCTTCCTCCCGACCCATGACGCATCATGGGATCATCACACCGGAGCCTCGGGGCTCCCGCTGCCCGAGGAGACACCCCCGCATGACCAAGCGCCACGGTTATGCCCTGTTGGCCGCGGTCGCGGCCCTGGTCGTCGTGATTTCGGCCGCCATATACCTGGGCGTCTCCGGCGCCTTCGACGGCTCGGACAGCACGGTCAGCGCGGGCCCCCGGCACCCGCAGAACTCGGCGGCCCCCGCCTCCACCGGCACCTGGTCGGGCAGTTGGTCGGCCTCCCCCGCGGGTGGCGAGCCCGGCACAGAGACCGACGGCCTCGCGGGCCGCACCGTGCGCAACGTCGTGCACACCAGCATCGGCGGCACGAGCGCCCGCATCACGTTCTCGAACCTCTTCGGGCAGCAGCCGCTCAGCATCACGCACGCCTCGGTCGCCGTCGCGGCCGCGCCCAACACCCCGGCCGCCGCGGCGGGCACCCTGCGCCGCCTCACCTTCGGCGGCAACACCTCGGTCGTGATCCCGGCCGGCTCCCAGGCCATGAGCGACGCCGTTCGGCTGCGCGTCCCGCACGACGCGGACATGCTGGTCACGAGCTACTCGCCCACTCCGTCGGGCCCGGTCACCTACCACCCGCAGGCCCGCCAGATGTCGTACGTCGCCCAGGGCGACCGCGCGGAGGACGCGACCGGCGCCCCGTTCACGCAGCAGACCCCCTTCTGGCGCTACGTCACCGCGCTCGACGTGCTCAGCAACGAGTCGGACGGCACCGTCGTCGTGATCGGCGACTCCCTGACCGACGGCGTCACCTCGACGGTGGGCGCCAACCGGCGCTGGACGGACGACCTCGCCGACCGGCTGCGCGACGAGAACGGCGCGGCCCGCTACGGCGTGGTCAACCAGGGCATCAGCGGCAACCGCATCCTGTCCGACGGCCTCGGCCGCCCCGCGAACAACCCGAGCGGCCTCTCGCGCTTCGACCGGGACGTCCTCGACCGATCAGGCGTCAAGGCCGTCGTGATCGCGCTCGGCGTCAACGACATCCTCCGCAACCCGCACCAGAACGACCCCGACAAGATCGTCGAGGGTCTGCGGGAGCTGACCCGGCAGGCGCACACGCGCGGCCTGCGCGTGGTCGGCGCGACGCTCATGCCGTTCCAGGGCCACCGCGGCTACGAGCCCCGCCTCGAAGGCGTGCGCCAGGCCGTGAACGCGCAGATCCGCTCCGGCAAGGTCTTCGACGAGTTCGTCGACTTCGACAAGGCGCTGCGCGACCCGTACAACCCGCGCAAGCTCCTGCCCGCGTACGACTCCGGCGACCATCTGCACCCGAGCGACTCCGGCTTCCGCAGGATGGCGCAGACGTTCAACCTGACGACGCTGAAGGGGTCGACGCCGGCCGAGCTGTAGCGCCCGGCCCGGCTGCGCCACCGCTCACGGCGCGGGGGCGCTACCGCTCACGGCACGGGTGCCGCTACCGCTCACGCCACTCTCGGCGCTCCTCCGCCCGCTCCCACTGGCGCTGGCGCCGGTCCTCGTGGCGCTCGTGCCGCAGCTGATGCCGGTCGGCGTGCCGCTCGCGGTGCCCCTCCAGCGCCTCGAGGTGCGCGGCCATGCGGTCCAGCTTGTCCTGGCGGCGCTCCTCCTTGAGGCGAAGACGCTCCTCGCGCCTCGCCTTGCGGTCCACGCCGACGCCGCCCATCAGGGCGAACCCCCGCACGACGACCCGCGGGGAGCCCGGCGTGCCCTCGCCCGACGCCCGGTCGTCGACGCCGCCCATGATGCCGAAGCCCTTGACGGTGACATCCAGCTCCGGCGGCACCTTGATCTGGATCCCGCCCATGATCGTGAAGCAGTTGATGACCACGTCGCGGGACGCGAACCGCGCCTCCCGCAGATCGATCTCGCCTCCGCCGAACATCGCGAACGAGGTGAACCTCTCGCCCACCGTCCAGCGCCCCTTGCGGCCGAACCCGCCGAAGAACGCGAGCGCCCATGTGGACGTGGCCTCCCCGCCGATCCGCGTCCGCCAGTCGAGCGCGCCCTCGGGCTGCGGCTCCTTCACAAAGCTCACCGGGGTCTCCGGCGCCGCCGCGCCCGCCCCCGGCAGATCACGCGTGAGGGGCGCCAACTCGCCGTACGTACGCGCCTTGTACACGGCCTCGAGCCGCTCGTCGAACTCCTCCATGTCCAGGCGCCCCTCGGCGAGGGCGTCCCGCAGCACCTCCGCGACCCGGTCCCGGTCGGCGTCGGAGGCCCGCAGCTCGGGCAGGTCGTTCGGCTCGGGGCGCTCAGGGCGTTCGTCCGTCATGGGACCAGCCTACGAGGGTGCGGCCGTTCCTCCCAGGGATGGTTCCTCACGGGCGTACATCCGGGCGATCACGGACTCGATGTCCGGCTCCCGCACCGACAGATCCACCAGCGGATACTGAGCCGCGATCTGCGCGACCAGCGGCGCCGCCGACTGCGCGGCCAGGAACGCCAGCCACTGGCGCGGTCCGTCCACCTTCACCACCCGGGCGAACTGCACTTCCAGTGGCGGCAGTTCACGCTCCAGATCGACGACGAGGGTCCGCTCGCTCTCCCCCACCTGGTGCAGGCCGGTGAGCTGCCCGTCGTACATCAGGCGTCCGTGGTCGATGACCATGACGCGTTTGCACAGCTGCTCGATGTCGGTCAGGTCGTGCGTGGTCAGCAGTACCGTCGTGCCGCGCTCCTCGTTCAACTCCCGCAGGAATCCCCGCACTTTGACCTTGGAGACGACATCGAGACCGATGGTCGGCTCGTCGAGGTAGAGCACCTCGGGGTCGTGCAGCAGGGCCGCCGCGATGTCGCCGCGCATGCGCTGCCCGAGGGAGAGCTGCCGTACCGGCGTGTCCAACAGGCCGCCCAGTTGCAGGAGTTCTACGCACCGGTCGAGGTTCTCCCGGTAGCGGGCGTCCGGGATGCGGTACATGCGGTGCATCAGCCGGTACGAGTCGATCAGCGGCAGGTCCCACCACAGCGTCGTGCGCTGCCCGAACACCACGCCGATCCGCCGCGCGAGCCGCGTCCGCTCCCGGGACGGCTCGATGCCCGCGACCCGCAGCCGGCCCGCGCTGGGCGTGAGGATGCCGGTCAGCATCTTGATCGTGGTGGACTTGCCCGCGCCGTTCGGCCCGATGTAGCCGACCATCTCGCCGCGCGGCACGCTGAAGGTGAGCGAGTCGACGGCCCGCACCTGATGGCGCTCGCGCCGCAGCAGGCCCGTCTTCCTGCGCACGTCGAAGACCTTCTCCACGCCGTCGACCTCGATGAAGTCCTCAGTCATACGTCTTCAGCTCCCGGTGCTGCGGTACGAACGGACACCCGCGCGCCAGGCCAGACCCGCGAGCGCGCAGCTCCCGGCGGCCACCAGCGGCGGCGTGAAGGCGAGCCACCAGGGCAGGCCGATGGGATAGGGGCGGCCGAGCACGTACAGCGCGGGCAGCCAGTTGACGAAGGCCAGCGGCACGACGAACGTCACGCCGATCACGAAGTCCCTGGCGAACACCGTCGGCGGGTACTGGAGCAGCGTCAGCCCGCCGAACGTGAACGCGCTCTGCGCCTCGGCCGCGTCCTGCGCCCAGAACTGGAACGCCGCCCCCGCCACGTACACCGCGCCGAAGATCGCCGCGCCGCTCAGCAGCATCACCGGCAGCAGGAGCAGCTTGGCGGGCGTCCAGTCGATGTCGAGGCGCGTCAGGGACCAGCCGAGGACCAGGGTGCCCTGGAGGAAACGGCCGAGGCGGCGCAGGCCGAAGCGGTCGGCGGCGACCTGGACGAGCACCGGTGCGGGGCGCACCAGGAACGCGTCGAGGGAGCCGTCGCGCACCCGCAGTCCGAGATCGTCGACGCTGCCGAGCAGGAGGGCGGTGATCCCGAAGGAGACGGAGGCGGTCCCGTACAGGAAGGCGGTCTCCGCGAAGCTGTAGCCGCCGATCGAGGTCGCCTGCGAGAACATCATCCAGATCACGACGAAGTCGAGCGCCGTGACAAGGAAGTTGGTGAGGACCGCGGCCGCGAACGACGTGCGGTAGACCAGGGTGGAGCGGATCCACATCGCGGCGATCAGCCCGTAGACCCGTACGCTCCCCATGCCGCCGGTGTCAGCCACCTTGAAGCACCACCTTGCGTGTCGCGGAGGACTGGAGAAGGCGGCCCGCGGCGAGCAGGACGACCGCCCACCCGACCTGGAAGGCGTACGCGGCAAGCACTTCTGCCGCGCCGGAGCGGGCGCCGAGGAGGATGTCGGCGGGCATCTGGAGGAGCGCCGCCCACGGCAGCACCCGCGCGATGTCGCCGAGCGCACCGGGCATCGCGTTCAGCGGCAGCAGCAGACCCGTGAAGAACATCCCCACCAGACCCCCGAACTGCAGCACGCCCGACCCGTCGAGCAGCCAGAACGCGCTCAGCGCCAGCACATAGCGGATCGCGAAGCTGACCACCACGGCCAGCACCACCGCCACCAGGAACTCCAGCCACACCACCGGATCGCCCGGCAGCGCGAGCGGAAAGGCGAGCGCGCCCACCGTCAGCGGCACCACGCCCCGGCTGAACAACTGGAACACGGCCCGTCCCAAGTCCCCGGCCAACCACCACAGTTGAAGGTCGACGGGCCGGTACAGATCCACGGCGATGTCGCCGTTGCGGATCCGCGCCACCATGTCGACGGCGAAACCCGCGTTGAACATCGACAGGGCCTGCGCGAGCGCCTGCCCGATCCACACATACGTCAGCGCCTGTGCCTGGTCGTACCCGCCGAGCCCCGGCCGCTCGTCCCAGAGCGCCATGTACGTGTACGCCACGATGAACCCGAAGACGGTGTTCGTGAACACGCCGGCCGCGGTGGCCGAACGGTACGTCGCGTAGCGCCGGAACCCTCCGGCGGCGACGGCCGCGTACAGCCGGAAAGTCCCCACGGACAAGCTCCCGCCCTCGTCTTCCGTTCTGGACCAAAGCGCAGGAGCCTAGCGGGAGCAGGGTGTACCGTGCCACGCATTTTCGGGGCCCCCGGCGCGTGCCACGCCCCGGCCGCGCCACCCATCGATGCCAAAGTGTCCGGCAGGAAGTAAAGAGGCGTACGTGACGTACGGAGGGAAACAGGAGTTCCACAGGGCATGAGCGACGAGCCGCAGCAGCCGAAGGCCGCAGAGTCCGGGAACGCCGGGAAGGCCGGGAAGCCGGCCACACGCAAACGCCCCCGTCGCACGGGCTGGCGCCGCCTGATCCCCACCTGGCGCATGGTCCTCGGCACGATCCTCGGCTTCCTGCTCCTGTGCATCGGCCTGTTCGCCCTCGGCTACGTCCTCGTCAAGATCCCGCCCGCCAACGCCACCGCCACCGCGCAGAGCAACGTCTACCTGTACGCCGACGGCAGCCAGCTCGCCCGCGACGGCGAGATCAACCGCGAGAACGTCTCCCTCTCCCAGATCCCCAGCACGGTCCAGCACGGTGTACTCGCCGCCGAGGACCGCGACTTCTACAGCGAGTCCGCCATCGACCCCAAGGCGATGGTCCGCGCCGCCTGGAACACCCTCACCGGCAAGGGCAAGCAGTCCGGCTCGACGATCACCCAGCAGTACGTGAAGAACTACTACCTGGCCCAGGAACAGACCATCACCCGCAAGGTGAAGGAGTTCTTCATCTCGATCAAGCTGGACCGCGAGGAGAGCAAGGACCACATCCTCGAGGGCTACCTCAACACCAGCTACTTCGGCCGCAACGCCTACGGCATCCAGGCCGCCGCCCAGGCCTACTACGGCATCGACGTCGAGGACCTCACCACCGCACAGGGTGCCTACCTCGCGGCCCTCCTCAACGCCCCCAACGCGTACGACGTCATCGCCCACCCCGAGAACAAGGCACAGGCCGTCGCCCGCTGGAACTACGTCCTCGACGGCATGGTCAAGGAGCGCTGGCTCAGCCCGGCCGACCGCCAGAAGATGGCGTTCCCCATGCCCGACGACGCCAAGGGCCCCGCCGGGATGTCCGGCCAGCGCGGCTACCTCGTCCAGGCCGTCAAGGACTACCTCACGGCCAAGGGCATCATCGACGAGGACACCCTGGCCGTCGGTGGCTACCGCATCACCACCACGCTCCAGAAGAAGAAACAGGACGCCTTCGTCAAGGCCGTCGACGACAAGCTGATGTCCAAGCTCGACAAGGAGAACCGCGCGGCCGACCGCAACGTCCGCGCGGGCGGCGCCGCCATCGACCCCTCGACCGGCAAGGTCCTCGCGATGTACGGCGGCATCGACTACACGAAGCAGTACGTCAACAACGCCACGCGCCGCGACTATCAGGTCGGCTCCACGTTCAAGCCGTTCGTCTTCACCTCGGCCGTGGAGAACGCCTCCACCACCCAGGACGGCCGCACCATCACCCCGAACACCATCTACGACGGCACCAACGCACGCCCCGTACAGGGCTGGAGCGGCGGCTACTACGCCCCCGAGAACGAGGACACCGTCGACTACGGCCCCATCACCGTCCGCACCGCCACCGACAAGTCCGTCAACGCGGTCTACGCGCAGATGGCCGTCGACGTCGGCTCCGACAAGGTCAAGCAGACCGCGATCGCCCTCGGCCTCCCCAAGGACACCCCCGACCTGACCGAGTCCCCCTCGATCGCGCTCGGCCCGTCCACGGCCAGCGTCCTCGACATGACCGAGGCGTACGCCACCCTCGCCAACCACGGCAGGCGCGCCACGTACACGATCGTCGCCGAGGTCACCAAGGACGGCGAGAGCATCGACCTGCCCGAGCAGACCACCCAGCGCGCCGTCACCCGCGAGTCCGCCGACACGACCACGTCCGTCCTGCAGAGCGTCGTCGAGGGCGGCACCGGCACCGCCGCCCTCGCCGCGGACCGGCCCGCCGCCGGCAAGACCGGCACCGCCGAGGAGGACACGGCGGCCTGGTTCGCGGGCTACACCCCCGACCTCGCCACCGTCGTCGCCGTCATGGGCCAGAACCCCTCGACCGGCGCCCACACCCCGCTGTACGGGGCGCTCGGCCTGTCCCGCATCAACGGCGGCGGCTTCCCGGCGCAGATCTGGGCCCAGTTCACCAAGGCCGCGCTCGAGGGCAGCCCCGCCAAGGACTTCGACCTGGACCTGGAGTCCGGCGCCGAACAGCCCGAGATCCCCTCGGCCGCACCGGACGAACCGTTCACCGAACCGACCACCGACGAGCCCTCCAGCGAACCGCCGTCCGAACCGGAGTCGTCCGGCCCCCCGACCGCACCGTCCACGCCGGCGGAACCCACCCTCGAGCCTCCGTCACAGGAACCGAACCCACCGTCAGGACCGGTGAACGAACTGTTCGGTGACTCGGACACCACCCGCGACTCCGACTCCGACTGGTGACAGCGCCCCTCGGCGGTCCTAGTGGCCCGACGTCGCCTTGAGACCCACGATCGCCACGATCAGCAGCACGATGAAGAAGATCCGCGCGGCCGTCGCCGGCTCACCGAGCGCCAGCATGCCGACGACGGCCGCACCGGCCGCACCGATGCCCACCCACACGCCATAGGCCGTACCGATCGGCAGGGTCTTGGCGGCGTAGGAGAGCAGCACCATGCTGGCGACGATGCCCGCGCCGGTGAACACGCTCGGCCACAGCCGGGTGAACCCGTCCGTGAACTTCATGCCGATCGACCAGCCGACCTCGAGAAAACCGGCGATCACGATAAGAACCCAGGCCATGACAGGCACCTCCGTCAGTTGGATCAACAGGGGTGCGTCGTCTTTGCGATACCCGGTACGGCGCGTCTCGTCGGGGTCCCCCAAAGGTAGCAAAGAACGCGTAAAAGGGCTGGTGACAAGGGTCACCAGCCCTTTTACGAAGCAACTACGAGCCGTACTGCTCTACAGGTACAGGCCTGTCGAATCCTGGGAACCCTCGAACCGGTCCGCAGCCACCGCGTGCAGATCGCGCTCACGCATCAGCACGTACGCGACACCCCGCACCTCGACCTCGGCCAGGTCCTCCGGGTCGTACAGCACCCGGTCGCCCGGCTCCACCGTCCGCACGTTCTGCCCGACGGCCACCACGACGGCCCAGGCCAGGCGCCGCCCGACCGCCGCGGTCGCCGGAATCAGGATGCCGCCGCCGCTGCGCCGCTCGCCCTCGGCGGTGTCCTGCCGTACGAGCACACGGTCGTGCAGCATGCGGATGGGCAGCTTGTCGTGCTGGGTGCTGTTCTTCTCGCTGTTGGCGCTCACGCCCCGAAACCTACCTGCCGCGGCCGCGCCCGTACGCAGGAAGGGTCAGCGCTTGCGGCGCCGCGCGGTCACGGTGAGCAGCCCCACGAGACCGACCACGACGACAGCCACCGGAAGAATGCGCTCCACACGCGGCGCACCCTCCTCCGAGACGAACTGCGCCTTCACGTCCGACACCAGCCGGTTCGCACCCACATAGGCACGCCCGACGGAGTGGTCGACACTCGAGACGAACTTGGCCTTCGCGTCGCCGACGATCGTCTTCGGGTGCACCCGCACCCCGATCTCGTCGAGCGTCTCGGCCAGCGCCTCGCGACGGCGCTTTATGTCCGCCTCGATCTGCGCCGGGGTCCGCGCATCCGACGTTCTCGACGTGTCCGACACCGCGCTGCCTCCATGGTCGCTGTTATGGCACTGGTCGTGGACAGTCTGTCAGCTCGGCAGCCGTCGCACCCCACGGCACCCCCATTACGCTCGGGTCCCGTACCCGTATCCCGTACGAGGAGTCCCACCATGAGCGAGCGACTGACGACCGGCGACACCGCCCCCGCCTTCACGCTGCCCGACGCGGACGGCAACGAGGTCTCCCTCGCCGACCACAAGGGCCGCAAGACCATCGTCTACTTCTACCCGGCCGCCCTCACCCCCGGCTGCACCAAGCAGGCCTGCGACTTCACGGACAACCTCGACGTCCTCGCGGGCGCGGGCTACGACGTGATCGGCATCTCCCCGGACAAGCCGGAGAAGCTCGCGAAGTTCCGCGAGAAGGAGAACCTCAAGGTCACGCTCCTCGGCGACCCCTCGAAGGAGACCCTCGAGGCGTATGGCGCGTACGGCGAGAAGAAGCTCTACGGCAAAACGGTGACGGGCGTGATCCGCTCCACGATCGTCGTGGACGAGGACGGCAAGGTCGAGCGCGCCCTCTACAACGTGAAGGCCACCGGCCACGTCGCGAAGATCATCAAGGATCTCGGAATCTGACCCGCCGGCCGCGGATCACCGCAGGCCTTCCGGGTACGCGCGAATGTGACGGAAGTCCCCTTCACAGGGGACTTCCGTTTGCGGCCGCTACCTTCGAGCAAGTGATTCCCTGGAACTTCGCGTCCACAGAAGGGATCACTCCATGTCGGGCGTCATCGACCCAGAGCAGACCGGGTCCGCCGCCGACCCCGCGGCGGTCAAACGCCACCGGACCCTCTTCCGCGCGGTGAAACGCCGGAAGAATCCGCCTCTGCGGCGCACGGACATCACCGTCACCGACGAGGCAGCGGTGAAGCGGGCGGTCAAGGCGGCCTCGCTCGGCAATGCCATGGAGTGGTTCGACTTCGGCATCTACAGCTACCTCGCCGTCACCATCGGCCACGTCTTCTTCCCCTCCGGGAACGCGACGGTCCAGCTGATCTCCTCCTTCGCGACCTTCGCCGTCTCGTTCCTGGTGCGGCCCATCGGCGGCATGGTGTTCGGCCCCATGGGCGACAAGATCGGCCGCAAGAAGGTCCTCGCGACGACGATGATCCTGATGGCGATCGGCACGTTCGCCATCGGACTGATCCCGTCGTACGCCACCATCGGCTTCTGGGCACCCGTCCTGCTGATCTTCTTCCGCCTCGTCCAGGGCTTCTCCACGGGTGGCGAGTACGGCGGCGCCTCGACGTTCATCGCCGAGTACGCGCCCGACAAACGCCGCGGATTCTTCGGCAGCTTCCTGGAGTTCGGCACCCTCGCCGGCTACGTCGGCGCGGCGGGCCTGGTCACCATCCTCACCACCCTCCTCGGCAGCGGAGGCATGGAGTCCTGGGGCTGGCGCGTCCCGTTCCTGGTCGCCGGCCCGATCGGCCTCGTCGGCCTCTATCTGCGGCTGCGCCTCGACGAGACGCCCGCCTTCCAGAAACTGGAGGACGAGTCCTCGCACCGGGCCTCGGACGCCGCGTCGAACGTCGAGACCACCGCGAAGGGCGACCTCGCCAAGATCTTCCGCGACTACTGGCCGACGCTGATCCTGTGCATCTGCCTGGTCGGCGCCTACAACATCACCGACTACATGCTCCTGTCGTACATGCCGACGTACCTGTCCGACGAGATGGGCTACAAGGAGTCCCACGGACTGCTCATCCTCATCGCCACGATGATCGTCCTCATGCTGGTCATCAGCCAGGTCGGCAAACTCTCCGACCGCTTCGGCCGCAAGCCGCTCCTCATGGCCGGGATGCTGGGCTTCTTCTTCCTCTCCATCCCCTCGTTCCTGCTGGTCAAGAACGGCGCCCTGTGGGCGGTCTCGCTCGGCATGCTGCTCCTGGGCCTGTCCCTGGTCTGCATGCTCGGCACGATGTCGGCGGCGCTCCCGGCCCTCTTCCCCACCCAGGTCCGCTACGGCTCGCTCTCCGTGGGCTACAACCTCTCGGCATCCCTCTTCGGCGGCACGACCCCCCTGGTCATCACGGCCCTGATCAGCGTCACGGGCTCGGACATGATGCCCGCGTACTACGCCATGGCGGCGGCCCTGGTCGGCGTCATCGCGGTGGCCTGCATGAAGGAAACGGCCCAGCAGCCCCTGGCGGGCTCCCCGCCGTCGGTGGAGACACAGGAGGAGGCGGCGGAACTGGTGGAGTCCCAGGCCCGGGCACCGAAGTTCTGACCCCCGCTTCCCGAACTGTCATGCACTGACTAGAACTTGGTGCCGACGCAACACGTGCGCTCCCGCGCCGAGCAGCGTCGCCGTACACTGACGGGGCGGATCTCGCCGAGAGGGCGAGATGTCCGTTATTTCGCGGTCGTGGTGGAATCTGGCAGTCACGTCGGGTTTAGGTCCCGGTGGGAGAAATCCCGTGAGGGTTCGAATCCCTCCGACCGCACACACAAGGGCGCTCCCCAGCGGGGAGCGCCCTTCGTCGTGCGTGGCGAGAACTCAGCCCAACAGCTCCCGCACCACCGGCACCAACGCCCGAAACGCCTTCCCCCGGTGCGAGATCGCGTTCTTCTCGGCGGCGCTGAGCTCCGCGCACGTCCGCGTCTCCCCGTCCGGCTGCAGGATCGGGTCGTACCCGAAGCCCCCCGAACCCGTCGGCGCGTGCCGCAGCACTCCCCGCAACTGGCCCTCGACCACCCGCTCCGTGCCGTCCGGGAGGGCGAGCGCGGCGGCACACGCGAAGTGGGCGCCCCGGTGGACGTCGTCGTCGATGTCGCCGAGCTGGGCGAGGAGGAGGTCGAGGTTGGCCTTGTCGTCGCCGTGGCGGCCGGCCCAGCGGGCGGAGAAGATGCCGGGCGCTCCGCCGAGTACGTCGACGCACAGGCCCGAGTCGTCGGCGACGGCGGGCAGGCCGGTGGCCTGGGCCAGGGCGTGGGCCTTGAGGAGGGCGTTCTCGGCGAAGGTGACGCCGGTTTCCCTGACGTCGGGGATGTCGGGGTAGGCGTCCGCGCCGACGAGGTCGTGGGGCAGGCCTGCGTCGGCGAGGATCGCCCTGAGCTCGGTGATCTTGCCGGCGTTACGGGTGGCGAGGATGAGGCGGGTCATGGGGACCAGTATCGCGCCGGTGTTACGGCGTGCAGACCTTGGTCAGTTCGCCCGCCGCGTCCGTGACGGGGGTGATGTCGGGCGTTCCGTCGCCGTTCTTGATGGCCGTGCGCACGTTGCCCACGGCGGTGTTGAGGTCGTCGACGGCCTTGGAGACGTCGGCGTTGTCGGTCTTGTCGCCGATCTTGTCGAGATTCCTGTCGATGGAGTCGAGCGCCTTGTCGGCCTGCGCGGGGTCGTTCGTCGCGCTCTCGACGGCCTGCTTGAGGTCGCTGACGCTGTCGGCGATGGAGTCGGCGGTCTGGACGCAGTCGAGTGCCTTGTCGAGCGCGCCGCAGCCGGCGGCGGCCGGTAGGGCGATGAGTGCCGCGGTGGCGGCGAGTACGGCGATGCGGCGACGGTGTCGAGGGCGCGCGGCCATGGAACGGTCCTCCCCTTGTGTGCGGACGGGCGCACGGCGTGATGCCGTGCGCCCGTCCGTAGTGACGCAGTTGACGTCTTTCGGGTTGCCACCCTACTTGGCGTGCTCTTTACCTTTCCAGGGCGGCCTCGAGTGCCGCGCGCTGGGCGGTGGCGAGGTCGGCGCAGCCGGAAACGGCAAGGTCGAGAAGGGAGTTGAGTTCGTCGCGGGCGAACGGCTCGGCCTCGGCGGTGCCCTGGACCTCGACGAAGCGGCCGTCGCCGGTGCAGACGACGTTCATGTCGGTGTCGGCGCGTACGTCTTCCTCGTAGCAGAGGTCGAGGAGGGGGATGCCGCCGACGATGCCGACGGAGACGGCGGAGACGGTGCCGGTGAGGGGCTGGCGGCCGGCCTTGATGAGCTTCTTGCCCTGGGCCCAGGTGATGGCGTCGGCGAGGGCGACGTAGGCGCCGGTGATGGCGGCGGTGCGGGTGCCTCCGTCGGCCTGGAGGACGTCGCAGTCGAGGACGATGGTGTTCTCGCCGAGGGCCTTGTAGTCGATGACGGCACGCAGCGAGCGGCCGATGAGGCGGCTGATCTCGTGGGTGCGGCCGCCGATCTTGCCGCGGACGGATTCGCGGTCGCCGCGGGTGTTGGTGGCGCGCGGGAGCATCGAGTACTCGGCGGTGACCCAGCCTTCGCCGCTGCCCTTGCGCCAGCGGGGGACGCCTTCGGTGACGGAGGCGGTGCAGAAGACCTTGGTGTCGCCGAAGGAGACGAGGACGGAGCCTTCTGCGTGCTTGCTCCACCCGCGTTCGATGGTGATGGGGCGGAGCTGTTCGGGGGTGCGGCCGTCGATACGAGACATGGGAGGGAGCCTAGCGAAAACGTCGAAGGCCCCGTTCCGGGTGTCCGGTGCGGGGCTTTCGTCGTGGTGCCTAGGCGGGTTGCCGGGCTCTCACATCATGTCTTCGATGTCGGCGGCGATGGGGTCGGCGTCGGTGCCGATGACGACCTGGATGGCGGTGCCCATCTTGACGACTCCGTGCGCGCCGGCGGCCTTCAGGGCGGCTTCGTCGACCTTGCTGGGGTCGATGACCTCGGTGCGCAGGCGGGTGATGCAGCCCTCGACCTCTTCGATGTTGTCGAGCCCGCCGAGCCCGGCGACGATCTTCTCAGCCTTGGTGGCCATGTGGTTCTCCCTGACTTTTCTCTTGGCCCGCCATGGGCCCGCTTTGTCACGGTAACCCACGGTTGGACCATCTTCACGAGCGGTCATGCAGCCCGTGACGAATGATGGCGATCACGGCGTCATTCCCTCACGGGCCGGCGCCGGCCGACCCGTCCCGCAACTGGTCTACACCAGTTTCCCACGACCGCCAAACGTACTGCCACAGCGGCTTGTTCCGGGAGGACGCCCATGAGCGCCGACAGCGCGGCCGTCTACAAACCGAGCCCGTGGAGCAACCTCTTCCAGGGTCTGCAGAAGATGGGTCGCAGCCTCCAGCTCCCCATCGCCGTGCTGCCCGCGGCAGGCATCCTCAACCGGCTCGGTCAGCCGGACGTCTTCGGCGACGAGGGCCTGGGGTGGACCGATGTCTCCAAGGTGATGGTCGGCGCCGGTGGCGCCCTGCTCGACGGCGCGCTCGGCCTTCCGCTGCTGTTCTGCATCGGTGTGGCGATCGGCATGGCCAAGAAGTCGGACGGTTCGACGGCGCTCGCGGCGGTCGTCGGCTTCCTCGTCTACTACAACGTGCTGCACCAGTTCCCCGTGGACTGCGGGCCCGGCGCGAAGGCGGTCGTCACCGGCTGCGCGGGGCCGGACGGCACGGTAGTGGCGTTCGGTTACCAGAACCCGGGCGTCTTCGGCGGCATCGTCATGGGCCTGCTCGCCGCCTTCTTCTGGCAGCGCTTCCACCGCACCAAGCTGGTCGACTGGCTCGGCTTCTTCAACGGCCGCCGTCTCGTCCCGATCATCATGGCCTTCGTCGCCATCGCCGTCGCCGCGATCTGCCTGTGGATCTGGCCGCCGATCGGTGACGCCCTGGAGAGCTTCAGCGACTGGCTCGTGGGTCTGGACTGGCTCGGCGCGGGCATCTTCGGTGTCGCCAACCGCGCGCTGCTGGTGATCGGCCTGCACCAGTTCCTGAACGTGCCCATCTGGTTCCAGTTCGGCACGTACACGAAGCCGGACGGCACCGAGGTGCACGGTGACATCAACATGTTCCTGGCGGGCGACCCGAACGCGGGCCAGTTCACCTCGGGCTTCTTCCCCATCATGATGTTCGCGCTGCCGGCCGCGTGCCTGGCGATGACGCACTGCGCGCGCCCGGAGCGCCGCAAGGTGGTCGGCGGCCTGATGCTGTCGGTCGCCCTGACCTCGTTCGTCACGGGCATCACCGAGCCGATCGAGTACTCGTTCCTCTTCGTGGCGCCGGTGCTCTACGCGATCCACGCGGTCCTCACCGGCGTATCGATGGCGGTGACGTGGGCGCTCGGTGTGCACGACGGCTTCAGTTTCTCGGCGGGGCTGATCGACTACGTCATCAACTGGAGCCTGGCGACCAAGCCATGGCTGATCATCCCGATCGGACTGGCCTTCGGGGTGGTCTACTACGCGATCTTCAGGTTCGCGATCACCAAGTTCAACCTGAAGACGCCGGGCCGCGAGCCCGAGGACCAGGTCGAGGACGTCACGAAGGCCTGACCTCCCGCTCCCCCTCCACACCCCAAGACCCCCGGACCTCCTGGTCCGGGGGTTTTGTTCCGCGCTGCCGCATATGACTGAGCACACAAGGATCCCGGAAAGGAGCGGGTTCCTTATACGACCTTCACCGTGCTACAACAGGTCTACACCACTGAGTGGTGTAGACCACGCGGCCGCAGGGCCGGGTTTCCGAGACGCCGCCGTCCCCACCTGTCCCCCGGGCGGCGCCTTGCCTACTGGAGGATGTTGTGACCACGGCCAGTGCCGCCCCCGCGGCCGCCAAGAAGAAGGGCGCGGGCGCGATGGCTGTCATGCAGCGCATCGGCCGCAGCCTCATGCTGCCGGTCGCGGTGCTGCCCGCCGCCGCGCTCCTGGTCCGGTTCGGGCAGCCCGACATGCTCGGCAAGGACTCGTTCCCCACCTTCATCACCAAGCTGGCGTCGTACATGTCGGCCGGCGGCGGTGCGCTGCTCGACAATATGCCGCTGCTGTTCTGCGTCGGCATCGCCATCGGCTTCGCCAAGAAGTCCGACGGCTCCACCGCGCTCGCGGCCGTCACCGGCTACCTGGTCTTCCAGAAGGTGCTCGCCACCTTCACGGACAGCAACCTGCCGAAGGTCGCCGCCGTCGTCGACGGCAAGATCGTCATGAACGAGGCGCCGGTCAACGCCGGTGTGCTCGGCGGTGTGGTCATGGGCGTCGTCGTGGCCCTGCTCTACCAGAAGTTCTACCGGACCAAGCTGCCCGACTGGGCGGGCTTCTTCGGCGGCCGCCGCCTCGTCCCGATCCTCTCCGCCTTCGCGGGCCTGGTCATCGGCATCGTCTTCGGTCTCATCTGGCCCGTGCTCGGCGCCGGTCTGCACAACTTCGGTGAGTGGCTGGTCGGCTCGGGCGCGATCGGCGCCGGCATCTTCGGTGTCGCCAACCGTGCGCTGATCCCGATCGGCATGCACCACCTCCTCAACTCGTTCCCGTGGTTCCAGGCCGGTACGTACGAGGGCAAGAGCGGCGACATCGCGCGCTTCCTCCAGGGTGACCCGAGCGCCGGGCAGTTCATGACCGGCTTCTTCCCGATCATGATGTTCGCCCTCCCGGCGGCCTGCCTCGCGATCGTCCACTGCGCCCGCCCCGAGCGCCGCAAGGTCGTCGGCGGCATGATGTTCTCGCTCGCCGCCACCGCGTTCGTCACCGGTGTGACCGAGCCGATCGAGTTCACGTTCATGTTCATCGCCCCGGCCCTCTACGCGATCCACGCGGTGCTCACCGGTGTCTCGATGGCGCTGACCTGGGGGCTCGGCATGAAGGACGGCTTCGGCTTCTCCGCCGGCGCGGTCGACTACTTCCTCAACCTCGGCATCGCGACCAACCCGTGGGGTCTCGCGCTGGTCGGCCTCTGCTTCGCGGTGGTCTACTACGTGATCTTCCGGTTCGCGATCACCAAGTTCAACATTCCTACGCCGGGCCGTGAGTCCGACGAGGAACTGGCCGAGATCCTCAAGGCCGAGAGCAAGTAGCCCTCAGCACTACGGCGAAGGCCCCCGGAACCGAATCGGTTCCGGGGGCCTTCGTCATGCGGGCTCAGATCTCGTACACCCGCCCGGGCGCGGCCAGTTCAGCCGGTCCGGTGTACACGGCGCGGGCGTCCGCGAGGTTGACCTGCGGGTCCGTCCACGGCGGAATGTGGGTGAGGACGAGGCGGCGGGCACCGGCCCGGGTCGCGGACTCGCCCGCCTCGCGGCCGTTGAGGTGGAGGTCGGGGATGTTTTCCTTGCCGTGCGTGAACGCCGCCTCGCACAGGAACAGGTCGCTGTCCGCGGCGAGTTCCTCGAGCGCGGCGCACGCGCCCGTGTCGCCGGAGTACGTGAGCGACCTGCCGCCGTGCTCGACGCGGATGCCGTACGCCTCGACGGGGTGGCACACCTTCTCCGTGCGCACGGTGAACGGGCCGATCTCGTGCCAGCCCGGCTTCACGGTGTGGAAGTCGAAGACCTCGCTCATCGAGGAGGCGGAGGGCGTGTCCGCGTACGCCGTGGTCAGGCGCTGTTCCGTGCCCTCGGGGCCGTAGACCGGTATCGGGGCACAGCGGCCGCCGTCGTGGCGGTAGTAGCGCGCCACGAAGTAGCCGCACATGTCGATGCAGTGGTCGGCATGCAGATGGCTGAGGAAGATCGCGTCGAGGTCGTAGAGACCGCAGTGGCGCTGCAACTCGCCCAGGGCGCCGTTGCCCATGTCGAGTAGCAGCCGGAAGCCGTCGGCCTCGACGAGGTAGCTCGAGCAGGCCGAATCCGCGGACGGGAACGACCCCGAGCAGCCGACGACGGTGAGCTTCATAAGAGCCGGAACCTCCGCGCTGGCAGTCAGAGAGCGGGATGGGAACAGAAGGAAGAGGGGTCGAGCGGTCCGTCGAGCGTAAGGCGCAAAAGGGCCGGTCGCTCCTCAGTCGTGGGCTGTTGTGGGAGAACTCACCTGTGCTGTCACCGGTTCGGGGGGCGTGCGTCGGGTGCGGCGTCGCGCGGGTGCCACCGGTACCGTCGTCCGTATGGACACGTCATGGTGGCTCGCGCTCGCCGCGGTGCTGCTGCTCGCGCTCGTCGCGACGCTCGTCGACGGGTGGGGGCGCGGGCACCGTCGCCGGCCCGGCGGCCGGACCCGCCCGCCGCGGGGACCGCGCGCTCGCGGCACGCGGCCGCAGCCGGGCGAGATCTGGTGGGCGCAGGTGCCGTACGAGGACGGGCCGGGCGGCAAGGACAGGCCGTGCCTCGTGCTGGCCGTGCACCGGCGGCGGGTACGCGTCGCGAAGATCACCAGCAAGTATCACGACGAGCGGGCCGGGGTGATCGCGCTGCCGCCCGGGTCGGTCGGTGACGCGCAGGGCAGACCGAGCTTCCTGGAGACGGACGAGCTCCGCGAGGTTCCCGAGGGGGACTTCCGGCGCAGGGCCGGGGTGCTGGATCCGGTGGTGTGGGATCAGGTCCGGTATCTGGCGCGGTGACGGCGGCCGGCTTACGTGAACGCGGGCTGACGTGAGAGCGGGGGCCGGGCCGCATTGCTGCCGGCCCGGCCCCCGCTTCGACGATTCGCGCTCACGCCCAGAGCTGGCCGTGCAGCGTCTCGATCGCTTCTTCCGTCGTGGCCGCCGTGTAGACGCCGGTCGACAGGTACTTCCAGCCGCCGTCGGCGACCACGAAGACGATGTCGGCGGACTCCCCGGCCGCGACCGCCTTGCGGCCGACGCCGATCGCCGCGTGCAGGGCCGCTCCGGTGGAGACGCCCGCGAAGATGCCCTCCTGCTGGAGGAGTTCACGGGTGCGGGTCACCGCGTCCGCGGAGCCCACCGAGAAGCGGGTGGTCAGGACGGAGGCGTCGTACAGCTCGGGTACGAAGCCCTCGTCGAGGTTGCGCAGCCCGTAGACCAGGTCGTCGTAGCGCGGCTCCGCGGCGACGATCTTGACGTCCGGCTTGTGTTCGCGCAGGTAGCGGCCGACGCCCATGAGGGTGCCCGTCGTGCCGAGACCCGCGACGAAGTGGGTGACGGACGGCAGGTCGGCGAGGATCTCGGGGCCGGTCGTCGTGTAGTGGGCGCCCGCGTTGTCCGGGTTGCCGTACTGGTAGAGCATCACCCAGTCCGGGTGCTGCGCGCTCAGTTCCTTGGCCATACGGACGGCCGTGTTGGAGCCGCCCGCCGCGGGCGACGGGATGATCTCGGCGCCCCACATCGCGAGCAGGTCCCTGCGCTCCTGCGAGGTGTTCTCCGGCATGACGCACACCATGCGATAGCCCTTGAGGCGGGCCGCCATGGCGAGGGAGATGCCGGTGTTGCCCGAGGTCGGCTCGAGGATGGTGCAGCCGGGGGTGAGCCGGCCGTCCTTCTCGGCCTGCTCGATCATGTGGAGCGCGGGGCGGTCCTTGACCGAGCCGGTCGGGTTGCGGTCCTCGAGCTTCGCCCAGATCCGTACGTCCTCGGACGGCGAGAGCCGCGGCAGCCGCACAAGAGGCGTGTTGCCGACCGCGGCGAGCGGGGAGTCGTACCGCATCCCGATCAGGCCATGCCGCCGGCCACGGCCGGCAGGATCGTGACGTTGTCGCCGTCGGCGAGCTTGGTGGTGATGCCGTCCAGGAAGCGGACGTCCTCGTCGTTCAGGTAGACGTTCACGAAGCGGCGCAGCTGCTCGCCGTCGACGATGCGCGCCTGGATGCCCGTGTGGCGGGTCTCGAGGTCGGCGAAGAGCTCGGCGAGCGTGTCCCCGCTGCCCTCGACGGCCTTCTGGCCGTCGGTGTAGGTGCGGAGGATGGTCGGGATGCGGACCTCGATGGCCATGGCTGGACTCCAGTAACAGGGGAGGGTACGGAAGGGCTTTGGCGTGCGCTGAACAGCGGTGCCCACGACACGTCGGACCGGCGGACGGAGCCCGCCGCAGCGGTCCGGGAGCCTGCGAAGCAGTGCGGGGGACGCGTCAGGGGTTGGGACAGATGGCGCTGGCGAGGCGGCACAGGTCGACGTGAAGGCGCGCCACGAGCAGCATGCCCGGCGTCTTGTCGCTCACGTCGTGAAGAACCATGGGGTCATCGTATCGATTCCCGCCCGGGATCCCGGAGTGTGATCTCACCATGTGGTCGATATCCGTCCGATGGCTGATACGCGGCTGGGGCAGGTACGGGATTGGGGAGGCCGGGCTACGGGGTGACCTCGACCTCTTCCTCGGTCACGACGCCCTCGACGATACGGAACGAGCGGAACTGGAAGGGTCCCGCGTCGTCGGTGTCCGCGGTGGAGACGAGGACGTAGTGGGCGCCCGGCTCGTTCGCGTACGTGATGTCGGTGCGGGAGGGGTGGGCCTCGGTCGCGGTGTGCGAGTGGTAGATGATCACGGGCTCCTCGTCCCGGTCGTCCATCTCGCGGTACAGCTTCAGCAGGTCGCCCGAGTCGAACTCGTAGAACGTGGGCGAGCGGGCGGCATTGAGCATCGGGATGAAGCGCTCGGGCCGGCCGGTGCCCACCGGTCCCGCGACGACGCCGCACGCCTCGTCGGGGTGGTCGGCGCGCGCGTGGGCGACGATCTGGTCGTGGAGGGCCTGGGTCAGGGTCAGCATGGGGCTCAGGATAAGCAGACGGGCCCACCCGTACCGGAGTGCGGTACGGGAGGGCCCGGATGCTGAGACGCGGGGGGTCGCCCCGGACTACTGGACTGCTTGAACTACTTGGACTGCTTGGACTGCTCCGGCTGCTTGCGCTTCGCGAACGCCGCGCTCTGCGGGTTGCGGCTGCGCAGGACGACGTACGAGATGCCGAGGATGACGGCCCACAGCGGCGCGCAGTAGAGCGAGACGCGGGCGTCCTTGTCGATGCCCATGAACACGATCACCATGGCGATGAAGGCGAGCGCCAGGATGCTGGGGATGATGCCGCCGGGAGCCTTGAAGGAGGACTGGGGCAGCTCGCCGCGGTCGGCCTTGATGCGGTAGCGGATCTGGCAGATCAGGATGACGATCCAGGCCCACATGCCGGAGATGGTGGCGAAGGAGACGACGTAGTTGAACGCCTCGCCGGGCCACTGGTAGTTGATCCAGACGCCGACCAGCATCATCGCGGCGGAGACCGTCGTGCCGATGAGGGGCGTGCCGCTCTTGGTGAGCTTGGTGAAGAGCTTCGGGCCCTGGCCGTTGAGCGCGAGGTCACGCAGCATGCGGCCGGTGGAGTACATGCCGGAGTTGCAGGACGACAGGGCCGCGGTCAGGACGACGAAGTTGACGATCGCGGCGCCGACGCCGAGGCCCATCTTCTCGAAGGCGGCGACGAACGGGGAGACGCCCGGCTGGAAGCTCGTCCACGGCACGACCGAGAGGATCATGATCAGTGCGCCGACGTAGAAGACGGCGATGCGCCACGGCACGGTGTTGATGGCCTTGGGCAGGACGGTCTTCGGGTCCTTGGACTCGCCCGCGGTGACGCCGACGAGCTCGACGGCCAGGAAGGCGAACATGACCATCTGGAGGGTCATGAGGGTGGAGCCGATGCCGTTCGGGAAGAAGCCGCCGTCGGACCACAGGTGCGTGACGGAGGCGGTGTCGCCCGCGTCGGAGAAGCCGATCGTGAGGATGCCGGCGCAGATGAGGATCATGCCGACGATCGCGGTGACCTTCACCATCGAGAACCAGAACTCCAGCTCACCGAAGAGCTTCACGGAGATCAGGTTCACGGCGTAGAGGATGAGGGTGAAGACGAGCGCGGTGAGCCATTGCGGGACGCTGTCGTGGGTCCAGTACTTCATGTACTGGGCGGCCGCGGTGACCTCGGTGATGCCGGTGACGACCCAGAAGAGCCAGTACGTCCAGCCGGTCACGAAGCCCGCGAACGGGCCGATGAACTCACGCGCGTACTCCGAGAAGGAGCCCGAGACGGGTCGGTACATGAGGAGCTCGCCGAGCGCCCGCATGATGAAGAAGATGACGAGGCCCGCGATGGCGTACGCGAGGATCAGGCTGGGGCCCGCCTTCGAGATGCCCTTGCCCGCGCCGAGGAAGAGGCCTGTCCCGATGGCGCCGCCGATGGCGATCATCTGGATCTGCCGGGCACCGAGACCGCGCTGGTAACCCTCGCCCTCACCGGACTCGCCGGGGGCCTGCACGGCCTCATTGCCGTCGTGTTGCTTGCCGACCTGCACTGAGGTCATGGTGTTGCGCCTTTCTCCATGCCGATCCGTGCCGCTGCGGCTCGGATCGACTGTGACGATCCTCGGGGTTCTGGGCCCCTGGATGGATGGAGCTGTGCCTACCGGCGGTCTGCCGGTCGGGGCGCACCCGACGGGACAGGGGTGGCGTCCGTCGGGCGGTCGTGAAGATTTATCACGGCGGCAACACTGATCGAGAAAGCCACGTGTGGCACACACCACTGGAAAAACCGGACAAAAAGCCCCTCGTATGGCATACGCGACCGCTCAAGTGACAGGATCGTTATCCGGAATTGAGCAACCGCTGAGCGAACGCGCTTACATACGGACTCTTGGACTCCGCTCGATATGTCCCGACAGATCAGGGCATAAGGGTTTCGACCAGAGTCTCCTGGAGGCCACCCAGCCACAGGTAGGCCATCACCATCGGCTTGCGCGGGTCCTCGTCGGGGAGCCGGTAGAGGAGATCCGAGTCCTCCTCGTCGGTGATGTCGAGGCGGGTGCCGATCGCGAGGCGCAGATCGTTGAGCGCGCGCATCCAGCGCACGGACTCCTCGGGCGAGAGCTTGAGGACCGCTCCCCCCTCACCAGGGGACGCCAGCGCGTCCAGCGAGCGGACCACCGCGAGCGCGTCTTCGCGCTTGCCGGCCCGCAGGTCGTTCTCGGTGAAGCGCCTGAACTCGGCGGAGTGCGCGCGCTGTTCGTCCGCCTTGTCCACCGTCGCCTCCTCGCCCCCCGGGCCGCCGTAGGCGTCGGGGAAGAGGCGCTGGAGCACCGGGTCGGACGGCGGCTCGCTCGGGCCCTCCGCGAAGAGCTCGGCGAGCGGGTCGCCGGACGCGTCCCCACCGGGCCCGGGGCCGATCAGCTCCAGGAGCTGGACCGCCAGGGAGCGGATGATCGAGATCTCGACCTCGTCGAGCGCGACGGCAGCACCGCCGCCGGGAATCGGTTCGAAGTGTCCTGGCATCAGGTGCGTCGCTACTCCGTCGCTGCTTGCGTGCGCTACTTACGGTCCTGCTGAAGGGTGGCCCACAGACCGTAGCCGTGCATGGCCTGAACGTCGCGTTCCATCTCCTCGCGGGACCCGCTGGAGACGACCGCACGGCCCTTCTGATGCACGTCGAGCATCAGCTTGGTGGCCTTGTCCTTCGAGTACCCGAAGTACGTCTGGAAGACATACGTCACGTAACTCATGAGGTTGACCGGGTCGTTGTGTACGAGCGTGATCCAGGGAACGTCCGGCTCGGGCACGGCGAAGGTCTCCTCCGCCGACTCGGTTCGTTCGATCTCTAGGGGTGCAGGAGCCGTCACACAGCCCATGCTGCCACTAGGGGGCGGCGACCGCACAAATGGGCCACGGAAATCGTCACACTGACGCTAATTGGGGGTAGCATCCCGGCTATGAACACAGCGGACCTTGGCCTGCCGGTGGATGTTCCGTCGACAGCGCTCTTTACCGATCACTACGAGCTCACGATGCTCCAGGCCGCGCTCAAGGCGGGCACGGCCGACCGGCGCTCGGTCTTCGAGGTCTTCACGCGCAGGCTGCCCGAGGGCCGCCGCTACGGCGTCGTGGCAGGCACCGGCCGGGTGCTGGACGCCGTCGAGAACTTCCGGTTCGACGCCCGCGAACTGGGCTTCCTGCGCGAGCGCGGCATCATCGACGAGCCGACCCTCGAACGGCTGGCCGCCTACCGCTTCAGCGGCGACATCTGGGGCTACCCCGAGGGCGAGGTGTACTTCCCCGGCTCCCCCATCCTGCGGGTCGAGGGCTCCTTCGCGGACTGCGTCCTCCTTGAGACGGTGATCCTCTCCATCCTCAACCACGACTCGGCGATCGCCGCCGCCGCCTCCCGCATGGCCTCCGCCGCGGCCGGTCGGCCGCTGATCGAGATGGGCGCGCGCCGCACGCACGAGCTGGCCGCCGTCGCCGCGTCCCGCGCCGCGTACGTGGGCGGCTTCGCCACCACCTCGGACCTCGCGGCCGGCTTCCGGTACGGGATCCCGACGGTCGGCACGTCCGCGCACGCCTTCACGCTGCTGCACGACACCGAGCGCGACGCGTTCCGCGCCCAGGTCGACTCCCTCGGCGAGGGCACGACCCTGCTCGTGGACACGTACGACGTCACGGAGGCCGTGCGCCTCGCCGTGGAGATCGCCGGGCCCGGGCTCGGCGCCGTGCGCATCGACTCCGGGGACCTGCTGCTCGTCGCGCACCGCGTGCGCGGACAGCTCGACGAACTCGGCGCCACCGAGACGAAGATCGTCGTCACGTCGGACCTCGACGAGTACGCCATCGCCTCGCTCGCGGCCGCGCCCGTCGACGCGTACGGCGTGGGAACGCAGCTGGTCACCGGCTCGGGGCACCCGACGTGCTCCATGGTCTACAAGCTCGTCGCGCGCGCCGAGTCCGCCGACCCGAAGGCGCCGCTGCTGCCCGTGGCAAAGAAGTCCATGGGCGCGAAGACGTCCGTGGGCGGGCGCAAGTGGGCCGCACGGCGGCGCGACGACCAGGGTGCCGCCGAGGCCGAGGTGATCGGCACGGGTCCCGTCCCGGCCGAGCTCGTCGACCGGCAGCTCCTGGTCGAGCTGGTCAAGGGCGGCACGGTCGTCGCGCGCGAGCCGCTGGACGCGGTACGCGAGCGGCACATCGAGGCGCTCGGCGGGCTGCCGCTCTCGGCGACGCAGCTCTCGCGCGGGGAAGCCGTGATTCCTACGGAGTATCTGGTGGACGCGCCCGCATAACACTCAAACGCCCCCTCCCGCAACGCACTTCAAGTCTCTACGCTCGAAGTCTCCCAGCCGAAGGGCACCTGCTATGCGCCGCGCCTTGATCGTCGCAGATGTGCAGAACGACTTTTGTGAGGGCGGCAGCCTCGCGGTGGCGGGCGGGGCCGACGTGGCCGCGGCCGTCACCGAGCTGATCGGGCAGGCGCCCGCCGGGTACCGGCACGTCGTGGCCACCCGCGACCACCACATCGCGCCCGGTGACCACTTCTCCGAGTCCCCGGACTACGTCCACTCCTGGCCCGCGCACTGCGTGGCGGGCACGGAGGGGATCGGGTTCCATCCGAACTTCGCGCCCGTCGTCGCGTCCGGCGCGATCGACGCGGTCTTCGACAAGGGGGCGTACGCGGCCGCGTACAGCGGGTTCGAAGGGCTCGACGAGAACGGGGTGTCCTTGGCGGACTGGCTCCGTGCGCGGGGGATCACCGATGTGGATATCGTCGGAATCGCCACGGACCACTGCGTTCGCGCTACCGCGCTGGATGCGGTGCGGGAGGGGTTTCGGGCTCAGGTGTTGCTTGACCTGACGGCGGGGGTTGCTGCGGGGACCACTGCGGCGGCGCTGAATGAGATGCGGGGCGCCGGGGTCGAACTCAGCGGTAAGCCTGTCGTCTGAGCTTTTTCTCCCCAGCCCGCCCTTCCCGGCCGTATCAATATGCGGCTCCGCCGCATGGCCCGGGGAGCTGCCCCGGACCTCGCTCCTCAAACGCCGGAGGGGCTGGGTGCCTGGGTGGAGGCTGAGCTGGAGTAGCCGGCCCGGCCGGGCTGTCTCGGTCTCAGGAGGGCTCTGATCGGGTGCCAGAGCTCACCTGCCGTGCAGTGGGGGGCGGCCCGCCAGAGAAGGCCGTCGGGGTGGTGCAGGACCGCCGTGATCTCGTCCGGTGTGGGGGGCTCCGCGTTGCCCCTCAGGTAGATCGCCCGCAGGCCCAGGTTGCGCAGCCGGGTCAGGGCGCGGGCGCGGTTCGCCGCATGTACCAGGACCCGTACCGCGCCGTCGTCCGGCGCAGGGCTGGGCACGGTCAGCGCCACCACCACGGTGCCGTTCGGCAGCTTGCAGAACCCTCCTGCGGACATGACTGTCACACCCCCGTGAGACGTAGTGTCAATAAGAAACCCACAGGACGCACCTAAACACGATCGGCCGCCGCCCGCTAGAGGGCGACGGCCGATCATGCTCTGACCTGCGGCGATGTGGACTACTTCGCCGAGGGGCCCACCTTCACCGTGATCGACGAGCCGTCGAGCGGCTGCCCGACGATCGAGATCCGGGTGTTGGTGTCAGTTGTCTGGACACTGCCGGTGGCGTTCTCCTTGTACCAGTACGTGCCCTTGTGGTCGTCGAAGACCGGGACGCCCAGCTGTGCCGGGATCTTGGTCTCGACGCCGAGCTTGTGCAGCGAGAAGCCCCGGTTCGGGAACCAGCTGAACGCGGCGTCGTACGGCTGGAGCTTGTTGGTGATGTATTTGCCGTCGGCCCACTTGAGCGGCTTGGCGTGGGAGTCGACCGGCAGGATCAGGCCCTTGCCGGGGTGCTGGCCGACGTTGTTGTTGCGCTGCGAGGTGTCCCACTGCCAGATCATCAGGCCGGGGCGGTACGCGAGGTGCTCGACCCAGTCGTTCTTCGCACCGCCGTCACGCCAACCGAAGTTGTACGGGCCGACCTTGAGGGTCTTGTCGTAGGAGACGTACTGGCGGTTCTCCGCGAGGTAGAACTGCGGGAAGTCGCCCGTCACGGAGGCGCCGACGCGCGAGAAGCCGCGCGCGGTCCAGCCGTTGTCGTCGCCCTCGGCGTTGTCGGTGAACAGCGCCTGGCCGTCCGCCTTGACGGTGAGGTTGTCGGCGGTGAAGCCCATGCCGCCGGCGCCGCCGTCCGTCTTGTAGCGGAAGCGGACGCTGATCTTCTGGCCCGCGTAGGCGTCCAGCGGGAACACCAGGTGCTGGAACTTGCCGGAGACGCCGGTCAGGGCCGGCTTGTCGCCGCCGTCGCGCGGGATGGTGACGCCGTCGGCGGTGCCGTCGATCGTCTTCCAGCTGGCGCCGTCGTCCGTGGACACCTGCGTGTACAGGTAGTCGTAGTCCTTCTCGATGTCGTACCAGCCGTCGAGTTCGAGGGCCGCCTTCGACTTGCCGGTCAGATCGACCGGGCGCGTAAGGGTGTTGGAGAGGTCGTCACCGTAGTCCGACCACCACTGCTTCGCGCCCTCGGTGGGCTTCACGATCTCGGTGGTGACGTTCTTCTTCTCGGGCAGCTCGACGACGAGGGCCTGCTTGCGCTTGGTGTTGTACTCCGAAACACCCAGCGTGTGCGTCGACTTGGTCGCCGCCTTGGCCTTGTCGTAGTTGAGCCAGCCGAGCTGCAGCTTGTCCCAGGCGGTCATGTCGCCCGGCATGTCGCCGATGGAGTCCTTGCCGGTGCCGAGCCAGGAGCCCGCCGACATCAGAGACCAGAAGCCGACCGAGTTCTCGCCGCTGTACGTGGTGTCGTACAGGTCGGGCAGGCCGAGGTCGTGGCCGTACTCGTGGGCGAAGACGCCGAGGCCGCCGTTCTCCGGCTGCATCGTGTAGTCGCCGACCCAGATGCCGGTGTCGCCGACCGGGGTGCCGCCCGCCTTGAAGCCGGTCGGGCCGGTGTCGCCGTCGTCGCGGCCGTAGGCGTAACCGCGGTGCGCCCACAGGGAGTCGCCGCCCTGTGCGCCGCCGCCGGCCGACCCGTCCTCGCCCGCGTGGACGATCTGGAAGTGGTCGATGTAGCCGTCGGGCTCGTTGAAGTTGCCGTCGTTGTCGTGGTCCGTGCGGTCCCACTGGTCGTACTGGGCGAGGTCCGTCTTGATGTCGGCGTCGGACTTGCCGGCCGCCTTCTGCTCCTCGACCCACGCGGTCACGCCGTCGCGGACCAGGTCCTCGACGTTCGGGCAGTTGTCGGCACCGCAGTAGTTGGAGCCGTAACGGGCCTCGTTGTAAGGCACCTTGACCCAGTCCGAGACCTCACCGTCGACCGAGTAGCGGCCCGACGACGTCTTCTCGTAGTAGGTCTTCAGCGAGTCGACTCCCTTGCCCGAACCGAAGTACAGGTCCTGGAAGTGCTTGCTGCTGTAGTCCTTCTGCCAGGCCGTGCTGTTGTTCTTGGCACGGTCCGGCTCCGCTATCTGGTTGTGCAGCGGGCCCGGCGTGCCCCCGTACTTGGGCTTCAGGTCAGGCGTGTCGTCGTCGGCGCGGTCGACCAGCGTCGTGTTGTCGACCTTGTCGCCGAACTCCGTCAGGATCGTGAAGATCTTGTCGGTCCGCTCCCGGCCCAGCTCGACGTACTTGTCCTTGCCGAGCTGCACGACCTGCGAGCCGTCGCGCTTGACGACCTTGGACTTCCCGGAGAGCACCTGCTCCAGCGCCGTCTTGCGCTGCTGCTCCATCTGCTGGCTGAAGGGGCCGCCGATGACGTGCCCCTTGCCCCCGTACGTCTTGCCGTGCGACGTGGAGCTTCCTACGGCCGGGGTGTCGGCCTGGGCGCCCGTCGCGAGGACCGATCCGGCAGCCGCGGTCGCGGCCAGCGTCACGAGCACGGCGGCGGATCTCAACGCCCGTCTCTTGGTGGTCACTTGATGGTTCCCCTCCTCCGTGGCCTATCAGCCACGTATCACAAGTGACGCTATTTGACCGGAGGTGAAGGAGAAATAACAGACCTTGACTGGGGCGACCCAAGTGCACTATGCAGTGGCGCGGCACCGGTATCCGGACGCGGACTTCCCCCCAACGGGCGCGCCGAACCGTCCACTCCGTGGACTCGGTGACTCCGTGCGCCCCCCGTGCACCGGCACCGTGGGTTAGGTCACGCTTACCGCCCGTTCTCCTCGGGCATGCGTCGGATTAGAGTCATTTGACGGCGCGCCACAGCCAAGTCGACCCGGCTCCGCACCCCTTACATATGCAGCTGCCAATGGCTCCTGCTATACGCCAGTGAAGCAAGCATCCGCTGTCCCGAGGACGGATAACGCCATGCCGCGTCCGACTGCCGCACAGCTCGCCTACGGTTCCGCGACCGTGATCTTCTCGACACTCGCCATGCTGCTGTTGTCGCAGACGAGTTCGGGCCTCGGCGTCGCGGTCATCGCCCTGGCCGCACTCGGCCTCGGTCTCCTCGTGGCGCTGACGGTCCCCCTGCCGAAGTCGCGGCCCGCCGCCGCGCCGGCACCCGGGACCGCCGACGCCGGGGTCGTCACGGAGGAGCGGGTGTCGGTGCAGCGGGCCACCGTGCCCGCGGCCGCCCAGCAGGCCGCCCCCGAGTCCGTGTACGAGGTCGCGCCGTCCGGCACACGCGGACCGGCGGGCCCGTGATCCACGGACCCGCCGGAAACACCGCCCCGCGTCTGCTCAGCCGGTGCTGACCACCACCGTCTTCGCGGCCTTGTCGTGCAGGCCCTGCTTGTAGGGCTTGTCGAAGAAGCTCCAGCCGCCGCAGATCGCGGTCCAGATGCAGGCGCAGCAGAACACCGCCGGCAGCCACAGGACCGCGGCGCGCACCAGGTTGGTCTGGACGCTGGGCGTGGCCCCGTCGTTGAGGTTCGCCACGCGCAGCTTGAGCAGCCGCTTGCCCAGGGTCTGGCCGGTCCTCGCGGTCATGAACGTGTCGTAGCCGATGTAGAGGATCGCGGCGAGGACGGACTGGCCGAACTGCTTGCCGTACTCGATCTTGTCGGGGTTCGTCTGGTACTCGGCGATCCCGAACGCCCAGGACAGCAGCCCCACGACGATGCTGACCAGGATGATGTCGATGATCCGCGCGAGCACGCGCTTGCCGCTGTCCGCCAGGGGCGGCATCCCGGCCAGCGGGTCACTCCCGTAGGGATCACCCCCGTAGGGGCCTCCTTCTCCACCACCACCGCCGCCGTACGGGGGCGGCGGGGTGCCGCCGGGCGGGGGCGGCGCGGAGTCGTACGGGTTCCCCGGGCCGTTCCCCGGGCCGTCGTACGGTGAGCCACCGCCGCTCTGGGACGGCGGCGGCTTCCTGAACGGGTCGTCTTCCGGGGGCTGGCCTGAGCCGGGGGGCGGCGGTTCGGTGCTCATGGCCCGAGTCGACCGCGAACCCCCCGATTCCGCATCCGGCGAGCCGCCGTCCGGGGTACGACGGCTCGCCCGTGCGGGGGCCGGGCGGGACGGCCGGGGTCAGCCCGCGACGAACGTACGGGCCGCCTTGTCGTGCCAGCACTGGCGCCAGGGCCGGTCGAACAGGCACCACAGCACGCCGACGACCCCGATGGCCAGCAGGCCCGTCACGCTGTACACCAGCCAGCGCCGCAGCGCGGCGCCGAACGTCGGCGCCGCGTGCTCCTCGATGTCCCGCACCTGGAGCCCGCACACCTTCTTGCCCAGGGTGCGGCCCCACTTGGCGGTCGGCAGTGCCTCGTAGAGGACACCGGCGACGAGGAGGACGGCGAGGACGATGCCGAGGTAGGCGCCGGTCGTGCCGTCCAGCAGCCAGACCGTGGCCTGGCGGCCCGACGCCTTCGCCGCGTCGATCTTCCCGTCGATGTGGTCGACGGCCTTGGTGCCGAGCGGAACGGCCGCCACCGCGGTGACCGCGCCGAGCACCACCGTGTCGATGAGCCGCGCCGCGAGACGCTTGCCGGGCCCGGCGGGCCGCGCCGACGCCTGCGCCTGGGCTGCCGCCAGGAACGGGTCGTTGGCCACGGGCTTCCACGGCGTGACGGGGCCTTCCGGCTCCGCGGGTTCGCCTGCGGCGGGCCGAGCGGACTGGCCGGGCTGCCCGGACTGACCGGGTCGGGCGAGCTGGTGCACCTGCTGCGCCCAGGACGGCGAACCCCCGCCGGGACCGGAGGTCATGGGGGTGGGGGAGGCGGCAGCGGCCTGCGGCGGGACCGCACCCGGGCGACCGGCCTGGGGCGCGTGGGGCTGGAGCGGGGCGGCTTGTGGAGCCTGCGCCTGATGGGCCGGGGGTTGCCGAGCCGGCCCCTGCGGGGCGAAGCCCTGATGGGGCAGGGGCTGAGGCTGGGAGTCGGCCTGTTGGGGCGCGGGCTGCTGGGCCTGGTGGCCCTCAACTTGCTGACCCTGGTGGCCCTGGTGGCCCTGCGCGTGCCGACCGGCCGCCTCCTGGGATGCCGGCCCCTGCCCCTGCACCACAGGCCCTTGCGCCGCAGGCAGCTGCTGACCCGGCACCTGCGGAGCTGACAGCGCTCGCATCGTCATCGTGCCCTCGGGACGGTCCACGGACGGGGTGGGGCGGCGGAACGTGACGGTCCCGTCCGTGGGCGGCGTCGGGGGCTCCGGCTGTGCGGGGCGGGCCGTGAGCGCGCCGTCCGTGCGCTCCTCCTGCGGCGGAGCAGGCACGCGCGGGTCGGCGCCCCAGGACACGCGGCGGTCCTGCTCGCCGCCGAAGCCGGTCTGGTGGGACGCGTCCGCCTGCCATGCCGTGGCGGGTTCGGGTGCGACCGGCTCGTCCGAGTACCGCTCCGGCTCCTCGTCGAGGAAAACCGGGCCGGTCTCCTCGACGGGCAAAGGCGAAGGAGAAGGAGAGGGCGAAGGCGAAGGGGCGGGGGCCGGGGTCACCCCGGCGGGGGCGGCGAGGGGTTCGCCGTCGGACGGGGCCGGGCGGCTCGTGCCGGGCACCCACGCGGCACCGTTCCAGTACCGGACATATCCGGGAATGGACGGGTCGGGGTAGTACCCGTCGCGGGGCCTGTCGTCGCCGGGGGCCGGAGTTGGGGCGCTCATGTCCGTCGTCCCGTATCTGCTCGGGGGTTTTGTTGGGGGTCCACATCTATCAGACCACCGCCCACCCCCGGGCGGGTCCGCCCGTACGGACCACTTTCCGGGGACGCCGGAAAAACTTTCCGGAACTCGCGTAATGCTCCGCGCCCTTCGCCCTCTCTCCTTGCACGGCCCGCTCTCGCGGGCCCCCGCACGACCCCTACGAGGAGAGGAAACGCACGACATGCACACCGTGGTGGAACGTGAACTCGAGCTGAGGCTCGTCCTGTCGCCCGAGCGCAGCATCCCCGTCCCTGCCCGGCTCACCTACCGGACCGACGACCCGTACGCCGTCCACATCGCCTTTCACATCGGCTCCGAGAACCCGGTCGACTGGACGTTCGCGCGCGAGCTGCTGGTGGAGGGGGTGTTCCGGCCGTGCGGGCACGGGGACGTGCGCGTGTGGCCGACGAAGGTCGACCGCCGCAGCGTCGTGCTCATGGCGCTGAGTTCACCGGACGGCGACGCGCTCCTGGAGGCGCCCGCCGCCGCCGTGTCCTCGTGGCTGGAGCGGACGCTGCGGGTGGTCCCTCCGGGCTCTGAGTCCGAGCGGCTCGGCATCGACGACGGCCTCGCCGAGCTGCTCGCCCCCACCCCGGGCCGCGCCGACGAGCTGTGGCTGCGCGACCCGTGGCCCTCGGACGAGTCGAAGGACGGTGAGTGAGCGCGCGTCCCACGGGGGTGGATGCGAGCAGAGGAACGAACCAGGAGTGGCGGGCGTCAGAAGAGCTTGCCCGGGTTGAGCAGGCCGAGCGGGTCGAAGGCCGTCTTGACGGCGCGCTGCATCTCGATGCCGACCGGGCCGAGCTCGCGCGCCAGCCACTCCTTCTTGAGGACGCCGACGCCGTGTTCGCCGGTGATGGTCCCGCCGAGTTCGAGACCGAGCGCCATGATCTCGTCGAAGGACTCGCGGGCCCGCCGGCCCTCGTCGGCGTCCTGGGCGTCGAAGCAGACGGTGGGGTGCGTGTTGCCGTCGCCCGCGTGGCAGCAGACGCCGATCGTCAGGTCGTACTTCTCGGCGATACGTTCGACGCCACTGAGCATCTCGGCGAGCCTCGAGCGCGGCACGCACACGTCGTCGATCATCGTCGTGCCCTTGACCGCTTCGAGCGCGGTGAGTGAGAGGCGCCGGGCCTGGAGCAGGAGTTCGGACTCCGCTGCGTCCTCGGCGGGGACGACCTGGGTCGCGCCCGCGGCTTCGCACAGGGCGCCGACGGCGGCGAGGTCGGCGGCCGGGTCGAGGGTGTCGAAGGCCGCGAGGAGCAGCGCCTCCGTGGTCTCGGGCAGCCCCATGTTCGCCATCGCGTTGACGGCCTTCACGGTCGTACGGTCCATGAGTTCGAGCAGTGACGGGACGTGACCGCCCTCCATAATCTTGCAGACCGCGTCGCAGGCGGCGTCCGTGGAGGCGAATTCGGCGGCCAGGACCAGCTGCTGCGGCGGCTCGGGCCTGAGCGCGAGCGTGGCCCGCACGACGATGCCGAGGCTGCCCTCGGAGCCGACGAACAGACGCGTGAGGTCGTAGCCCGCGACGCCCTTGGCGGTGCGGCGTCCGGTGGACAGGAGCCGGCCGTCGGCGAGGACCACGTCGAGCCCGAGGACGTACTCCGCCGTCACCCCGTACTTCACGCAGCACAGGCCGCCCGATGCCGTGCCGATGTTCCCGCCGATGGTGCACATTTCCCAGCTGGACGGGTCCGGCGGGTAGTAGAGACCCTTTTCGTTGACGGCGCGGGAGAGCGCGGCGTTGATGACGCCCGGCTCGACGACCGCGATCCTGTCGACGGTGCTGATCTCCAGGATGCGGTCCATCTTGACCAGGGACAGCACGATGCAGCCCTCGGACGCGTTGGCCGCGCCGGACAGGCCCGTGCGGGCGCCCTGCGGGACGACCGGGACGCGGAGCTCGGTCGCCGTGCGCATCACGTGCTGGACCTGCTCGACGGTGCGGGGCAGCACCACGACGGCGGGCGCGCCCGCGTCGCAGAAGCTGGCCATGTCGTTGGCGTACGAGGCCGTGACGTCGGGGTCGGTGAGGACCGCCCCGGACGGGAGGCCTTCCTGAAGTCGTTCGGTGAGTGTGCGGCTCATGATCACAGCGTCGCACTCGGGGCCATCGGTGTGAACCCGTCTGAGACGGCCTTCACGTGCCGGGATGTTGCCGTGATGTGCTCTTCGTATTCACGCACAGTGTGCGCCATGAAGACCGAGGACAACGAGGAGACCGAAGCGGAACGGCCGGCTTCGGCCACTGGTCCCGAGCCGGGGCGCCGACTGTCCCCGCTGGTGAAGCGCGTGCTGATCAGCACCGTCGCGGGGTCCGTGGTGCTCGGCGGCGTCCTGCTGGTGCTGCCCTCCTCGCCGGAGAGCGCCACGCCGCCCGCGCCGGGGTCCGCCGGACACGCCGTGATCGCGGCGGCCGAGGGGGCCGCCGCGTCGCTGCCCGATCTGACGGCTCTCATCAGGGGGCGCAAGTCGTATCTGCGGGCTCATCCGCGTGACGACCGGTCGTGGGCGGTGCTCGGGGCCGCCTACGTGGAGCGGGGGCTGCGGACGGCCGACTCGGCGTACTACCCGAAGGCGGAGCGCGCCCTGCGGACCTCGCTGAAGACGCGGCCCGCCGGGAACGTGGACGCCCTGAACGGGCTCGCCGCGCTCGCCAACGCGCGGCACGACTACCGCGCCGCGAAGAAGTGGGGCGAGGCGTCTTTGAAGCTGGCGCCGAAGCGGTGGACGACGTATCTGCTGCTGATCGACGCCTACGGGCAGCTCGGGGACTACAAAGCCGTGGACCGGGCCCTGGCGAAGCTGACGGAGCTGGGCTCGGGCGCGGCCGTGATGGCACGCAAGGGGCAGGTCTACCGGGACCGCGGCTGGCGTGACGACGCGCTCGCGTCGCTGACCGACGCGGCGGCGCTCGCCTCGACGCCGTCCGAGCAGGCCGCGTGTCTGCACCGGGTGGGTGAGCTCGCGTGGGAGCGGGGCGAGCCCGCGGAGGCGCTGACCTACTTCACCCAGGCCCTCGCGGCCGACCCCGACCACGACGCGTCGCTCGCCGGGAAGGGCCGCGCCCTGACGTCGCTGGGCCGTACGACGGAGGCGATCCAGGCTTACCGGAGCGTGCTCACCAAGCGCCCGCGGCCCGAATACGCCCTGGAACTGGGCGAGTTGTACGAGTCGATCGGGTTCGGCGACGCGGCGAAGGCACAGTACGACCTGCTGCGGAAGCGGGTGGACGTGGACGGGGCGAACGGGGTCGACGACTCGCTCCTCCTCGGCCGGTTCGAGGCGGACCACGAGGACCCGCGGTCGGCCGTGACCCGGCTGCGGGCCGACTGGGAGCGGGCGCCGAGCGTGCAGACCGCGGACGCGCTGGGCTGGGCGCTGCACAAGGCGGGCGACGACAAGGAGGCGCTGAAGTACGCGAAGCGCGCGACGGACCCGGAGCACGGGGGCACCGTACGCAGTGCGCTGATCGCCTACCACCGGGGAGAAGTGGAAAGGGAGCTGGAGCTGGACGGGCCCGCCCGCCGGCACATCGGCGAGGCCCTGCGCATCAACCCGGCGTTCTCGCCGCTCCTGGCCCCGCTCGCGAAGAAGGCGCTGGCCGCGCTGGGCGACCCGTCGGCCGGCGGGCCCGAGAAGGTGCGGGAGACGGAGGCGAACGCGGCACAGGCTCCGGGCCCCCACGCGGCGCCCCGGAGCTCGGCCCCCGAGCGCCCCGGATCCCGGCGCCCGGCGAGCAAAAGCCCCGCGACGCGCCCGGCCGCCCCCGTCACGCCGCCCAGGTCCGCGGCCCCGCCGGCCACGCCTCCGGCAGCCCCGGCCCCGGCCGAGCCGTCGCCCCAGCAGGCTCCTCGGGCGTAACGACGACCCCCTGAAGCACACCCGGCTTGGGCCTTTCGTCTGGATCAGACCCCGCGAGCCCGGCATGATCCGAACGAGAGGCCCTAGATCACGCCCGTCCCGATGAGCCCGTTCCGCGTGATCAGGGACGCCAGTTCCGCCTCGCTCAGGCGGTCCGTTCCCGCGGGGCGCCTCGGCAGGACCATGTACCGCGTCTCCGCGCTGGAGTCCCAGACCGTGATGTCCACGGTCTCCGGGAGTGTCACGCCGAACTCGGCGAGGACGCCGCGCGGGTCCCGCACGACGCGGGAGCGGTACGCCTCGCTCTTGTACCAGCCGGGTGAGGGCCCGAGCAGGCGCAGGGGATAGCAGGAGCACAGCGTGCAGACGATGACGTTGTGGGTGTCGGCGGTGTTCTCGACGACGCGCAGCCGCTGCTTCTGAACTCCCCCGGCAGCGAAGCCCAGTTCACCCACCGCCGCTGTGCCGTCGGCGAGGAGCCGCTCGCGGTAGGCCGGGTCGGTCCACGCGCGGGCCACGACCTTGGCGCCGTTCACGGGTGAGGCGCCCGCCAGGAACCCGTCGATGACCTCGTCGACGGTGTCGCCCCCGACGATGCCCCGTGTCTCCAACAGGCTTTCCAGTCGCCGAACCTGACGGGAGATCACCGCGTCCTCGTGCGTGCCGGACATCACTCGGCCTCCCTCAGATAGCTCTCCGACAGGTCGAGCACGACGTGGTGGTCGCCCTCGCCCCACAGCTCGCGCGCCGCGAACCGGACCGCGTAGATCATCTCGACGGGGGCGTCGTCCCGCCCCTGCGCGCGCACGTCGGCGAGCGGCGCCCGGCCCTCCGGCTCGACCACGACGCCGCGCTTGCCGCGGGCGTACCGCGGCAGGCGCGTGTGGTGCGGCGGGTCGTGCGGGTACGTGCGGACATGGGCGCCGGCCGCGAACCGGTCAGTCATCGCGCAGCGCCCCTTCCTCGATGACGCCCTTGCGTTCGAGGAGCGTGCGGATCGCGTGGAACCACCGCTCGTAGTACGAGGCCGCGAGGTACTCGCCCGGCGGCATCGTCTCGATGGCGTCCCTGAACTCGTCGAGGTTGAAGACCCCTTTGACGAGGAGCGCGCGCTGGAGGGCGAAGACGCGCGCCTCCCAGTCCGCGTGAAAGGGCTCGGCGTCGTCGCTGGTGTCGATGGCGCCGAACCCTGTCATGCCGCCCACGTCATTGATCCTGGCCATGAGACCAGCCTAGGACGTGTGCCTGCGGAGTGCCCCCAGAGATCCGCAGGTCCCTACAGATTGCCGCGCTTGTCCTGCTCGCGCTCGATCGCCTCGAAGAGCGCCTTGAAGTTGCCCTTTCCGAAGCCCATCGAGCCGTGCCGCTCGATCATCTCGAAGAAGACGGTCGGCTTGTCCTGGACCGGCTTGGTGAAGATCTGCAGCAGGTAGCCGTCCTCGTCGCGGTCGACGAGGATCTTCTGCTCGCGCAGGGTCTCGACGGGCACACGCGTCTCGCCGGCCCACTCGCCGAGGGTGTCGTAGTACGAGTCGGGGGTGTCGAGGAACTGGACGCCCGCGGCGCGCATGGTGCGTACGGATTCGACGATGTCGTTCGTGGCGAGCGCGATGTGCTGGACGCCGGCGCCGCCGTAGAACTCCAGATACTCGTCGATCTGGGACTTCTTCTTGGCGATGGCCGGCTCGTTGATCGGGAACTTGACCTTGAGCGTGCCGTCCGCGACGACCTTCGACATCAGGGCGCTGTACTCGGTCGCGATGTCATCGCCCACGAACTCCTTCATGTTCGTGAAGCCCATGACCTTGTTGTAGAACGCCACCCACTCGTTCATCCGGCCGAGCTCGACGTTGCCGACGCAGTGGTCGATGGCCTGGAAGGTCCGCTTGGCCGGCGGCGCGACGACCGGCTCGGCCGCCGTGAAGCCGGGCAGGTACGGGCCGTCGTATCCGGTGCGCTCGACGAGCGTGTGGCGGGTCTTGCCGTACGTGGCGATCGCGGCGCGCACGACGGTGCCGTGCTCGTCCTTGGACTCGTACGGCTCCGTGATGCCGCGGGCGCCGTGCTCGACGGCGTACGCGTACGCGGCGCGGGCGTCCGGGACCTCGATGGCGAGGTCGACGACGCCGTCGCCGTGCTCGGCCACATGGTCGGCGAGGAACTGGCCCCAGTCGGTGGAGACCTTGATGACGGAGGTGAACACGAAGCGGGCGGAGCCGTTCGTGAGCGCGTAGGAGGCCGTCTCGCGGCTGCCGTTCTCCGGGCCCGAGTAGGCCACGAGCTTCATGCCGAACGCGGTCGAGTAGTAGTGGGCGGCCTGTTTGGCGTTGCCCACGGCGAAGACGACCGCGTCCATTCCCTTCACCGGGAAGGGGTCGGCCTCGCGCGCGGTGTCGGGGGTGGTCTGGATGTTCGCAGAAGTAGCTGCCATGGCCCGAGGCTCCCCCCGAACCACAAGGTGCGCAATAGTTTGAGATTCTGGTGGTCAATCTGCTCAGCGGATCGTCAATATGGGCAGGCGATCTGTACAGGATGACCACCCCGGAGGCCGACATGGCGATCGATCATCTGGACGGGCAGCTGATCCTGCTGCTCGCGCGCGAGCCCCGTATCGGGGTGCTTGAGGCGTCCCGGCGCCTGGGGGTCGCGCGCGGCACCGTTCAGGCGCGCCTCGACCGGCTTCAGTCGAACGGAGTCATCCGCGGCTTCGGACCTCAGGTGGACCCGGCGGCACTCGGCTATCCGGTCACGGCGTTCGCCACGCTGCAGATCCGGCAGGGCCAAGGCCCCGACGTCAGGGCGCACTTGACGACCGTCCCCGAGGTCCTCGAACTCCACACGACGACCGGCACCGGCGACATGCTGTGCCGTCTCGTGGCCCGCTCGAACGCCGATCTCCAGCGGGTGATCGACCGGGTCGTGGGTTTTGATGGCATCGTCCGGGCTTCCACCGCGATCGTCATGGAGAACCCCGTTCCGCTGCGGATCATCCCGCTCGTGGAGCAGGCCTCGTCGGATTCCTGACGCGCACCTCCTTGCCGCTCGCGGCGTCCGCCCGGACGAGGTGAGTGCCGGCGCTGCGTCTTCCCGGGGACAGCCCCGGACCACCGGCTGAAGCCGGCCGGACGACAGCCCGGCGCAAGGAGGTGAGGCCCGTGAACTTCTGGGACTACATCAGCGCAGCCCATCAGCAGCTGCTGGCGGACGCCTACCAGCACGCCAGCGTGGTCTTCCAGTGCATGGTCGTCGCGACCGTCATCGGCGTGGTGATCGGTGTGGTCACCTACCGCAGCGAGTGGGCGGGCAACCTCGCCACCACGACGACCTCGACCATCCTGACGATCCCCTCGCTCGCCATGATCGGTCTCCTCATCCCGATCGTCGGCCTCGGCGTCCCGCCGACGGTCATCTCGCTCACCCTGTACGGGCTGCTGCCCATCGTGCGGAACTCGATCGTGGGCCTGCGGGGCGTGGACCCCTCCCTGATCGACGCGGCGCAGGGTATCGGCATGTCCCGCATGGCCCGGCTCGCCAAGGTGGAGCTGCCACTGGCCTGGCCGCCGATCCTCACCGGGATCCGGGTCTCCACCCAGATGCTGATGGGCATCGCCGCCATCGCGGCCTACGCGTCCGGACCCGGGCTCGGCAACGAGATCTTCCGCGGCATCGCGTCCCTGGGCAGCAAGAACGCCTTGAACCAGGTGCTCGCGGGCACGGTCGGCATCATCATCCTCGCGCTCCTCTTCGACGCCGCGTACGTCCTCATCGGACGCCTGACCATCCCGAGGGGGATCCGTGTCTGATTCCTTGCCCGAGACCCCCACGGCGACCGCCACCGCCGACGGCGGCGCCGGGGAGCCCGGCTCCACGACGGGGGCGACGATCGAGCTGGAGAACCTCACCAAGCGCTACCCCGGATCCGCCGCGCCCGCCGTGGACAACGTCAGCCTGGAGATCAAGGCGGGCGAGACCGTCATCTTCGTAGGACCCTCGGGTGGCGGTAAGACCACCCTCCTCAAGATGATCAACCGGCTCATCGAGCCGACCAGCGGCCGTATCAGGATCGGTGGCGAGGACGTCACGGACATGGACCCGGTGAAGCTCCGGCGCAAGGTCGGCTACGCGATCCAGTCCTCGGGCCTCTTCCCGCACATGACGGTCGCGCAGAACATCGCCCTGGTGCCGAAGATGGTCGGCTGGTCCAAGTCGAGGATCAAGGCGCGCGTCGAGGAGATGCTGGACCTGGTCGGTCTCGATCCTGCCGAGTTCCGCGGCCGGTATCCACGCCAGCTCTCCGGAGGTCAGCAGCAGCGCGTGGGCGTGGCGCGGGCGTTGGCGGCCGACCCGCCCGTACTCCTGATGGACGAGCCGTTCGGCGCGGTCGACCCGATCACCCGCGACCACCTCCAGGACGAGCTGATCCGCCTCCAGCGCGAGCTGCACAAGACGATCGTCTTCGTCACCCACGACTTCGACGAGGCGATCAAGATCGGCGACCGCATCGTGGTCCTGCGCGAGCGCTCGCACATCGCCCAGTTCGACACCCCCGAGGCCATCCTCACCAACCCCGTCGACGACTTCGTGTCCGGCTTCGTCGGCGCGGGCGCCGCCCTCAAGCGCCTCAACCTCACCCGCGTACGGGACGTGGAGGTCACCGACTACCCGACGGTCCAGGTCGACGACCCCCTCCAGACCATCTTCGACAAGCTGCGCGACGCGGGCACCAACGAACTGCTCCTGCTCGACAAGCGGCGCCGCCCCTACAAGTGGCTGCGGCGCGGCGACCTGATGCGCGCCAAGGGGTCACTGGCCCGCGCGGGCACCCTCGTGCACGACACGGTGACCCGGGACGCGACCCTGCGCGACGCGCTCGAAGCGGTCCTGACCGACAACGCCGGACGCGTCGCGGTCACCGGGCGGCGCGGCGAGTACGAGGGCGTCGTCGACATGGAGACGCTGATGAACTCCGTGCACGAACTCCTGGACGCCGACCGGCTCGAGGCCGTGGAGCACCAGCACGAACTGGAGGAGCTGCGGGCCCAGCAGACCCATCAGGAGCAGGAAGGCGAGGGGGGACTGAAGGCGTGAACACCCCCAAGTCGCCTCCGGACAAGCGTCCGGAGGGCGAGCACGAGGTAAAGGGCGTCGCGTTCCGCGACGAGGGCGAGGCCGAGCAGGAGGCGCCACCACCGCCGCCGGTCCGCGAGAAGCGCCGGATCTCCTGGCAGAAGCTCACGTTCCTGCCGGTGGTGATCGCAGCCGTGCTGCTGGCCACCTGGCTCTGGTTCCAGCAGGCCACCCTGGACACGATCACCGAGAACGCCATCTCGGGCGGTCAGGTGTGGAAGCTCGTCAAGCAGCACATCTACCTGACGGTGGTCTCCACGTTCTTCGTGCTGATCATCGCGATCCCGCTGGGCATCCTGCTGACCCGCAAGATGTTCCGCAAGGCGACCCCGGTCGCCCTCGCCTTCGCCAACATGGGCCAGGCCACCCCCGCGATCGGCCTGCTCGCCCTGCTGGTGATCTGGCTGGGCATCGGCCGGCGGTCGGCCCTGATCGGCATCATCATCTACGCGATCCTGCCCGTGCTCTCCAACACCATCGCGGGCCTGAAGGCGAACGACCCCACACTCCTCGAATCGGCGCGCGGTATCGGCATGTCACCGTTCGGCGTCCTCACCAAGGTCGAACTCCCGCTGGCCGTACCGTTGATCCTCGCGGGCGTGCGCACGGCGCTCGTCCTGAACGTCGGCACGGCGACCCTCGCCACGTTCGGCGGCGGTGGCGGACTCGGCGTCCTGATCACCACCGGCATCACCAATCAGCGCATGCCGGTCCTGGTGCTCGGCTCGATCCTGACCGTCGCGCTGGCCCTGCTCGTGGACTGGCTGGCGTCGCTCGCCGAACTCCTTTTGCGGCCACGCGGACTGGAGGTGCGGACATGAGGCGTACGTACCGTGCGGCGGCGGCAGCGGGCCTCGTCGCGTCACTGCTCGCAGGCTGCGGGCTGACCAGCGGCAGCCCGCTGGTCGACGACGTGAAACCGGGCTCGATCGGCAAGGGCGAGCCGCTCAAGGGCGCCAACATCACCGTCACGTCCAAGGAGTTCACCGAACAGCTGATCCTCGGCGCCATGATGGGCATCGCCTTCAAGGCGGCCGGCGCCGACGTCCTCGACCGCACCGGCATCCAGGGCTCCATCGGCGCCCGCGAGGCCATCAAGAGCGGTGACGCGGACGGGATGTACGAGTACACGGGCACGGCCTGGATCACCTACCTGGGCAACTCCCACCCCATCCCCGACCCACAGAAGCAGTGGCAGGCCGTGCACGACGCCGACCTCAAGAACGGCATCACTTGGCTGCCGCCGTCCGCGCTCAACAACACGTACGCGCTGGCCATGAACGAGGCCAACTTCAAGAAGTACGGCACGAAGACCCTCTCGGACGTGGCCGCCCTCGCCAAGAAGAACCCCAAGGCCGTAACGCTGTGCGTGGAGAGCGAGTTCGCCAACCGTGCGGACGGGCTGCATGGCATGGAGAAGGCGTACGGCATGAAGATCCCGACCGCGAACGTCACGCAGATGGACACCGGGATCATCTACACGCAGGCCGCGAAGGGCACCTGCACCTTCGGCGAGGTCTTCACGACCGACGGCCGCATCAGGGCGATGAAGCTCAGGGTGATGGCGGACGACAAGCACTTCTTCCCGAACTACAACGCGGCCCCGGAGATGAACACCAAGTCCCTGAAGAAGTATCCGGCGATGGCGAAGGTCATCGAGCCGATCACGAAGAAGCTCAACAACACGGTCGCGCAGGAGCTGAACGCGAGGGTCGACGTCGACGGCCAGGACCCGCACAGCGTGGCGAAGGACTGGCTGGTGAAGGAGGGGTTCGTGACGGAGTGAGCCGGCCCTGGGTCTAACAGCTGGGGACCTTGCTCCCGTCACCCTTGTCCAGGGCCGTCAGCGCCGAGACCGCGCCCTGGAGCGTCGTCACGGGGATCAGCCGCATGCCCTTGGGCGACTCGGCCTTGGCGTCGCCGCACTCCGCCCTCGGCACCAGGAACACCTTGGCGCCGTCGCGCCAGGCGGCCTGCGTCTTGAGCGACACCCCGCCGACGGCGCCGACCTTCCCGCCGGAGGTGATGGTGCCCGTACCGGCGATGGAACGGCCGCCCGTGAGATCGCCCCCGCTGCCGTTGCCGTCCAGCTTGTCGACGATGCCGAGGGAGAAGAAGAGCCCCGCGCTCGGCCCGCCGACGTCAGCGAGCTGGAGGTCCACCTTCACCTCGTTCGGGGACTTGCCCAGAAAGCCGAGCGCGGCCTCGGTCGCGGAGTCCTGCGACTTCTTCATCTCGCCGAGGTTGTGCTGCTCGATCTCCTTGGTGGAGTCGCCCGAGGGGTATACGGCGTCGCGGGGCATGACGGCACGGTCCGTACGGAACCAGCTGTCGACGACGTCACCCAGACTCACCTCCGCGTCGGGCCCCGTAGCCACGATCGTCACCATCCGCAGCTTCCCCGACGTGTCACGCGTGGGCGCCCCGGAGATCTCGATGACGGGCTTCCCCTTCGAATCCCCGAGCACATCGGTGGTCGGCCCGGGCTGAGCGATGGCGAACGGCAACGGCGCAAACCCCGCTACGGCAAGCAGAGCCACCACAGGCAATGCACAAACGGCAAGGGCCCTGGTCCGAGAAATCCGAGAGAGAAGCACGGGCCCAATCTAACGCGAGGGCCAGGCGGGACGAGGGCGCCCCATAGGGGCGCGGGGAACCGCGCACCCAGCCACACCCGGCCCGCAGCCAACAACAGACCGCTTCACTCAGGGGCGCGGGGAACTGCGCACCCAGCCGAGACGAACCCGCAGAAGACAACGGACCGCCGACAAGGGGCGCGGGGAACTGCGCAAAACCCCCGGCACTGATACCCCGCACAAATAACCGGCACGCAGCGCGCCTAGCGCAGCGCGTCGGCAACCTCCCGCGCCGCATCAAGAACCCGCGGCCCCACCCGCTCAGGGACGGAGTCCGAAAGCATCACAACCCCCACACTCCCCTCAAGCCCGCTCACCCCCACCAACGGCGCCGCAGCGCCACAGGCACCGGCCTCGAGCTCCCCATGGGTCAGCGTGTAACCAGGCTCAGGCACCAGCCCCTGCCGCGCAGCGAGTATGGCGCGGCCCGCGGCCCCCCGGTCGAGCGGATGCCGGAAACCGGCCCGGTACGCCACGTGATAGTCCGTCCAGGTCGGCTCGACGACGGCCACGGCGAGCGCCTCCGAGCCATCGACCAGCGTCAGATGCGCGGTGGCCCCGATGTCCTCGGCAAGGGATCGCAGCGCCGGCAGCGCAGCCTCCCGTACCAGCGGATGCACCTGGCGGCCCAGGCGCAGCACGCCGAGCCCCACCCGCGCCCGGCCGCCGAGGTCACGGCGGACCAGGGCGTGCTGTTCGAGCGTGGCGAGCAGGCGGTACACGACGGTGCGGTTCACGCCGAGCTTGTTGGACAGCTCGGTGACCGTCAGCCCGTGGTCGGTGTCGGCGAGCAGCTTGAGGACACGCAGTCCCCGGTCGAGCGTCTGGGAGGTCTCCGCGGTCACGACGCCCACTCCTTAGTGGTGAAGGCGGCGGCCCCCTCCGCGGCGGTTGCGACGCCGGTCCCGTGGGCGACGCGCGTCAGAGGCCGCCGGTCGGCAATCGACCCGGTTCGGATGGTCCCGGGCGGAGGCGCATGGCGCACCGGCTGCGCTCCGCGGCGGCTCTGCCACGGGGCGTGTGCGTTGCCGGGAATGTAGCGAGGTCGTCCCGCTCAGCGGAAGACTCCGTCCAGAATCCGGGCAGTAACTATCCTGACCTGTAACGATTGCCCCGTTACGCGGGGCACGATCAACAGAGCGTGCACCACCTCTGCACGTAGCGCACACGGTTCCCCGGTCCCGCACAAAGCCTCTGAAGAAGACGTCACTTCATGCGGGTGGCCCACTCCTGGACCTTCGCGATGCGCTGCCTCAACTGCCCGGCCGTGGCCTCCGCGCTCGGCGGCCCCCCGCACACCCGCCGCAGCTCGGTGTGGATGACGCCGTGCGGCTTCCCGCTCTGATGCACGTACGCGCCGACCATCGTGTTGAGCGACTTGCGGAGTTCGAGGAGCTCCTTGTGCGAGACGACGGGCCGCCGCTCGGCCGGCATCTCGAGGAGATCGGCCTCGCTGTCGGGCCTCTTCTTGCTGTGCGCGATCTGCCGGGCCTGCCGCTTCTGGAGCAGCATCTGCACCTGGTCGGGTTCGAGGAGCCCGGGAATGCCGAGGTAGTCCTGCTCCTCCTCGCTGCCCGGGTGCGCCTGCATGCCGAACTCGGCACCGTCGTAGAGGACCCGGTCGAACGTCGCCTCGGACTCGAGCGCCTCGAAGGAGAACTGCTCCTGCTCCCCCGTGTCCTCGTCCTCCTGCTTGTTCGCCTCGTCCATCTCCTTCTCGGACTCGGCGTAGGGGTCCTCCTCCCCGTCCTTCTTCGGCTTGTCGAGCACGTGGTCGCGCTCGACCTCCATCTCGTTGGCGAAGCCGAGGAGGTCGGGGACGGTGGGCAGGAAGACGGACGCGGTCTCGCCGCGCCGCCGCGAACGCACGAAGCGGCCCACGGCCTGCGCGAAGAAGAGCGGGGTCGAGATGGTCGTCGCGTAGACACCCACGGCGAGCCGGGGCACGTCGACGCCCTCGGACACCATGCGGACGGCGACCATCCAGCGGTCGTTGCTCCCCGAGAAGTCGTCGATCCGGTTCGACGCGCCGGTGTCGTCGGAGAGGACGGTGGTGGGCTTCGTGCCGGTGATCTCCCGGATCAGCTTGGCGTAGGCGCGGGCGGAGTCCTGGTCGGCGGCGATGACGAGACCGCCGGCGTCCGGGATGCCCTTGCGGACCTCGGTGAGCCGCTGGTCGGCGGCGCGCAGCACGCTCGGCATCCACTCGCCGCGCGGGTCGAGGGCCGTACGCCAGGCCTGGCTGATGGCGTCCTTGGTCATGGGTTCGCCGAGCCGGGCGGCGATCTCGTCGCCGGCCTTCGTGCGCCACCGCATGTTGCCGCTGTAGGAGAGGAAGATGACGGGCCGCACGACGCCGTCGCCGAGCGCACTGCCGTATCCGTACGTGTAGTCGGCGGAGGAGCGCCGGATGCCGTCCTTGCCCTCTTCGTACTGGACGAAGGGGATGGGGTTGGTGTCGGAGCGGAACGGCGTACCGGTGAGGGCGAGGCGGCGGGTGGCCGGCTCGAAGGCCTCCAGGCACGCCTCACCCCACGACTTGCTGTCACCGGCGTGGTGGATCTCGTCGAGGATGACGAGGGTCTTGCGCTGCTCGGAGCGGTTGCGGTGCAACATCGGCCGCACGCCCACACCCGCGTACGTGACGGCGACGCCCTGGTACTCCTTGCTGAGCGGCCCCGCGCTGTACTCCGGGTCCAGCTTGATCCCTATGCGCGCGGCGGCTTCGGCCCACTGCTTCTTCAGGTGCTCGGTCGGCGCGACCACGGTCACCTGCTGCACGACATGGTGGTGCAGCAGCCAGGACGCGAGGGTGAGCGCGAACGTCGTCTTGCCGGCGCCCGGGGTGGCGACGGCGAGGAAGTCTCGCGGCTGCTCCTGGAGGTACCTCTCCATGGCCCCTTGCTGCCAGGCACGCAGCTTGCCCGCGGTGCCCCAGGGGGCGCGGCCCGGGAAGGCGGGTGAGAGGTGGTGGGAGGAGGCGGAAGAGGCGGTGGCGGCGGCGGTGGTAGTCACGGTCTCCGGTTTTGACGCAGGTACGGGCGCGGGTGCGGCTGCGAAGTACTGACGCAGGCTGCGGGGTGCTGACGCGGGCTTCTGACGCTGGGAGTACGCACTTTGACGCTCGGGGTACGTACGACAACCGGGCCACCCTACCGGTGGGGTGGTCAGGCCAGCGGGGGAACAGCACCGGGGCGCCACGCGATGCGACCCGTTTCACAGTCGGTCTTACGGAGCGCGTTCGCGTGCCGTACGGAGCGCGTCCGGGAGCGATGCGGGGGGCACGTCCGGGGGGCGCGTGGGGCACGTCCGGGGGCCGTACGGAGCACGTCCGGGAGCGACGCGGGGCGCATGTCCGGGGGCTGCGCGGGGCACGTCCAAGGGCCGTACGGAGCGCGTCCGGCCGGGCGTCCGACGGGTTTCGGGGCCGGTTTCGGGCGACTGGATTCAGGGCCGGGTGTCAGGCACCCGGCTTCAGGCACCCGACTTCAGCGCCCAGCTTCATCACCCGGCTTCAGGCACCCGGCTTCAGGCACCCGTTTACTTCAGCAGGCCGGGGGCCGGAGGCCGGGACGCGGACCTCACGCGCGTAGCCACCCAGGCCCCCACCAGGGCGACCGCCGCCATCGGCAGGAACACCGCGACGAAGGCGGCCGGATGGGATCCGCCGCCACCGGCCGAGGCCACCTCATGGGCGGAGCCCACCGCACCGCCCCCGAGCGCGGCGAACGCCGCTCCTCCCACGGCCAGCAGCACCACGTTGGACAGCCCGTCCGAGATCTGGAGGGCGGCCGAGTTGGCCCCCGCCTCCTCGGGCGCCGACAGCTCCAGCAGCAGCACGCTCGTCGACGAGATGACCAGCCCCATCCCGAGGCACCCGAAGCCCCACGCCACGGCGACGATCCACACCGGCACGGCCTCGATGAGCACGCTCGGCGCCGTGGCGACGGCCGCCGCCACCAGCACCATCCCGCCCGCCATCAGCCGCTCCCGATACGGCTCGAAGCGCGACCGCGACTGCAGGAACGACCCGAACGCCCACGTGGCCCCGCCCGCCGCCAGCGAGAGCCCGGCCATCATCGGCGAGAGCCCGCGCTGCGTGACGAGCATCAGCGGCACGAACGACTCGGCCGCGATGAAGGACCCGGCGGCGACACCGCGCAGGAGAACCACGGCGGGCAGCCCGCGGGCGGCCCGGTACGTCCCGCGGGGCAGCAGCCCGAGCACGGCCGGCACGAGCAGGGCCACGCCCACCGCACCGGGCAGGAGCGAGATCCACCGCAGGTCCTGGGCGGCGTACTGGAGCAGACCTGCCCCGAGCGAGATCCCGAGGGCGAGCCGGATGCGACGGCCGTCGGCTGCTCCGCGCGCCGCGCCCTCCGCGGGCCCCGACGCGCGCCGCCGGATCTGCGGCAGCGCGAGCGCCAGCGGGAACACGACGAGCACCGGGATCCCGATGAACACCCACCGCCACCCGAGATGCTCGGTCACGGCCCCCGACGCGAGCGGCCCGACCACGGACGGGACGACCCAGCTCGCCGCGAACGCCGCCATGATCGCGGGCCGCAACCGCTCCGGGTAGGCGCGGCTGACGACGACGTACAGCGCCACGATGACGAGCCCGCCCCCGAGCCCCTGCACGGCCCGCCCGGCGATGAACATCCACATCGACCCCGCGGTCCCGGCGAGCAGCAGCCCCACCGCGAACGCCGCGATCCCCGCCCCCAGCGGCCCGAGCGGACCGCGCCGGTCCGCCCACTGCCCCGAGAACACCATCCCGAACAGACTCGTCGTGAAGTACCCGGAGAACGCGAACGCGTACAGCGACACCCCGTCCAGCTCACGCGCGGCGACGGGCATCGCCGTCCCGACAGCGGTGGCCTCGAAGGCGATCAGCAGGACGACGGAGACGATGCCGACGCTGAGGGACCGGTAGGAACGGCTGAGGACGCCGACGCCGGGCGCGGCGGTCGGAGCGGTCGGGGTGGTCGGAGCGGTCGGGGGCGGGGTCGAGGTGGCGACGACATCGGCGTCGTCACGCGGTTCCAGGGCGGTCATACGGCCCAGAGTAAGGGGCGCAAGGGCCACTGACCCCTGTCGGGAGTCGCCCTTCGCCTGGTCCCTTGGTCGTACGACCATGAACGGCGTATGGCAGTCGCATTGCGACCCACGCGCCCCTCTTGGCGCGGCGGCCCGGGGGCCATACGGTCAAGACATCGAGTTCAACGGAGCTTGTTCCGAACTCAGTTCGGCCGTGTGCCCGAGTGGTTTAGGGATTCGCCTGCAAAGCGAAGCACACCGGTTCGATTCCGGTCACGGCCTCGACAGCTCAACGACGCTGAGCTGCAGCCTTAGGGGTGGCCCACCATTGGTGGGCCACCCCTAAGGCGTTCCGGCGACGCCGGGCGACGGCCCGCCCGCTACGCCGCGTCAGCCGATGCTCGGCACCCCATCGGGGAGGCGAGTCGCGCCGTCACAGCCTTCCACCCGCTGCCCCAGGGCTCGCGCGCTGTCCGCTGCCAGTGCCGCGACTCTCCCCATGGTGGGCCGATCCTTCAGCTTCCCGCTCTCGCCGCCCAGACTGGCAGTTACCTGAAGCAGGCCGTCGTGCCCGTTGACGCGGGGGCAGTTCACAAAGAGCTTGACGGCGCGGCCCTCCACATACCCCTTGGCCTTCCCCAGGGTGACGGGAAGATTCCCCGGCTTGTTGGCGTCCCGGTCGACATCTTCTTTCCTGTAACCGTCGGGCCAGAAGACCATGTAGTAGCCAATGTGAACCGACTTTCCGCCACCCGAGAGAACACATTTGCCCGGCGCTGACAGCGATCCGCGCGGCGAGAAATCGGACGCGTGCTCGTCGAAGGCTTCCCCTCGCTCCGGCAGCAGTGGCCGGAGCGAATCACCAGGAAGAGACCGCGAACACACGCGGTCGGGCACCGCAACGAGCGGGTCGTCGGACAGCCAGAACTTCCAGACGCCGAACCCAGCCAGCAGTGCCACGATCAACGCAACAGGAACAACAACACCCTTGCGCCAGCTTCTACGCCCAGGCTCTGAAGCAATGTCTTGCATGAGACCTTCCCTGCCGCCTACTGCCGGATGACCTGACCGTAGCTGTCCTGATGTCGGCATTGCAGTCGCGCATCACCATCGGGGCTGGATCGCGCTCTGCCCACCGTTCTCGCTGGCTGGTTGCACTCAGCGACGAGACGTACCCGTCAAGGCGGACGGCGTACGTCACCCGAGGCGGACGCCCCTCCACCCCGCCCGCCACTGGCCTGCGGCACTGATCACCCGGACGTGGGGTGACCCGCGCGTCCGGTCCGTCGTTTCCCAGAATCCCGCCTCGCCGCAAGGCAGTTGGGCGATACGCGGGATGCAAGCACGGACACACGGGGAGGACATCAACATCATGGTCATCGGACCTGCCCAGAGGCAGCAGAACCTCGCTTCGTCGCCGGCACGGAAGCGCGCCGCGGCACGGGCGATCGAGAACCACATCGAGCCCGACACGCGCCACTCGGGCGAGTGGGCGGACGAGGACACGGGTGCCGCCGTCCGGGCGTTCGACGCGAAGGACGGGCACGGCTGGGTCACGTCGTCGTCATTGAAGAAGGCACACAAAGCCTGGGGGGATCAGGTGAAGTCCCTTATGAACAGGCTGAGTTCGGAGAAGGTCTCATTGCGCGCCACCACAGCACTCCTCCAGGGCACGGACTTCGGCGTAGGGGCGCAGGTCCGGACGACGTCATCGCTCGACCGCTACTGACCGCCGTACGGCCAGACCACGACCGACGCACGAGGACCGACCCATGCCCACATACCACGAGATCATGACCACCGACCTCGCCACGCTGACCACGGCGGCCGACCGCTGGGACGGCATGGCGAAGGAATTCGGAAAGCGGGAGACGGACTACAAGCGGGACGTGCACGGCATCACGCCCGGCCCGCCGTCCCCCTCGACCTGGACCGGCCTGAGTGCCGACGCGGCCGGCAAGCGCTTCGACGTAACGCTCCATGAATTCCAGAACGCCCAGACAGAGGCCAAGGCGATCGCTTCACTCCTCCGTGACGCTCACGCGCAGTTCACCACCTTGCGCGGCCAACTCACGTCCGAGCGTGAGGCGGCCGTCAAAGCCGGGATAAGGGTCTCGGATCGCGGTGTGGTGGCGTACGACGAGGAGCGCGCTGCGGCGAGCGAGTCGGGCTCTGCGATGCACGACCCCGGAAGCAGGGGGGAGGTTCACAGGGCGGTCGCGTCCTGGCAGGGACGCATCGACAAGGCGGTGCGTGCGGTCGGAGACGCGGACACGGGCGTCGAGATCGCGCTCGGCGCCGCCGTCTTCGATTCCCACCTCACCGACGGTACGGGAAACGGCTTCAACGCCCGCACCAAGGGCGACATCGAACAATACGAGGCGGACGTGGCAAAGGAATCCGCCCGCAAACTCGCCAACGGCGAACGACTCACGCCGCACCAACTCGCCGAACTCCAACGCTCGTTCCGCGACAACAGTCGCGATCCGGGATTCAGCCGCACCGTCCTGGACAGCCTGGGCCCGAGTGGCACGATCCGCCTGACCAACAACCTGGGCGACCTCGCCCACGTCACCGACCCCCGGCACGCCGCCGACTACAACTCCCTGGAAACCGGCCTCGCCAACTCCCTCGCGACAGCCACCAAGAACCCTCACTCCAAGTGGTACAAGAACTGGCGAGCGGAAATGCGGGAGGCGGGCGCCGCCCGCTACGAGACCGATTTCCAGGCAGCCAGGCTGGACAAGGTCCACGGATACCAGTCGCTGGTCACGCTCATGCAGCACGGCGACGGCTACGGGCGCGACTTCCTCGAGGACCTCGGCGACGACATGATCAAGGCCGAGAAGAAGAACCCGGAAATCTGGGACCTGAAGGGCGAGTACAGCAAAAAACGGAACGGCTGGTTCGCCAACGACCCGGTCGACGGCGTACTCGGCATCATGAGCCACGAGCCGGCCACGGCCGCGCATTACCTCAATGACGACGACCGCATGAAGTACCTGATGCACGACCGCGACTGGAAGATCGCGTTGCACACGAACGAGACGCCGAAGGCGACGGTCTACACCCCGTCCCTGGACACGGACACCCGCGCAGGCTTCGCAGCGGCGCTCCAGGCGGGAGCGACGGGCCTGGACCCATCGGACCCGAACGCGAAGTACGTGGACCACTCCGCGGACAACAACAAGGTGCTCAAGTCGTCGCTGAAGTACCTGGCAGAGGAAGGCGACGAGTTCCCGCCGTCACTACGCGAGCCCATGGCGAAGATTCTGGTCAATCACGGGGATACGGTGCATGCGGCGGCTAGCCGAATCGAAATGAATAGGTCTGCCATCGAGCAGGACAAGCTGTACGAAGTCGTGAAACAGGTATCCAAGGACCAAGCCTCGTACGCCGCTCTCAACAGCGGGATCAATCACGCAATTGTGAGCGACATTCACGACTCAGATCAGAAGCGCCCATTGGATTCACTGACGCGCGCGGGACGAACGGTGGGGTTCCTCGAACAGGCAAGGGTAGCCGCTGCGGGCGACCCCAAGACCGCCGAGTTCGAGCACAAGTGGGTCGTCGATCAGGCCATTGGGTACCTCCCCGTCGGCAGCGATGAAGTGCAGTCAGGAGTTGACTACGTGACAGAGAAGTGGCTGGCCGATGAACAGCGAAAGCTCGACGACAAAGCGGCAGACGCCAATATCGCCAACTACAGCAACAGAAACGACCAACTTATGGCTCTGGCGGAGGAGTGGCGCAAGGCCCATCACACTCGCAACTCACCGTACGATCCGCAGGACGTAGTTGACCAAGCCGCTGACGCTGGATCCTTGCGCGCCCAAGGCGTATCAGGGGAGCCCACCCAATGAGCCTTCGCAACAAGGTGGGCGGAGCATCTGCGCTGGCGACCTTCACTCTGCTCTGTGTGCCCGCCTGTAGCGCGCAGGACATCAGCATTCCAAGGTCGATTTGCGACACACCCGCCGAGCAAAAACTCACCGCGCCCCTACTCAAACCCACAGGGGGAGTGAGCGAGTGGCACACCGCCGGCTGGGGCGGGAAGGAGACGTCGGTGTGCATCATTTCTGTCGACAAGTCCGAAGCGCTGCGACTCAGGTTTGCCTGGCATACCGACACCATCGACCCTATGAAGTACTCGTCACTCGACAATTCTGTCACCGGACTGTGGGAGCCGAGACGCGTGCGCCACCTGGCCGAATCCGCCACGCTCGGAGACAACGGAGCGATTGCCACGACTCGATGCAAGGGCCGAGGAAAATGGCATTTCACCCTCGCCCTTAAAGTCACTCGCGATCACAAGATCGTTCACCAGAGAAACGACATCGAGCAGTTCATGCGCGCCTACATGCCAGCCACCATGAAAGCCGTGGGCTGCACCCACCCCTGAGGGTCACCCCCCAGCGGTAAGAATCACGCCCCCGCCCACAACAATCACCGCAAACGCAACAAACACCGCCACGAAGAGCATCAGCTTCCCGGCGGAGGGACCCGGCTCGTACGTCCGCGGCTCGGGCCCATCCGCCGGATCCTGCGGACCCGAAGGCTCATGCGGGCCCGAAGGCTCACTCGTCGTCACCGCTGCCGTCCTCTCTCCGCAAAGTTCGCTCCCCCAAAGTACGACCCCACACGAGCCCGCAATGACCACCCCGCCCAAGCCGGTACGGGCACAGAGGCCGAAGCGAAGGTGCGTGGCATGCGGAAGGCGTTCGGCGAGGGCCTGGACGACGGTCGACTCGCAGGCGAACGCGGTCATGACGCCGGTCGCACGAGTCAGGAGCCATGACGCCGGTTGCAATTGTGGGGCTGGGCAGCACCCACCGTCATCGAGTCCAAAGAGCGAACATCACGTCGGCCGCACAGGGCCCCGTGTCAGATACGGGGCCCCACCGACCACTCCTGCCACCCCCGTGACGCGGCAGTGCCGCCTCACCATAGGCCTGGACCACTGCAATTCCATCGTGCGGCCACTGAATGACCACCGGGCTTCCGCAAACGGAATGAGGGCCGCCCAGCCACGGGGGAAGCCGGGCGGCCCTCGTACTCAAGAGTAAGTACGCAGGAGAGGGAGCGGGCCGTCAGATGGCCGAAGTTTGCTCGATCTGCACGCCCGGCGCGCGACCGTCACACCACGTCTGCGCTGGTCATCGCCATGAATGAGCCGTGCGGGCGGCACCGCGAAGCCGCACCGGTTCGGCCGGAGTCGTTCGGTCGTCAGCAACGACACCTCCGGCCTACTCAGGCCCCTCCCCGCCATCCACCCCACCGAACACCCCACCACAAGCGGACCGATATGCCGCCTCGGCGCTCGCAGCAACGAGCCGCTCATCGATGTCCCCGCGCATGATGAGCAACCGGTAGTAGAAGGGCGCGCTCAGCGCCGCGATGACTTCGTAGGCATCGGTATCCGGAGGGACCTCGCCCCGATCGATGGCGCGACGCACCAACTGCGTCACGACCTCGGTGCGCGCGACGAAAGCGCCGCGGACAAGATCCGCGATGTGAGGGTCGTACGCGGCGGCCGCCACCATCGCCTCGACGAGGTTGCGACTGCGCGGCAGGGCGTGGAACCCGGCGATGGCCTCGGCCAGTTCGTACAGGTCCTGACGGAACTCACCGGAGTCCGGTGTGGCGATCGTCTTGCTGTGCTGGGCCATCAGATCGACGACGACCCCCTCGACGCTGCGCCAGCGGCGCCTGATCGTCGAGACGTGCACACCCGAACGCGCCGCGAGCTTGTCGAGGGTGAGCGCGCCGAACCCGGTCTCGTCGAGTTCGTGCAGCGCGGCCGCGAGGACGGCCGCGCGGGTGCGGGCCGTACGTCCGCCGGGACGGGCGGAGCCGTGCTGTGGTCGCTCAGTCATCGACGCCAATCTAGACGCCGCGGCACCAAGGCAAACGCCGAGCCGCCGGGCAGACCCCAAGCCGGACCCCCACCGGACAGCGATCCGACGGTCACCAGATCTTCACGTGCGGTCAGGGCGATTCTCACCGAATTCGCTTTGCGCGGCCGACCGGCTCCGGATAGCGTGGCCACACCTTAATGCGCGGCAAGGAGCATTAGCGCGTGGCGCATGGGTGTACGGGGGACGTGAGTCGAGGCCGAACCGGCTCACACAACGGGGGATATCGGGGGATATCGTCACCACTGCTGCGCCGGCCAACGTCGCGCGGCAGTGGTGGCGCCACGGCCGCGCCAAAGACCTCACCGCGCCGTGCAGCCACGACAGCGGCACCTCTCCCTCTCACCGGAGCCACCTCGCACCGGTGGTGATCTCTACGGCACCTGCACCCGCGACAGCGTGGCCCGGAGCTCCGGTCCCAGGCCGCCCCACACCGCAGAGAGGGCACAAGCCAGCCATGCGCACCATCCGCAGGAAGATCGCCATGACCGCGACCGGCCTCTTGGGCGCCGCGGCCCTGTTGACCACCAGCGCCGTGAACGCCCACGCTGACTACACCGACATCACGTTCAAGATGTACCCGGGCAAGATCAGCACCATCATCATCTACGCCGACGGCAAACAGGCCGGCCGAGTCAACTGGGTGGCCGACCCCTACGAGGGCAGCCCTAAGGGCGACTACCTGTGCGCCGTCGACGACCGGTCGGACGGCTATTACGTCAAGGGCACCCTCACCACCGGCCGCACGGCCAGCACGAACGGCAAGCCGTCACCGGGCTCGGACTGCCAGGGAGGAAACCTCCCCGAGAACCACGGCTACGGCCTGAAGGCCTGCCTGGAAAACCACTACGTACGCGCCTGCTCGACCGAGTACTACGTCCACTCCTGACCGACCGCGCTACTCCACGCGTCCGCACCCCGGGCTGCCCGCCTCAACCGGGTGGCCCGGACCTCACAGCGATACGCACTCGACCTGAGTCTTCGACCCGTGGCTTCGAAGTCACCACGCAGCGACGAAGGCGGACCAGGCCGCAGCGGAAACGGCAAGGCGGCACTTCTGGGGGGCCTTGGAATCGCGAACGAGGATGCTCAAGGGAGTGGTGGCGACCTCGACACACTCGTTGCTGTTGCCGCTGTCGCTGTAGCTGCTCTTGAACCAGACCAGTTCGGAGCTGTCCCCGACAGAGGACTTGCAGATCATGTCTCTCCCAGAACTTGCTCGATGAAGGCCAGAGTCTCCCGCGGGGTGAACGCCTGGGCCCGGATGATGCCACACCGGAGTTCGATGACCCGGAGATGCTTCGGCTCCGCGAGCGGACGATTGCCGAACTCTCCTTCGCAGCGCCCGACAGCCGAACCGTCCCCGAACTTCATCACCTCCATCTCGCCACCCATCCCAGCGTGATCGTCGCGGTCCGTCGGCATCACCTGGATCTCGACGTTGCGCAACTGTCCCAGCCTCAACAGGTGTTCGAGCTGACGGCGCAGAACCATCTTGCCCCCGATCGGCCGCCGCAGAGTCACCTCTTCCTGGACGAAACTGAGCGAAGGGGCAGGCACTCTATCAAAGATCGAATGCCGGTCCACCCGCGCGCTCACCAGCCGCTCGACCTCTTCCTGCGAGTACGAGGGCCTCCGCCGCTCGAACAGTGCCCGCGCGTATTCCTCGGTCTGCAACAAGCCATGCAGGTTGTGGCAGCCATACGCCGCGATCTCGACGGCTTGCGCCTCCAGCTTGGCGAGCTCCCGCACCCGCTTCGGATACCGGGACCTGGCAACATCTCGCTTCATCGCCGAGATCTTCCCGCCCGCGCCCAGGACTTGGTCGGCCCGGTCAAGGAACTCGGGCCGCGGGATCCTCGCCCCACGCTCGATCTTGTAGACGAGATTCTCGCCGTACCCCACCGCCGCCGCGAACTCTGCGGGCCGCATCCCCGCAGTCTCGCGCCACAACTTGAGCTGCCTCCCCACAGCCTCTACGACGGCCACCCCCGCGTCGTCATCGGGATCAACGTCCCACCCCGACTCGCCCGTGTGTTCCCTACGTTCCGCGTGTCCCGCCCGCTCCGCGCTCATACGCGCCCCCTCCCCCACCGGTCACGGGTACACCCGGTACAGCCCTGTACAAAGCCTGGACAGTCACTGAACGTACCGGCGTCATCACTGTTCAGCCTATGCACGTCTGGCCGCGCTGGGTGACATGAACGACGACGAACCCACCTTCACGATCCGCCTGTCGGCTACGCCCAGAGGCGCACGCCTCGCCCGCCGACTGACAGTCCAGCAACTCATTGACTGGACCTGCCCGTTCGAGACGGCGGAGCGACTGGTGGCCGAACTGGCCAACAACGCGATCACCCACGGCCGCGTACCAGGCCGGGACTTCCGCCTGACGCTCAAACTCACACCGAGGAACACGCTACGTATCGAGGTGACAGACACACGGGGTGACTCCACGCCACTGCCACTCCCCCACCACCCGCCCCTGGACGCCGAGTCAGGCCGAGGGCTGGTCCTCATCGAGGCCCTGGCAGACCACTGGGGCACAACCCTCGGCCCGATGCCCACCAAATCGGTCTGGGCAGAATTAGACGTATCGAAGTGACTCTGTCCGCATCGAGGAACTCACGACGCGGTGGCCCGATCCCCGGACCGCCCCGCGATCAAAAGCCAAGAATCCCGGGAGAGGACCTTCCCCAACCTCCCCCAAACCCCCGCCTCGAGGCCTCCCCGCCTCGCCCTCACCCACAAGAGTGATCACGCTCAACTCGGCTTGCGCACAAGCTGCTTCACGCACCAGTCTCAGCGAAACAACCCCACAAACACTTGGTCACGTCCGCGGGAGTGGTGTATCGACGGCCACTCGGTGATCTCGTTTTGAGGCTAGGCGGTGAGTTCGGTGGGCAAGACGGTCTCGTCGGTTTCTGACTCGATCGGGTGGAGGCGGGTCTTGGCGAGGAGGTCGAGTCCCATGTAGCGGCGGGCCTCGGTCCATTCGTCGTTCTGCTCGGCCAGGACCGCGCCGACCAGGCGGATCACGGCGGCGCGGTCGGGGAAGATGCCGACCACGTCGGTGCGGCGCCGGATTTCCTTGTTCAGCCGCTCCTGGGGATTGTTCGACCAGATCTGCCGCCAGATCTCACGCGGGAACGCGGTGAACGCCAGGAGATCGTGCTGGGCGGTGTCCAAGTGGGTTGCTGCCTTGGGGAACTTGGCCTCCAGCGCGTCCAGAACGTGCCGCATCTGGGCCTGGACGGCGTCGCTGTCGGGCTGCTCGAACACCGTCCGCAGCAAGGTGGCCACCCAGGGCTGGGCCGATTTCGGAACCTGGCTGAGCAGGTTGCGGGCGTAATGCGTGCGGCATCGTTGCCACGAAGCTCCGGGCAGGACCGCGCCGATCGCGGCGACGAGGCCGGTGTGGGCGTCGGAGACGACCAGCTGGACGCCGGACAGGCCGCGAGCGGTCAGGGAGCGCAGGAAGGCGAGCCAGCCGGCGCCGTCCTCGGCCGTGGCGACGTCGATACCGAGGATCTCGCGGTGTCCGTCCGCGTTGACGCCGACCGCGATCAGCGCGTGGACGTTGATGATGCGGCCGCCCTCGCGGACCTTCTGGGTCAGCGCGTCGACCCAGATGAACGCATACGGCCCGGCGTCGAGTGGTCGGTTGCGGAACGCGGCGACCTGTTCGTCCAGGTGCTTGGCCATCGAACTGACCTGGGACTTCGACAGCTGGGTGACGCCCAGCGACTCGGCGAGCTTCTCGACCCTGCGGGTGGAGACGCCCAGCAGGTAGGCGGTGGCGACGACCGAGATGAGGGCCTGTTCGGCCCGTCGGCGCCGTTCGAGAAGCCAGTGCGGAAAGTAACTGCCCTGACGCAGCTTGGGGACGGCTAGTTCGACAGTCCCGGCGCGGGTGTCCCACTCGCGTGGGCGGTAGCCGTTGCGGTGGTTGACGCGTTCGTCGCTGACCTGCCCGTATTCGGCGTTGCAGAGGGTGTCAGCCTCGGCGGACATGAGTGCGTCGGCGAACGTTTTGACCATCGCGCGCAGCAGATCGGGACTCGCCGCGGCGAGGTTGTCTTCCGCGAGGGCGTGCAGGGGCAGACTGTCTGGTGCGGTCATCGTGCTGATCTCCTTCGAGGCTTCGTCACTTCGAAGATCAGCCGGTGGCCGTTCGTCTATGCGGATCTCATTCCGATGCCGGAGCAAACCCCCGGATCAGGTCGAACCCGTACACCACTTCCCTGGACGCAACCAAACACTTCGGCCCCCGCCGGGACTGGCATCCCGAGGCGAGGGCCTAACCACCCAGGAAGCAGAACCTTCCCGATGGCTGTTCAGCAGCTTAACGCGCCCCCGTGCGCCGAGCCGGATGTTCCCTCAGGGACAACCCCCGCCGGCGGAATCCACCACATCAACCGCCGCCACCCCGACCGCTACACGATCGTCGGCAACCACCTGGTCCAACACCGCCAACTCTCCCTGACGGCCATCGGATTGGCGGCGCACATCCAGTCGCTCCCACGCGGAGCCAGCGCCACGATCAAGACTCTGGCGGCCCGCTTCCCGGAGGGCGAGGTCCGCATCGCGGCGGCGTTACGCGAACTGGAAGCACACGGCTACCTGACGCGAACCCGCGAACGCCTGGCATCAGGCCAAGTGATCACACGCACGACGTCGTACAACAACCCACCGGCGATGATCGGCAGTTCAGGGCCAAAGTCCTCGCGGAAACCCCACACTCCGGCGACTGCCCCGCGCCCAAATCTGCCACTCACCCCGTCAACACCACCGGTCGCGACCCTCAAGCACTCAACGCGCTCCACCTCCTCCGACCCGGCAGTGTCACTCCTCGCAGACCTACGCCGCGACGACCCCCGCCTCCTGCTCGCAACCCGCGACGTACACCGCCTGGCGCCCGCGGTGACCACATGGATGGACCGCGGCATCACGCCGGAGGCAATCCGCCGAACCCTCACAGCCGGCCTCCCATCGGAACCCCTCCGCAGCCCAGCAGCCCTCCTGTCCCACCGCCTGACGGAACTCCTCCCACCACCCCTGCCCGCACGCCCACCAACGGCCCCGACCCCACCCCGCCCGGCCCCACTCCAGAACTGCGGCGGCTGCGACCGCGCATTCCGCTCCCCAGAACCAGGCAAATGCGCCACATGCCGCGCCTGCTTGCCAGAGGCCGCGTGACCGAAATGGCTCCCGAACACCGCAATATCCACCGCTACTTGGCAATGCGGGAGCTGCTCCACAGGCTGGACGGCACGCTTCCCGGCAGGCTGGAGATCACCTGGGAGGGAATCACCTGCGACGCAACGACGCCCAATGCCCCCCCCACGAGCTGACAGTGCTCCGCATCAGGAGACTCCTGGAGCAGGCAATTCCAAATGGCCTGGTGGCCTACACCGGAATGCCCGACGTGGAGGACGAGCCCAACCAGATCCTGCGCCGCCCGGACATCATGGTGATCGCCGAGGCCGACATGGAGGGCGAGGGCGCATTCGATCCACGCACCCTGCTGGCTGCCATCGAGGTCGTCTCACACTCCAACCCGGACAACGACTGGGTAGGCAAGATGAGGGACTACCCGCTCCTGGGCATCTCCGCCTACGTGATCTTCGATCCTCGAACGGGCACCGGCGCCGTCATGACAGACATCCACCCCACGCCTGAGGGCACCCGCAAGGACTTCGTGTACGGCGAGACTGTCACCGTCGCCGACTGGACAATCCCCACGGACACACTCCCCCGCTACCCCTGACCATCCGCTCACTCCTCACGCCGGGTGCTCACGCGCCGTTGTGAGATCACGGCCCGCTTACCACCGTAGGGCGCGTTCGGATTGTGCTGAACCGCTGCATAGGGCGGCGCAGGGGGCTGCATGCTCCGGCGTTCGCGGCGTGCGCTGCCGGGACTGCGATGCCGCATCAATAAGTGCGGCGCCGCCCATGCCCATCCACAAGGGGTGTTGCTGTCGCCATCCCTGGACGCCGCGCCGGCGAGGCGGGCTTGCCGAGTCCGGGGCCCCGGAAGGGGCGGTGGACGATGACTTGGCGGCTGCGACGGGGTAGGCCGGGAACGGGGACTTTCTGCCCTCAGGGCTGACGGCCTCCAAAGAATGAGGACGTGACGGACGCAGCCCCTGCTACGACGACTCCTCGCCCGGCGAGAGGCTGCCCCTGGAAGGTCACCGCCGTCGTGATGGGAATTCTCCTCGCCCTCGCCGGGGCCGACAAGGAATCCGGTTCAGTTCACTCACCTGTCTGACCCCGGGGCCCGCCACTGAGCTTCATCGAGGACCTGAACTCCACCGTCACCCGACCGAGGAGGGCGGTTCCGAAGGAATGGCCGGCTTGTTCTGACACCCCAGGGCCCGCGCCATCACTTGCGTTGAATGCAAGAGGTGCTTCATGTGCTCTCGGGCTGACGTATCACCAGTGAGGGTATCTGTCATCACCCCGGCCAGCGGCGTCTCGTCCAGCTGCTGAGGCGGTGTACCCGAAATCTTGCACCTGACATACACCCCGTACTCGGCCTTACCGTGGACGCCCTGCCGTTGATGAAGTTTCACATCGGAGTTCAAAGACGTCATGGTCCCGTCCTCTTCGCCGGAATCGGAGTTGAACGGCACAGACGAAGGTCCGTACACGAGGGTGAACACCTTCTCCCTGCCCGAAACATAGCGTCTGACATCACAGATCTCCGCTGCCCAATTCTGGGCATCAGGATCATATGGCTTCATTTGCTTGTAATATTCCGAGCGCGCCTCCTTCAGGTCCGTACCGGAATTATCTGCATCAACTTCGAGCTTACCTGCTTTCCGTTCGAACCACGCCACGCCGGACGTTCCGAGCGCCTCTCCGCAAGCGCTCTTCGGAGACCCTGCCTCTTTGCCTCCATCAGTACAAGCGGTCATCACGAGAGCCATCATTATCGGGAAAAGCATGTGAACGGGTTTTTTCATGCTTAGAATCCTCGAGCATCATCGGTATCGCTGCGCGCCGCACCCCTGTTGTAAGCGTTTTCGGCTTCCACCGATAGATCCCAGACGTCATCGTCTTTCTTTCCGTGCGCTTGCGCATAATTCAGAAGTGGCGTCATAGCATTATGTTGACCGGTGTTCTTGGCCTTATCAATGCTCTCAATCGCGTCCTGCTTGTTGTCGAACTCGTTCGCCTTGAGCCAATCGAGCGTCTCGTTCCCCGCCTGAGTTTCCGCAGCCCCTCCGACAACCTCGAAGGCCAACGGGACGGCGATCGCTGCTGCGGCATGAGTAGGAATGATCACTTCTGAGGCGACACCCACAGTCGTGCCCACTACAGCACCGGTGAAGAAATCACGCCATGCCCCCTGTTTCTCCAGCTCTCTATTGGCCGCATCCTTCGCTTCGCCATATTCGTTGCCAATGCTCTCGAAACGCGCTTGGTCAAGCAGGCCATGCATCATGATGCTGTGCATGGCTACACGCTTCACGTCCCCTTCATCGTCTCCCTGGGCGACCATCAGGCTGGTCCCGTATGCCTGCTGCGCCGCAGAGACAGTGTTGTAGGACCCTTCATCGCTTCCTAGAGCCCGAAGGAAGTTCGTTGCGTTCTGCGAACCGAAGTCCTGGAGATGATGCTCGGCATTGCCGAAGCGACTGTTGCGACCATTATCTCCGGAACTACCCCCGAAATCAGCTTCCGAATAGTTGATACTGTCGATATTCCCAGCCGCGATGTTCGCAAGGCTGTCACGTATCCCCGGCTGCTTGTCTATGGTCTCTGCCGAATTATAGTTACTCACGACTCTTGAGACGAGTTCGGTACGCGCTTCGCGCGCCGCGATCTGCTCCTCGGTCTTCATGGGCGGGATGTGAGGATCCTTGTCGTCGTAGTCATAACCCAAGGTTGCCGATTCGAGTGCGTGACCGAGGTATTTGAAGCCGGTCGGCTTCCCATCATCACCCATCGGCCACTTACGAGCGTCGTCGCCGTGGCCCACAAGATAATCCCAGTTGCTGACCTTTTTTCCGTCCTCAGAGGTGGATTCACCAAAGAAGTCGAGCGCGGCCTCTGGGTTGTGGCTCATTCCCTCCATATAGCCAGCAACAGGATCGTTCGCGGCCCCCGTAGGCGGGTAATTCAGGTTCGTGGTGTCGCGCCACATGACGTCAGGATCGCCATGGAATCCGCGTTCGAACTTAAGGAGCCCCTGCCCGTAGTCATGCATAAAGTCGGAATCGAACTTGCCTTTGCGCATCAAGCTGCTCGCGACCTGGAAGCCATACGGCCCCATAGGGAGACCCTGGATGGGGAAGGGCTTGCTTCCTGCAGCGATCACATCATGCTTCCAGTCCTGCATCGCCTGGCTGTTGCCGTGGGAAGCGTTGGCGAGGGTCATGCTGAGATTGTCCTGGACATGCGCCAGCAGCTTGGCCCGATCTCCATCTACTGCACCACCAGGCGGGGCAGCAAGGTCGCGCCAGAACTGGAGCGTGCCCTTTGCCCCCAGATCGGTGGCCAGCGTTTCGGTGAAGCCAGGGTTGTCACGCTGGTCCCTGAGGGAGTCGTTGTAACGCCTCAGCTCCGCGTCACTCCAGTCCTTTACGTCCCCCTCGCGGATCTTCTTGGCCCAGTACTTCGCATCCACCTCGCCCTGCTTGCGGTCGGCGTCCTTCAGACCGCTCACGCCCTGATCGGAGAAGTCGTATCCGTGCTTGGCGAAGCCCCGCAGCGCACGCGCGGCAATGCGGTCGTCCTCGTGCGCCTCCCAGAGGATGCGCTTGACCCTGGCCTGGGCCGCGTCCAGTTCGGCATCCGTAGGCTTGTGGATCTTGTCATCGTTGCCGGCGGCGGCGCCTGACGGGACCGCGGAGTGAGCTTCACCCTTTTCGTCGATATAAATGCTGCTCTTCGCCACATCATCGATCGCGGTTTTCAAGTCCGCCTTATGCTTCGTGAACGCTGCGTGCGCGTCACGCAAAATTGCGAGGACACTCTCGGCCTCTGTGACCACGTCGTCGAACTCCGAGGCCGTCTTGGTCACGAAGCTTTTACCGACAGTGGCGTTGACCCCGTTCCAATTCGCGGCTTCAGTGCGGGACTTGAGCTGCGCCGCGGTGACACCCGAGCCGCCTGCGTTGCCGCCATCGCCCGTTGCGAGATCCCGTAGCTTGCGGACCATATGTTCCCAGTCCGTGACCGCCGTCTTGAGCGTTCCAAGCCGCAAATTGGTGAGTTGCCCAGCTGTCAGCATGCCCGCCCCCGTCACTTGAGATAGTCCTGAATGCGCGAGGGAGTCATAAGGTGCCCCGTGGCGTCGCGCATGCCCATCTGGATGTGAACATCGTCCTTCGCGTGCTGGGCACGCGTGAAGTCGAGATGGTTCGAGATGTGGGCGCAAGCTTCCTTGAGCGTGGCCAGCTGAGTGTTCCACGCGTCGTGCAACTCGAGCAGGCCCGAACCCATGTCGAGGCCATCATTGAAGAGGTCGATCGAGGCGTCGAAGATGCTGGGGCGGGCGTAGTCGCCGTCGACCCTCAGCCGTTCGCGCAGGTCGTGTGCCATATTGCCAAGCTTGCCCAGTTCGTCATCGTGGACGACCAGGTCACCGTCCTCGCTCCGGCCGCCTCCCGGGCCTCCAGAGTTGAGCTGCAACTTCGCGGATTGCTTCTCCGCGGCTTTGGTCTTGAGCTGTTCCCACTCGTCCCACGCCATGACGTGAACCTTCCCCCGTACGTTGGTCGTTCATACAGACGCCTTCGCACCATGCACGTTAGCAACTGGCGTAGACGCCAGGCTGAGCCAGGGAGGAGAGCGCACACTATGCATAAGATTGTCGGCTCCCTCCCGACCTCACGCTTATGCACCAGGCTGTCTGCGGCGACAGCGTGCACGTCGACCCCACGCAGGGAGACGTGCGCGCACCGACATGGTGAAGGCCGTCATGGCCCTTCACCACGCATCAACATGAGGTGACGCAGCCCCCGCGACGACGACTTCCTGCCCGGCGCGCGGCCGCCCCTGGAAGGTCTCGGCCGTCTCGGGGGGGCGTCCTCCTGGTTCTGGCCGGGGTCGGCGCTTGGCTGCTGTGACCCGACGAGGAACCCGCCGTAGCGGTACCCGGGAAGGTGTGTGAGAAGTCGCTGTCCGGCGCGGCCGTGAAAGGACTGATGCCTGAGCGCCGCGAGGAGTTCCAGGAGAGGAACGCCTACAAGTTCGCCTCCGCCGGCCATAGTCAGGACGCCATGCAGGGCTGGGCACTTGGGCAGTGCCTGCTGACCGGCGGAGGGGCGAAAGCCGACGTCGAGTACCGCCTGCCTCCAGGGTGGCAACTACACCCACACCCACACCCACGCCAACGCCAACGCCGAGCGCGATGCCCGCAAGTCCGGCCATGCGCCGCTGATGCTCGGGGACGCGCTCGGGTACCTGAAGTGCAGGACGTCCCGGGTGGCCCTGTCAGGGCCCCTGATGAGGGCTGTGCTGGTTGCCGTTCGACGGAGGCGTCGCATACGGCTGTTGGTTGGTGAACTGCGGCGCCCCGTAGGGCTGTCCCTGGTACGGCGGCTGGGCCGGAGGGTACGGCGGCGAGGCCTGCTGGGCCGCCGCCCGGCGCCTACTACGGGTGACCGCAACAGCGGTCGCGGCACCAGCGACTACAAGCGCGCCTACGCCAATGCCAATCCAGAGCGTGGTGTTGCTGTCGTCGCCCTTCGATACGGCGGCCGGCGCGGCGGAGTTGGTGCCGCCCGGGGCCTGAGCACCTTTGGAAGGCTTGGCCGACGGCGACTTGGACGCTGCGACGGGGTAGTCCGGGAGCGGGTACTTGTCGGCCGGGCCCGGGTCGCCCGGGGTCTTCAGGGCGATGCGGGGGCGGACGATTCCGTAGCCGATGAAGTCGCTGCGCTTCGCTCCGCTGGTGGGGCCACCGATGGTGTTGAGCATGACCCGGAGGACCTGGTTGTTGGTCCAGTTCGGGTGCTTGGCCCAGATCAGGGCGGCGCTGGCGGAAGCAAGGGCGGTGGCATCACTTGTGCCGTGGCTTTTACAGAGGCCTGTCGCGCTCGACTTACTCCCGCAGGCGTGGACCATTTCATCCCCTGGAGCCGCCATGTCCACCTGCGCGCCGTGAGTGGATTCGGCCGTCACGCCAAGGTCCTTACCGACGGCACCCACGCCCACCACCCCTGGAGTGGCAGCCGGGTATTCCACCGTGTTTCCGCCCTTACCGTCATTACCGGAGGACGCGAAGATCAGTGAACCCTTCTTCAACGCATAATCCACTGCACCCGTGAGCTTGTCCGACCCCGACAAGACGCCCTGGGAGATGTTGATGACCTTGGCGCCATGGTCCACCGCGTACCGGATTGCCTTGGGAGCAAGCCGGTTGAATACTTCAGCGGATTGGTACTGGTTTCCCAGCTTGGCGCCATCCGGCATACGAATCGGAAGGATCTTGGCTCCCGGTGCAAGTCCGAAGGAGCCCTGGCCACCGCCGTGCGCTCCAGTCGCGGCAATCAACCCCGCCATGCCGGTGCCATGGCCTCCAAAGTCTGTGTGCTCGTCACCCGCCTCTTTGGGAGCCAGGTTTAGGCCGTCCAACACTCGCCCCTGCAGATCGGCGTTGTTCGGGTCCACACCTGTGTCGATTACCGCAACAGTGACGCCTTCGCCCTTACTGGTACGCCACATACTCTCCGCCTTCATGACGGTGAGGTACCACTGCTCGTCGCGAGTCGAGTCCGCGAAGGCAGGCGCCGTTGCGCCACCCACCAACAGCAAACCGAGGGCTGCCGAGGAGACGGCTCGGCGGCCGTACCGACTTCTGCTGGTGGGCATGTGCCTACCTCTCGCTGTTCTTCGGAGCGTTGTCGATGACCGGAGGCACAGTGCCGCGGTCGTCCGGCTGCCAGGTCTCTTCGTCCTCCACGAGGTAGTCGGGGCGCTCGCCCCTGTCTTCATCGTGGCGCCCATTGGGATGGGCTCCATGAGGTGTCATGCCGTTGCGGCCGGCCTGGCTCGCGCCGCGACTCTCCTCCGACGGGGTCCCGGCCGCGGCGGCGCCCTGGCCTCGTACCAGCCCTGAGCCGCCTGAACTGAAGGAACGGGTGTTGGCACGGCCCTGCTGTTGCGGGCGGCCACCGACGATGCCACCGTTTTCGCCCGTCGCTCCCGACACTCGGCGGCCGTGGGACCCACCGCGGGAACCCCCATTGGTGCCCGCGACCGTAGGCTTGGCACCCATCGGTCCCTGCCCCGGGGTGCCCCGACCACCCGTCGTGCCTTCCGTGCCGCCCATCACTCTGCCACGAGGAATTCCCGTTGTGGGCTTGCCCGTTGTGGGCTGGGGGCGACCACCCGCCACTCCGTTGCTGGTCGGCAGGCGACCCGGAGTGCCGGGGGTTCCTGCCCGCCCCGTGGCTGTAGCACTCTGGCCCGGCATCATCGGCCCACGTGCACCCGGGAGCGTCGGGCGACCCGTGCCGCTCGTCCCGGGCGGGGTTCCGGTCCGGGACGTTCCTCCAGTGGAGCTCTGAGGCGCGGAGCCACGTGCGGTGAAGTTCGGTCCGGTGCCGCGTCCGTTGGTGAGGCCTCGTCCCCCGCCGTAGGCCGGAGGCATCCCCACGACAGGAGGCGTGCCGGAAGGGCCCGGTACATTCGGTCCAGCCTGTACGGGGCCCGTCGTGGTCGGGTGGGTCGGTGAAACCTCGGGCAGTGTCCCCACGGTGTCGATGCCCATTTGCGTGGGGGGATCGTCAATGCTCGGGACCGCGCGCTCCGGCGTGACCGAACCCCGGTGTACCGAGGCCGTACTGGAACCAGTCGCGTGTCCGGTTGCTCCGGCCACAGAGCCGACGTCACCGGTTCCGGAGGACGCCTGAGCAGACCCTCCTCCATACCCATGCCCGGTGGACGAGTCTCGCTCGAAGTGCTCCGGCACAAACGCCTGAGGCGGCGGCGGAAACTTCGGCCTGGGCAAGCTGTCCATCTGCGTAGAGGACAGCGAATATGCCTGCCCCAGCTTCCGCATCTCACCGGCGGCTTCCTGCCGGACCTTCTCCTTGTTCGCCGCGATCGCCTGTAGTTCGCTCGACGACTTGCTCGCGACGGCCGCGGCGTCCGGGTCGTTGTGGGCTGCGGTCGCCGCGTCCAGGTTCGCCTTGGCGCCAGCCTTGTCACGCGGGATGGATGCCTGGGCGGTGCCGATCGCCTCCGACGCACGGGTCAGCCACGTCGACGAATCATGGCTGAAATCACCCAGCGCCAAAGTCGAATTGGCCAGGTCTCCCGACCAGGTGCGGAACGCCTCGGCGCCCTCGCCCTTCCACTTCACCCACTGGGGGCGGACCTTCAGGTCTTCAGCAATCGAATGGATCTCCTTGGCGGCTGCCTTTAGTTTTTCGGCAGCGGCCTGCACCGATCCTGAGTTCGCTTTATCGAGCCACTCCAGCATCGCCTCGTGGCTCATGCCCTCGAACGGGTCGGTGAAGTCTCGTGGCATCAGGCAGCTCCATGCTTGTTACCAGCACTGGGCGTCGACTCGGGCTTGGGCGACGAGGTGCCCGCATCACCGGACTTGCCCTTCGTGTCCTCCGTGCCGATCTCATCCATCTTCGGCCCCTCACCGTGATGCCACAGCCGGGACTTCTCCGGGTCGTAGTCGCCCCCGTAGTGGTCCTTCGTCTCCGCGCTGATCGCCGCCATCCGGTCACGGATGTCGACGTCGATGTTCGCGTACCCCTTGTGCGAGGCGAGCACCGCGATGCCCATTCCCTCTATGGAGTCAGAGAGCACCTTCGACAGCTTCTCCAGCTCCGTGAGCACCGTCTGGTACGACGTGAACAGGCCGTCCGCCGCGCCCCAGCCGGCTGCGCCTCCGCCGAACTGGTGGCGGCTGAGCGGCTCTTGGCCGATCTTCTGGGGGCCGGCGTCGGAGCCCTTCAAGTCCTTGATCAACTGATCAACCCGCTGCTGGAACTTAGTGAACGACTCCAGCTCGGTGACGATGTCCCCCACCGCCGCCTGCGCAGCCGCCACCGCGCCGAGAATGCCGAAGGATGCCCATGGCGATCCCCCGCCGCCGTCACCCGTGTCCTCTGCCATCGCGTCCTCCCCGTTCCCCCGTGCCCGCCGAAGGTCATCGGCCGCCGTCGTCTGCGAAGTCTCGACAACAACTCTAGCCATGCGCACTGTCAGTTCACACGCGGCCCGTTGCAGAGTCCATCGACATCACGTCACACAACGACACGACGTGTCACAACTCGCAACGGGCAGACGGAAGTTGGATCTTCACTCCGTTGATGTCGCCATCGTCGGAGGCGCCGTTGACGTCGTCGCCACCGCCGCCTCCCGGCCGGTCGGAGAGGATCAGGAGGATCAGTCCGTCGACGCCATAGCCGGAGCGGACGCGTTCGTCACCACCGCCGCCTGCGGCCGGATCGGCAGCCGGTTGACGGGACGGCCCGTGGCCGCCCGGACCGCTGAGGCCACTGCCGCCGGGGATGCGACCACCGGGACCGCGCTTGCCGCCTTCGCTCCGAAGGGGGCCACCACGTCCCGTTCCTCGACCAGTTTGACGATGCGGATGTCGGGGGCGTCCAGGGCTGTCGGGAGCGCGTAGCCCGTGAAGTCGGGGTGGCGGACCAGGCCGCGCGGGGTGCGGAGGTTCTCCGTGAGGGCCGCGCCCACGCCCTGCGTGACGCCCGCTTCGATACGGGCCGTCAGCTGGGCCGGGTTCAACACCCGGCCCACGTCCTGGGCGACCGCCAGTTCCACGACTCGTACGGAGCCGAGTTCGATGTCCACGTCCACCACCGCGCGGATCGCGCAGAACGCGAGGCCCACGAAGGCATCGCCCTGACCCTCCGCGTCGAGGGGTTCGGTGGGGTGCGGGCGGCACTGGGCCGTGGCCCACAGTTCCTTGCCGTCCATCGCCTCGGTGACCGTCGTCGAGAGGACTCCGTCGTACGACGTGATCTTGCCGTCGGCGATCTGGAGCAGCTCCGTGGACATGCCGAACTTGTGCGCCAGGGGCTGGAGAAGCTGGGTGCGGACCATTTTCGCGGCGCGTTCGACCGCACCGCCGGAGACCCACGTGTGGCGGCCGCGGCAGCCGGGGCCGGCCGGCGGCTGGTCCGTGTCGACCGGGGCGACCTGGACCTCGTCGATACCGAGGGTGTCCTGGACGATCTGCCTCGCCAAAGTAGTAAAACCCTGGCCGGTTTCCACGGCAGCGCAGATGACCGTCGCCACGCCGTCGTGGACCTTCACCGTCGCCGTCGACACCTCGTCGGTGCCTTCCGCGCCGAGCATGTGCACCATGCCGAGGCCGTAGCCGACGCCACGGCGCACCGCGCCCGGTTCGCCCGCGCCCTCGGGGCCGCCGGGCAGCAGCCACTCGTCCTCGGGGGTGTCCCTGGGAAGCTCCGGGAGCGGGAAGTCCCGTACCGCGCCCAGCAGTTCGGCGACCGGCGCCGGGCACGTCACCGTCTGCCCGGTCGGGAGTACGTCACCCGTGGCCATGGCGTTGCGCAGGCGCAGCTCCGCCGGGTCGATGCCGAGCTTCTTCGCCAGCTTGTCCATCTGCGCCTCGTACGCGGCACAAACCTGGAGGGCGCCTTCTCCGCGTACGTGGCCGGAGGGCGGGTTGTTCGTGCGGACCGCCCAGCCCTCGATGAAGGCGTGCGGGACGACGTAGGGGCCGCAGGCGAAGGAGACGGCGGCGGCGAGCGCCTCCGAAGACGTGTCCGCGTACGCGCCCGCGTCGAGGAGGATCTGCGCCTCGACCTTGACGAGCTTGCCCTCGGCGTCCGCGTGGTGGCGGTAGCGCAGGAGGGTGGGGTGGCGGTGGGTGTGGCCGAGGAAGGACTCCTCGCGCGTAGCGGTGAGTTTGACCGGGCAGCCGGTCCTCAACGCGAGTAGTCCGAGCGGGAGTTGGAAGCTCTGGTCCTCGCGGTCGCCGGTCGCGCCGGGCACACCCGTGACGACGACCTTCACGCGCTCGGGTTCGAGGCCGTAGCGGGCGGCGGCGAGGTCGCGGTCGCCGTGCGGGTCGGTGGAGGCGATGTAGAGCTCCACTCCCCCGTCGGGGCGCGGTACGGCGAGGCCGGCCTCGGCGCCGATGGGGGCCGGGTCCTGGCGGCCGATGCGGTACTGGCCCTCGACAACGATCTCGCCGACCGCGTCCTGGTCGCCGTGGCGCAGGGGGATGTGGCGGATCAGGTTGCCGTCGGGGTGCAGCGGCTCGGCGGCGAAGGACTGCTCGGGGTCGGTGACCGGTTCGAGCACCTCGTACTCGACGATGACGGCCGCGGCCGCCATGCGCGCGGTGTCCGGGTGGTCGGCGGCGACGGCCGCGATGGCCTCGCCGTGGTGGCGTACGACGTCGGAGGCGAACACCGGGCGGTCCGCGGCGCGGTGGCCGGGCAGGGGCGCTCCGGGGACGTCCTCGTGGGTGATGACGGCCCGCACACCGGGCATCTCGCGCGCGTGGGTCGTGTCGATGGAGAGGATCCGCGCGTGCGGGTGCGGGGAGCGCAGGACGGCCGCCCACAGCAGACCCTCGGCCCACAGGTCGGCCGCGTACGGGAAGGTGCCCTCCGTCTTGGCGCGCGCCTCGGCGGGCGGCAGGGACGCCCCGAGGCCGTGCGGCAGCGGCTCGGCCACGGGGGCCGCGGGCGCGGTGGCTGCTGCTTCGTCACTCACGCCAGGCCTCCGTCCTGAATACCTTCGGTCGCGCTGGGTCCCGCCTGGTGCGGGATGCGGGCCTTGCCCTCGGCGTCACCCGCAGAGGTCGAGCCCGTCGAAGTGGTCCCACTCGTCGCGGACGCCTCGCGTTCGGTGACGACCTGCTGTACGGCGTCCAGGATCCCGCGGTAGCCGGAACAGCGGCACAGGTTGCCGCACAGCGCCTGCCGGGTCTCCAGCTCGGTGGGGGCCGGGTTGCCCTCGAGGAGGTCGTGCACGGTCATCGCCATGCCGGGCACGCAGAACCCGCACTGGACGGCGCAGCGGCCGGCGAGGGCGCGCTGCACGTCGGAGGGCTGCCCGTCGGCGGCCAGGCCCTCCACCGTGCGTACTTCGCTGCCGGCGGCGGTGGCGCCGGGCACGAGGCAGGAGGCTACGAGGCGGCCGTCGACCTGCACGTTGCAGGCGCCGCACTCGCCCTGCGAGCAGCCGTCCTTGGCCCCGGCGAGGCCGAGGCGCTCGCGCAGGACGTAGAGCAGGGACTCGCCGATCCAGGCGCCGGTGACGGGGCGGTCGGTGCCGTTGACCCGCAGGACGTAGGAGGCGAGGGGGTGGTCGTCGTGGAGGGGGGCGACCACAGCGTCGGGGTCGGGCTCGTCGGCGACGGCGTCCTCGGGGGCGGGGGCTTCGGCGACCTCGGGGGCCTCGTCGACCTCAGGAGCCTCCGGGGCCTCACGGACCTCAGAAGCCTCGGCGGTCGGCACCCGCACCGGCTCCTCCGCCGACTCGGCAGCGACGTCCGCGAACGCGTGCGCTTCGTCGTCCACGGTCCCGACCGGCTCGGGTTCGCCGTGTATATCGCGTTCGCCGTGTATGTCGTGTACGCCATGCACGTCGCGTACGTCGTCGGCGTCCTCCTGCGCCTGCTCCGGCTCCGGCGCGAACTCGGGCTCAAGCTCCCCCGCCGGCTCCCGCGCCCACTCCTCCGCCGCCCAGGGCGCAACCGCGCCCCCCGGCAGCGTCGCCGGAGGCGTCCGGCCCCACTGCGCGGCGATGGACGACGTGGTGAACTCGCCCGACTCGTCCGGAAGATCCCCTTCGGCGATGACCGGGATCGACCACTGCCCGGTCTGCCCGGCCTGTCCGGCCTGCTCCGCCGGTTCGGCCACCGGATGCTCGTGGGCGGGCGGCTGCTCGACGTCCGAGAAGCTCCACTGCCCGGTCGCCCCGGCCCCGTGGCCGTACGAAGGCATCGCCTCCGTAGCGGCAGGTTCGGCGTGTTCGGCAGGTTCGGGCCAGTGCACCTCACCCGTAGCCGCCCCCGTGGGCGCCGCCTGCGCCCCCGTCACGTCGGGCGGCAGCACCCACACGCCGGTCGCCGACGGGTCCGTGGCCGCGGGGCCGCCGGGCGCGATGGTGATCTGCGGCGGTACGTAGCCGTGTCCCGGCGCGGCCAGCGGCACGTCGGGGAGCCCGCCCTCGGGAAGCTGCACGAAGGCGGTGGCGTCCGCGTCGTAGTCGCCCTGGGGCAGCGGCTCCCAGCCGCCGCCCTGATGGCCACCGTGGTTGTGCTCGTCAGTCACGACAGCGCCCTCCCAAGTGCACGTCGGGCCAGCGCGGCGACCGTGCGCCGCAGGTGCAGTACGGCGGGCGGCAACTGTTCCTGGGTGCCGTCCGGCGCCGGGGCGGCGTCGGGGATGCAGGCCGCGGCGACGTACTCGCCGAACGCGGTCAGCGCCTCGGGCACGAGCATCCGCTCGCCGTCCCAGTCGATGAGCGAGGCCACCCACTGCTCGGCCTCCAGGGGCCGCAGCGGCATGGGCGCGATGGCGCCGACCGCGCACCGCACGCCGCGCCTCGCGGGGTCGAGGACGAGCGCGACGGACGCGAGGGCGCGCCCGGGGCCGGTGCGGCCGGTGGCCTTGAGGAAGGTCTGCGGGGCGTGCAGGAGCGGCACGCGTACGAAGCCGATGAGCTCGCCGGGGCTGAGCATCTCCATGCCCGCGAGCAGGTGGGAGACGGGGACCTCGCGCCGCACGCCGCCGGGGCCCGCGATGATGAGGGTCGCTTCGAGGGCGGCCAGGACCGGCAGGGTGTCGCCGGTCGCGGCGGCGGAGGCGATGTTGCCGCCGAGGGTGCCCGCGTTACGGATCTGGGGCGGTCCGGCGGCGCGGGCCGCGGCCGCGAGGGCGGGGATCAGGGCGGCGAAGTCGGGGCGTCCGATGCGGGCGTGGGTGAGGCCGGCGCCGAGCAGGGCGTGACCGTCCTGGTACTGCCAGCCGCGGATCTCGCTGATGCGGCCGAGGCCGACGAGGGCGGCGGGGCGCAGCAGTCCGGCGTTGACCGAGGCCATCAGATCGGTGCCGCCCGCGACCGGGACCGCGGCGGGCATGGCGGAGAGTGCTGCCACGGCCTCGTCCAGCGAGCCCGGGAGCGTCACGGCCTGCGTTGCGTGCGTGGTCAAACCGGCTGCCCCTTCCCGATGTCCGGCACTTCGCCCGGCGGCTTCGGCTTGTGAACCGTCGTTCGCACCGTTACGCCTGTTCCGCCGTACGGTACGTGCTGACAGGCCGGACGTGGCAACTCTGGCACATCTTCCCGGGGGCCCGGCGAGGGGGTCCGCTAGGAGGCTTTCGCCCCGAGGACCAGGGAGATGGGTCGATTTCGCCCCTGGTCGCCGGTCGGTGCGCATTGCCACTCTTCGGTGATTTTTGTAAGGCTTTTTCGTGCGGTCCCACGGTCCCAGGGCCGGGGCCCCGGGGCACGCGTACGGCGGGCCTCTCACACGTTCGGGGGCGCCCCCTCGATCGGGCGTCCGAGCACACCCGGTCGCTGCTGCCACGGAAGGGGCCCTGTGGGCGGGCGGTAGCCGACGCCGAGGGCGTCAAGGCGGGCGTAGTGGGCGGTCATTCGGCGCCGGAAGTCCGCGTAGTCGCGCTCGGCGGGTGCGGGCAGGGCGCTCCAGGCGACCTCGGCGAAGGCGGCCAGGCGCGGGAACACCTGGTAGTCGACGCGGTCCTGGCTCTCCATCACCTCGGTCCACACGTTGGCCTGGGTGCCGAGGACATGCCGCGCCTCGTCCTCGGTGAGCTGCGGGGGGACGGGCTCGAAGCGGTAGACGTCCTCAAGCGTGCGGACGTATCCGATGGGCATCGGCTCGTCGTCGCCCGGCGCCTGACGGTGGTCCAGGTACACCTGCTGCTCGGGGCACATGACGACGTCGTGTCCGGCGCGGGCGGCGGTGATGCCGCCCTGGTAGCCGCGCCAGGACGACACGGCGGCGCCGGGCGCGAGGCCGCCCTCCAGGATCTCGTCCCAGCCGATCAGGCGGCGGCCGCGTTCGGTGAGCCAGGTGTCGAAGTGCCGGATGAACCAGGACTGGAGCTCGTCCTCGCCCTTCAGGCCGAGTTCGGCGATCCGGGCCTGCGCGGCGGGCGACTGCTTCCACTGGTCCTTGGGGCACTCGTCGCCGCCGATGTGAATGAACGGCGAGACGTCGGCCGGGAAGAGGCCGAGGAGTTCCTCGAATACGCCCTCGTAGAAGCGCAGGGTGTGGTCGGTCGGCGCGAGTACGTTCGGGGTTACTCCCCAGTTGTCCCAGACGGTGAGCGAGGCGGTGTCGACGACGTCCGTGTTGCCGAGTTCCGGATAGGCCGCGATGGCCGCCTGGGAGTGGCCGGGGACATCGATCTCGGGGACGACGCGGATATGCCGTTGGGCGGCGTACGCGACGATCTCGCGGATGTCGTCCTGCGTGTAGAAGCCGCCGTGCGGACGGTCGTCCCACAGGGGTGAGGCGCGGTGGCCGAATTTCGTGCGTGCGCGCCAGGCTCCGTGCTCCGTCAGCCTGGGGTGGCGCTTGATCTCGACGCGCCACCCCTGGTCGTCGGTGAGGTGGAAGTGGAAGACGTTCAGTTTGTGCGCGGCGAGCAGGTCGAGATAGCGCAGGACTCCGTCCTTGGGCATGAAGTGGCGTGATACGTCCAGCATCAGTCCGCGCCAGGCGAAGCGTGGGGCGTCCTCGACGGTGCCGGTGGGGACGGACCACGTGCGGCCCGCTTCGACGGGCGCGCGCCGGAATGCGTCCGGGCCGAGGAGCTGACGGAACGTCTGGGCTCCCCAGAAGACACCGGCCGCGCTGCCGCCTTCGACGCGGACCGCGTGCCGGTCGACGGTCATCCGGTAGGCCTCCGCGCCGAGTTCCGGGTCGACGCGCAGTTCGATACGGGTGCCGCCGTCGCGCAGCTCAGTGCCGGTGTCGGCGTCGTTCAGGGCGAGGCCGGTGGCCGCTCCGACGGTCGAGCGCAGCCAGCGGGCGACGCCCTCGGTGCCCGCGCCGGCGTCGACCGTGGTGGCGTCGCCGAGCTCGTGAAGGCCGTCGCCGGGCGCCGTCCGGCGGGGTACGGGAATGAGATCTGCCGAAGTCACTGACATCAGTCCTTAACCGCGCCGCCGAGCCCGGACACCAGGCGCCGCTGTACGAGTACGAAGAAGACCAGTACCGGAATGGTCATTACCGTCGACGCCGCCATGATGCCGCCCCAGTCGTTCTCGTCGGGTTTGAAGAAGACGAGCAGGGCCATGGGCAGGGTCGACTGCGAGGTGTCGCTGATGATGAAGGACTTCGCGAACAGGAAGTCGTTCCAGGTGGAGATGAACGAGAACACGCTGGTCGCCACGAGGCCGGGAAAGACCAGCGGGAAAAGGATCTGCCAGAGGAACCTGGTGCGGCTCGCGCCGTCGATGTACGCCGCCTCCTCAAGCGCTTCAGGGACGGCCTTCACAAAGCCCCGGAGCATCCACACGGCGAACGGCAGCGAGAACGCCAGGTGCGGCAGGATCAGTGAGCCCAGCGTGTTGAGCTGCCCGAAATCCCGCATGAGGAAGAAGAGCGGAATGGTGAGGGCCTCGACGGGCACCATCTGCGCCACCAGGAACATGATGAGAAGCGTCGTGCGGAACCTGAACCGGAACCTTGTCACCGCGGTCGCCGCGAGGAATGCGACGAGGGCGGAGAGCACGACGACGGTGCCCGCGACGATCAGGCTGTTGAGGAAGTAGCGGCCGAATTCCTGCTGTTGGAAGACGCGCCGGAAGGAGTCGAGCGAGGGCGCGAGCGTCCAGGGCCTCGGCTCGGTCGACTCGATCTCCCCGGCCGGCTTGAAGGCGCCGAGCACCATCCAGTAGAGGGGGAAGGCGACGACGAGGGCGATCAGGAGGGCGGACGCCTCGGCGGCGAGCCGCCACGGACGCCGCACCCTCACCCGGACCCGGACCCGTACGGAGCCCACGGCGCGTACGGGACTCGCAGCACGTACGGAGCTCACAGCTCCTCCCCCCTGCGGCGCAGGATCCGCAGGTAGCCGAGCGTGACGGCGAGCAGGATCAGCAGCATGACGACGCCGATCGCCGAGCCGAGGCTGTACTGGCTCGACGCGAAGGCCTTTTGGTACGCGTACACGTTGAGCACGAGGTTCTGGCCCGCGATGCCACCGCCGTTCGTCATGACGTAGATCTGGGTGAACACCTTGAAGTCCCAGATGACCGACTGGACGGTGACGACGAGGAGGATCGGCCGCAGCATCGGCGCGAGCACCGAGCGCCAGGTCCGCCACTGCGAAGCCCCGTCGAGCGCCGCCGCCTCGACGACCTCCTCCGGGACCGCCCTGATGCCCGCGTACACGGTGACCATCACGAACGGGAAGGAACACCAGACCACTTCGAGCAGGACGAGCGCGAAGGCGCTGTAGCGGCCGTACGTCCACGAGAAGTCGCCGAGCCCGAACACCCGGTTGACCGGGCCGAAGTCCGGGTCGAAGAGGAACATCCACACCGTCGAGCCGGTGACGGCGGGCGTCGCCCAGGCGCCGAGCGCGGCCAGCATCAGGGCGAGCCGGGGCAGGGCACGTACGCGGGTGAGCAGGACGGCGAGGGCGCAGCCGACGGCGAGCGTGGAGACGACGCACGCGGCGGCGAACAGGACCGTGGCGAGCAGCACCTGCCAGAACTGCTCGTCTGCGAAGAGCGTCGCGTAGTTCCCGAGCCCCTGGAACGTGGTCGGTTCGCCGCCGCTGACCTGGGCCTGGGTGTATTCGAGGAACGAGATCAGGCCGAGTTGGTAGACGGGGTAGACGAGGAGCCCGCCGAGGAGGAGCAGGGCGGGGGCGAGATAGAGCCAGGGGGTCCAGGCGCCGGTGCGGCGGGCGGCGGTGGTGGTGGCCACGCGGTCAGCCCGCGGTGCGGAAGGCGGTGTCCATCTTCTTCGCCGCGTCCCGCGAGGCGGTCGCCACGTCCTTACGTCCGCTGACGATCTCCTGGAACATGGTCGGCAGGACGAGCGAGGCGTCTATCTGACCCCAGGCGGGCGAGGCGGGCACGAACTTGGCGCCGGCGCCGAGGGTCTTGATGAAGGGCGCGACGAAGGGCTCCTTCTTCGCGACGCTCTCGCGGACGTCCGTGTACGTGGGCAGGAAGCCCATCGCGTCGAAGAGTTCGCCCTGCGTCTTCTTCGAGGCGAGGCTCTTCATGAGGTCCACGGCGAGCGTGCGGTGCGAGGTGCTCTTGAGCACGCCGATGTTGTTGCCGCCCGCGAAGGCCGGGGCGATGTCGCCCTTGTCCGCGCCCGGCAGCGGCACGACGGCGTACTTGCCCTTGACCTTGCCGTCCTCCATGGCCTGGTGACTGAAGTCGCCACCGATGGCCATGCCGGCCTTGCCGGAGGCGAAGGCGGTGACGGTGTCATTGCCGCCCATGCCGGCGCACTTGGCCGCGGGACAGTTGTCGCCGCCGAAGAGGGACGTGTAGGCCTCGATGCCCTTGCGCGCGGCCTGGCTGTCGATGGCCGACTCGTACGATCCGCCCTTCTTCTCGGCGAGTTCGCCGCCCTGGGACCAGATGAACGGCATCGCGCCGTACGTGTACGCGCCGCCGACCGCGAGGCCGTACAGGTCCGGCTTCGCCTTGTGGATCTTCCGTGCCGTGGCGGCGAGTTGCGCCTGCGTCGTCGGGACGCCGAGCTTGAGGTCCTTGAAGACGTCGGTGCGGTAGTAGAGGGCGCGCACGCCGACGAAGTAGGGGGCGCCGTAGATCTTTCCGTCGACGGTCACGGACTCCTTGGCCGTCGGGTCGGTGTCCTTGGCCTCGGACCAGGCGCCGAACTCCTCGGTCACGTCGGCGAGGCCGCCGTCCTTGACGTATCCGGCGGTGTCGGTGTTGCCGTACTCGATGACGTCGGGCGCGCTCTTCGGGTCGTTGAAGGCGGCCTTGATCTTCTCGGCGCGGGTCTCGACGGGTATGTACTCAACCTTGACGTCGGCGCCCTTGTGGGACTTCTCGAAGGCGGCGACGGCCGCGTCGACGACCTTCTGCTTCGGCTGGTTGTTGACCTCCTGGAAGAGCCAGACACGCAGGGTCCCGCTCTTGTCGTCCCCGGCGGAGCCGTTGTCCGACGTCCCGGGGGCGCAGGCGGCGGCGAGGACAAGTGCGGCCAGGGGCAAGGCCATTCGGACGGGGAGCTTCATGGGGGCAGCCTCCGAAGAGTCGTTGCAACATACGCAATGGCGGTTTTGCTGTGCACAACACAGAGGAGGCTAGGAGGTCCAGACCACTGAGCGCAACGGTCGCGCAGGCAGCACAAAGGCCCCCATGGCGCGACAGATGCGCACCTCGGGGGCCTTTCGCAGCAGCCTCAGGAACCTTCCGCAGCGACGCGAACCGCCGCTTCCTGCCCTCTTGCTCGCCGCCTCTACTTCTTGTCCTTGCCGCCCTTGTCCTTGTCGCCGCCGGCGCCCATGGACTCGTAGATCTCCTTGCACATGGGACACACGGGGTACTTCTTCGGGTCCCGGCCCGGCACCCAGACCTTGCCGCAGAGCGCGACGACCGGCGTCCCCTCGAGGGCGCTCGCCATGATCTTGTCCTTCTGGACATAGTGGGCGTAGCGCTCGTGGTCGCCGTCACCGTGCGACGTCTGCGGCGTCGGCTCTACGAGGGTCCCCGTACCTGTCCCGCGCTCGGGCTCAAGAGTGCTCATAAAGGCCAAGGGTACTTAAGCGCCGGGAGAAGGGGCAGCGGCCTCGGGGTGAAGGGCCCGCACGCCCGATTTCCGTCGATCACGGCACCGGCCGGCGGCCTCAGTTGAGCGAGGGATCGTCCGGGTACGTCGCCACCATCGCCAGGTCGCTGCGCTGGCGTCGCAGTACCGCCCGCCACAGCCCCTCCGGGTCCGTCGACGAGACGTCTCCCGGCTCCGACTCGACGACGTACCAGGCGCCGTCCGTCAGCTCGGACTCCAGCTGGCGCGGGCCCCAGCCGGCGTACCCCGCGAAGATCCGCAGGGATCCGAGGGCGGAGGCGAGCAGCTCGGGAGGGGCCTCCAGGTCGACGAGGCCGATCGCGCCGTGGACGCGGCGCCAGCCGAGCGGCCCTTCGTCGCCGGGGATCACCGCTACGCCGAGCGCCGAGTCGAGCGAGACCGGGCCGCCCTGGAAGACGACGCCCGGATCCCCGGCGAGCTCGCCCCAGCCCTCCAGGATGTCCCCGACCCCGACGGGCGTGGGCCGGTTGAGGACGACGCCGAGCGAGCCCTCCTCGTCGTGGTCGAGGAGCAGCACGACCGCCCGGTCGAAGTTCGGGTCCGCGAGGGCGGGTGTGGCCACGAGCAGCCGCCCTGTGAGCGAGGACACCTCGGTCATGCCAGACATGATCCCGCATCTTGCCGCCGAGCGGGGAGTCAATGGCCCTTCCCGGGTGCGCCCAGCTCAGAGACGCCTCGCGCGCCCGGGGCGCGCGCCGTGAACCACCCCCGGAAGGTAACCCTCCGCGCCCGTTCAGCCACATTTCGTGTTGTAGCGAAGTCATGACGCCCCGCCTGTGCACTTGGGCCTACAGAAGGGGGGTAGGCGGCCCTTACGCTTATGCCTTGGCCCGCCAGCGGCCCGGCCCGAAAGGCCTCGCCCGACGGCTCCGCCCTGCGGTCCTGCCCATCTGTCCTGTCCATCTCATCGGAACGCGAGATTCATGACCGTCACCGACGATGTACTGCTTGTCCACGGCGGAACCCCGCTGGAGGGCGAGATCCGTGTCCGCGGCGCGAAGAACCTCGTGCCCAAGGCCATGGTCGCCGCGCTGCTCGGCAGCGAGCCGAGCCGGCTGCGCAACGTCCCGGACATCCGTGACGTCCGGGTCGTACGCGGCCTCCTCCAGCTGCACGGCGTGACGGTCCGCCCGGGTGAGGAACCCGGCGAGCTGATCATGGACCCGTCGCACGTGGAGAGCGCCAACGTCGCCGACATCGACGCGCACGCCGGCTCCTCGCGCATTCCGATCCTGCTGTGCGGGCCGCTCCTGCACCGGCTCGGCCACGCGTTCATCCCCGGCCTCGGCGGCTGCGACATCGGCGGCCGGCCGATCGACTTCCACTTCGAGGTGCTCCGCCAGTTCGGCGCGACCATCGAGAAGCGGGCGGACGGCCAGTACCTGGAGGCCCCGCAGCGGCTGCGCGGCACGAAGATCCGGCTGCCGTACCCGTCGGTCGGCGCGACCGAGCAGGTGCTCCTGACGGCCGTGCTGGCCGAGGGCGTGACCGAGCTCTCGAACGCGGCCGTGGAGCCCGAGATCGAGGACCTCATCTGCGTCCTGCAGAAGATGGGCGCGATCATCGCCATGGACACCGACCGGACCATCCGGGTCACGGGTGTCGACAAGCTCGGCGGCTACACGCACCGCGCCCTCTCGGACCGTCTGGAGGCCGCGTCGTGGGCGTCGGCCGCGCTGGCGACCGAGGGCAACATCTACGTCCGCGGCGCCCAGCAGCGCTCGATGATGACGTTCCTGAACACGTACCGCAAGGTCGGCGGCGCCTTCGAGATCGACGACGAGGGCATCCGCTTCTGGCACCCGGGCGGCTCACTGAAGTCGATCGCCCTGGAGACGGACGTCCACCCCGGATTCCAGACCGACTGGCAGCAGCCGCTCGTCGTGGCCCTGACGCAGGCCTCGGGCCTGTCCATCGTCCACGAGACGGTCTACGAGTCCCGCCTGGGCTTCACGTCCGCGCTGAACCAGATGGGCGCGCACATCCAGCTCTACCGCGAGTGCCTGGGCGGCTCGGACTGCCGCTTCGGCCAGCGCAACTTCCTGCACTCCGCGGTCGTGTCGGGCCCGACGAAGCTCCAGGGCGCCGACCTGGTCATCCCCGACCTGCGCGGCGGCTTCTCGTACCTGATCGCGGCCCTGGCCGCCCAGGGCACGAGCCGCGTCCACGGCATCGACCTGATCAACCGCGGCTACGAGAACTTCATGGAGAAGCTCGTGGAGCTCGGCGCGAAGGTCGAGCTGCCCGGCAAGGCACTGGGCTAGCCACAAGCCGGCTGTCTGCCCGGGGGCCATCCCCCGGGCAGACACAGCCTGGAGAAGCTCGTGGAGCTCGGCGCGAAGGCCGAGCTCCCGGGCCGGCCACAGGAGGCTGCTGACGCCTTCCTGAGCGCCGCGACAACACAGAAGGGGCGGCCACCCGAACCGGGTGGCCGCCCCTTCTGTTGCCTGGCTTACTTGCCCTTGGCGGCTTCCTTGAGCTTGGAGCCCGCGGACACCTTCACGCTGAAACCGGCCGGGATGTTGATCGGCTCGCCGGTCTGCGGGTTGCGGGCGGTGCGAGCGGCACGGTGCGTGCGCTCGAAGGTCAGGAAGCCGGGGATGGTGACCTTCTCGTCGCCCTTGGCAACGATCTCGCCGACCGTCTCGGCGAACGCGGCCAGCACGGCGTCGGCGTCCTTGCGGGTCACCTCGGCGCGGTCGGCCAGCGCGGCCACCAGCTCACTGCGGTTCATGTTTGTACTCCCGTGTTCTTCTTGCCGTTGAGGCGTGCCACGCGGCGGAGCCGCATGTTGGGCACAGCGAAGCCGATGCTGCCAGGGTCCTCGGTCAGGCCCCGGACCCGGGTCCGTCTTCAGACCCTCGCGCCCGAAGACGCATCCTGCCCCCACCAGCGGCGGGAAAGCCAATCCGGCGCCCTCGGGGGTCACCGAAATGCGTCGCCGTCCCGGACTGGGGCGGGGTCGGGGCCGTGCTTCCCGGCCACCCTAGAGGGCAGCCAGGGGCCCCGCATTCCGCGACGCGCCGGGCCTCAGGAGGCCGTGGCGCCTGTCACAGCGGCGCCGGCGGCCTTTGCGGCGTTACGCACCGCTCCGGCGACGGCGCCCGCGACCTTGTCGTTGAAGACGCTCGGAATGATGTAGTTCGGGTTGAGCTCGTCCTCGCTCACCACGTCCGCCAGGGCGGCCGCGGCGGCCAGCATCATCTCCGTGTTGACCGTACGCGACTGGGCGTCGAGGAGGCCACGGAAGACGCCCGGGAACACGAGGACGTTGTTGATCTGGTTCGGGAAGTCCGAGCGGCCCGTGGCCACAACTGCCGCCGTCTGACGGGCGATTGCGGGGTCGACCTCGGGGTCGGGGTTCGCGAGCGCGAACACGATCGCGCCCTCGGCCATGGCCGCCACGTCGTCCCCGTCGAGCACGTTCGGAGCGGAGACCCCGATGAACACGTCGGCGCCGCGCACGGCCTCCTTGAGCGTGCCCGTGAGGCCCTCGGGGTTGGTGTTGTCGGCGATCCAGCGCAGCGGCGAATCGGCCTTCGCGTCGACGAGGTCGGCGCGGTCCGCATGGACGACACCGTGGATGTCGGCGACGACCGCGTTCTTGACGCCGGCCGCGATCAGGAGCTTGAGAATCGCCGTGCCGGCCGCGCCCGCGCCGGACATGACGACGCGGATGTCGCCGATGGCCTTACCCGCGACACGCAGGGCGTTCGTCAGGGCGGCGAGGACGACGATGGCCGTGCCGTGCTGGTCGTCGTGGAAGACCGGGATGTCGAGGGCCTCACGCAGGCGGGCCTCGATCTCGAAGCAGCGCGGGGCGGAGATGTCCTCGAGGTTGATGCCGGCGAAGCCGGGGGCGATGGCCTTGACGATCTCGACGATCGCGTCGGTGTCCTGGGTGTCCAGGCAGATCGGCCAGGCATCGATGTCGGCGAAGCGCTTGAAGAGGGCCGCCTTGCCCTCCATGACCGGCATGGCGGCCATCGGGCCGATGTTGCCGAGGCCGAGCACGGCGGAGCCGTCCGTCACGACCGCAACGGTGTTCCGCTTGATCGTCAGACGCCGGGCGTCCTCGGGGTTCTCGGCGATCGCCATGCACACGCGGGCCACACCCGGCGTGTAGATCATGGACAGGTCGTCACGGTTGCGGATGGGATGCTTCGACTGCATCTCGATCTTGCCGCCGAGGTGCATCAGGAACGTACGGTCGGAGACCTTGCCGAGGACGACGCCCTCGATGCCGTTCAGGCCCTCGACGATCTCGTCGGCGTGCGAGGTGGAGCTCGCGGCGATCGTGACGTCGATCCGGAGTTTCTCGTGGCCGGACGCCGTCACGTCGAGACCGGTCACCGAGCCTCCGTGGGACTCCACGGCCGTCGTGAGTTGGGATACCGCTGTTCCGCTGGCGGGCACCTCAAGGCGGACCGTCATCGAGTAGGAGACGCTGGGCGCCGTTGCCATGGCCGACTTCCTCTGCTTTCACCGTGTGGCTGCTGCTGTTTTTCCGTCCGATCGTCGCACCTACCGCCGAGTACGTGGTAGCCGCCCCGGATTGCGAACGTTTTGTTCACTGCCCGGACAGCGCCCCGGTAGCGCACTTTCGGAAAGTTGTTTCCACCATACGAGAAGTGATGGGAAACAGAAAGAGGTCCACGTCAGGTGACGTGGACCTCTTCCTACGTTGATGACACCGGCCCGCCATGCTCGCCTCGCGGCAAGTGGTCGCTCGTAGCGACGAAGGTTGGGCCCGGGGGCTTGGATCGAGCCGGTGCCACGTCCAAGGTAACAAAGGATCCCCGTAAGGCAATTCCCATCCCTCGAACTCATTCACGCAGCAGGTCCGGCACCCCGTCCGCGTCGGGTTCGTCGCGGCTGCCCGAGACGACGGTGAGCTGCTGCGTGGCGCGGGTCAGCGCCACGTACAGGACGCGCAGGCCCGCCGGGGACTCGTCGGCGATCTCCGCGGGCGACACGACGACCGTCGCGTCGTACTCCAGGCCCTTGGCCTCCAGGCTGCCGAGCGCGACCGCGCGGTCGCCGAGCCCGGCCAGCCAGCGCGCCGCCTCGTCCCGCCGGTTCATCGCCACGACGACGCCGACCGTGCCGTCGACCTGGTCGAGCAGGCGCGCCGCTTCCTCCCGGACGGTGTGCCCGAGGCCGTCCCGTACGACCGCGAACCGCGGGCGCACGCCCGTCGAGCGGACCGCCGAGGGGGACTCGGAACCCGGCATGGCGAGCGCGAGGACCTTGGCGGCGAGCTCGGCGATCTCGGCCGGGTTGCGGTAGTTCACGGTGAGCGTGAAGCGGCGGCGCGGGCGGGAGCCGAGGGCCTCGTCGCGGGCCTCGGCCGCCTCGTCGGGGTCCGACCAGGACGACTGGGCGGGGTCGCCGACCACCGTCCAGGTCGCGTGCCGGCCGCGGCGGCCGACCATCCGCCACTGCATGGGCGTGAGGTCCTGCGCCTCGTCGACGATGACGTGCGCGTACTCCGTGCGCTCCTGGGCCAGGCGCTCGGCGCGCTCGCGCTGGGTCTCGTGGCGCTCGGGCATCAGCTCCTCGAGGCCGGTGAGCTGGTCAAGGGGGTCGTACTCGCGCTTCTTCTTCGGGCGCAACGGGGTGCCCAGGACCGCGTTCAGCTCGTCGAGGAGCGCCACGTCGTGCACCGACAGGGCGTCGCGGCGCAGCGAGCGGGCGACCTTGCGGACCTCGCCGGGGTTGAGGATCCGGCGCGCCCAGCGGCCGAGGCGGCGCTCGTCGCCCATTGCGGCGAGGACCCCGCGCGGGGTCAGCTCGGGCCACCACGCGTCGAGGAAGCGGACGAAGTCGTCCTCGGAGGTGATGTCGTCGTCGAACGACGAGCGCAGCTCCGCGGCGAGTTCCGGGTCGCTGTGGCGGGTGCCCGCGCCGGACTGCGACCACAGGGCGTCCAGGAGGAGCTTGCGGGCGCGCGGGCGGAGCATGTTGACGGGGGCGGTGCCGCTCAGCGCGTTCTGGCGGATCCTCGCCAGGTCGGCGGCCTCCAGCTCCAGGCGGCGGCCGAAGGCGACGACGCGCAGGCGCGTGGGCTGCTCGGCGGGGGCCGCCGCGTCGTCGTCCTCCTCGCCGAAGGCCAGCTGGCCCGTGCCCTGCGACGGTTCCTTCGCGGGCGTGCCCGCTTCGAGCGCGCCGCGCGCGGCCTTGCGCAGGACGCGCAGCATCCACGAGGAGCCCTTGACGCGGGCCACCGCCGGGGAGTCGTAGACCGTGGCCTCCGCGCCGTCGACCAGTGAGCCGACCGCGCGGATCGCGACCTGGCCCTCCTCGCCGAGCGAGGGCAGGACGCCCTCGGTGTAGGCGACGAGGAGCGGGGTCGGGGAGACGATCAGAATGCCGCCCGCGTACCGGCGGCGGTCCTGGTAGAGCAGATACGCGGCGCGGTGCAGGGCGACGGCCGTCTTGCCGGTGCCGGGGCCGCCCTCCACGTACGTCACCGAGGCGGCGGGCGCCCGGATCACCAGGTCCTGCTCGGCCTGGATGGACGCCACGATGTCGCGCATGGTGTGGCTGCGGGCCTGGCCGAGGGCGGCCATCAGGGCGCCGTCGCCGATGACGGGCAGCTGCTCGCCGTCGAGGTACGCGGTCAGCTCGGGGCGCATCAGGTCGTCCTCGACGCCGAGCACCTTGCGGCCCTTGGAGCGGATGACCCGGCGGCGTACGACCCGTCCCGGATCGACCGGGGTCGAGCGGTAGAAGGGCGCGGCGGCCGGCGCGCGCCAGTCGATGACCAGGGGCGAGTAGTCGGCGTCCAGGACGCCGATCCGGCCGATGTGGAGCGTCTCGGCGATGTCGGCGGTCCGCTGCCCGTCCGCGTCCTCGCGCACGGCCCCCTCGGCGGGCTCCACGGCCGTGTACGCGCCGTCGGGGCCCTTCTTGCCGTCCTTGCCGAGCAGCAGGTCGATCCGGCCGAAGAGGAAGTCCTCGAACTCGTTGTTGAGGCGATTGAGGTGGATCCCCGCGCGGAACACCTGGGCGTCGCGTTCGGCGAGGGCGCCGGGTGTGCCGACCTGCCCCCGCTTGGCCGCGTCGTTCATCAGGAACTCGGCCTCGTGGATCTTTTCCTCGAGCCGGCGGTACACCTGGTCGAGGTGTTCCTGTTCGACGCCGATCTCGCGCTCCCGTACGGAATCGCGGTCCTGGTCGAGCGCGGTTTGCTGATGAGCCTGAGCGGCCACCGGGCCCCCTTCTGACGTGCTGGGCAGCCGTCAAAGGTACGCGAAGGGAGGCCCGGGAGGCTACGCATCCGGCTGCCGGGGCTACGCGTCGACCTCCACGAGGCGTTTGCCGTCGAGGGTCTCGACCTCGAAGTGGTCGATGGCGTTGCGCTCGAACGCGGCGCCCCCGTGCACGTACAGGGGTTCCTTCGAGACCTCGTGCTTGCTGTCGGGAATGCCGTAACCCCACTGCGGGACGGACCAGGTGGTGACCGTCTCGCGCTCGCCGTTCTTCCCGACCGCGATCAGGGAGCACTTCAGCGGGCCCTTGACGTTCTTCAGCTCCAGGACGGTGTGGGTGCCCCAGGCCTTCTTCTCCATGCCGATGGTGGCGGTGACCTTCGTGACCGCGTCGGTCGCCTTGACCTTCTCGTCCATGTGGTTGAAGAAGGCGTCCTCGGCGGGGCTGGTGGGGTGGGCCCCCTCGGCGACGTTGTCCGTCCCGCCGTCGTTCACGGCGAGCACGGTCAGCGGGCCGCCGATGATCAGTGCGGCGGCGGCCGCCACCAGGTACATCCCGCGGCGGCGCTTGCGGGCCCGCTTCTGCGCCACCTCGTCGAAGAGCCGGCCGGCGAGCTGGTCGCTCGGGCGGGCGCCGAGCTGCGCACCGAGGCGTTCTCTGGCGGGGGTGCCCTGCGGTTCGGGGATGTCCGCGAGGGCGGCGAGCATCGGCTCCATGCCGGAGAACTCCTCCAGCTGGTGTGCGCACAGCTCGCAGCCCGCCAGATGCGCTTCGAAGGCGCTTGCCTCGGCGTCGTCGAGGACACCGAGCACGTAGGCGCCGACCGTCTCGTGAACGTCACCGGACCCATGCGGTCCGTAGTCGTCGTACGAGGCACTCATGCCGTCACCCCCCGCTCCTCCAGCGCCAGCTTCATGGAACGCAGCGCGTAGAACACCCGTGAGCGCACCGTTCCGCTGGGAATACCGAGTGTCTCGGCGGCCTCGTTGACCGTACGCCCCTTGAAGTACGTCTCCACCAGCACCTCGCGGTGGGCGGGCGTCAGGTCCTCGAGCGCGTCCGAAAGGGTCATCAGCCACAGCGCCTTGTCGATCTCGTCCTCCGCGGGGATGACCTCCAGCGGCGACGGATCGACCTCCTGCGGCCGGGCCTGCCGGCTGCGGTGGCCGTCGATGACGATGCGCCGGGCGACCGTCACCAGCCAGGGGCGTACCGAACCGGTCGCTCGGTTGAGCTGACCGGCGTTCTTCCAGGCACGGATGAGCGTTTCCTGTACGACATCTTCGGCGCGCTGCCGGTCCCCCGCCACCAGCCTGAGCACATAGGCCAGAAGTGGACCCGCGTGCTCGCGGTAGAGCGCGCGCATCAGCTCCTCGTCGGGCTCAGGAGGCTGCGGCGCGCGATGTCGTGCCCTCGGCGGGCGTTCATCGGCCACGGCGGAATCCTTGCGCACGCCTACCTCCGCTGTCCCCTGGTTGAGCGTTCCGGCTGGGTCGCCGCTCGGCTGGACGCACCCCAGTACGTAAGAGGTCCGCGATGTGTTCAATCGATCTGCCGGGACATGCCAAAAAGGGTTCGGGGAGGCCGTCGGGTGATCTTCAGGCCCGGGCGAGTGCCGCCCTGCGCCGGTGTCGCGCCACCCGCTCCCGGTTGCCGCACACCTCGCTGGAGCACCAGCGGCGGCGCCGCCCCCGGGACGTGTCGAGATAGATGATCGGGCAGCTGTCGCCCTCGCAGCGGCGCAGGCAGGAGCGGGCGACCGGGTCCGTGAGGAGCTCCACGGCGTCACGGGCGACGGCGGCGAGCAGCTCGCCGCAGCCGGGGTCGGCGTGCAGGGCCCTGGCGAGGGTGCCGTCGGTGCTGCGGGTCGCGCGGGGTGCGGGCGGCGCCGCGCGGGCGAGGGCGTTGACCCGCTCCAGGGCGGCGGACGCGGGCCTGCCGTCGAGTTCGCCGCGCACCAACTGGCCGATATGGCCGCGCAGTTCGAGCATCGCGGCGAGCCAGGCGGCGTCGGCGTCCCGCAGCGGCGTGTCCACGGGCACGAGCCCCGAGCCGACCAGCCAGGCCCGCAACCGCCCCACCGAGTCGAGCCGTTCGTCGGGGTGCGCCGTGGCCAGGAGATCCAGCGAACTGCGCCCGGAGTCGAAGCGCAGCTCGTACGAGGACGAGGACGATGGCGATGCCATCCCCCTACAGTGCCCGCCCACAGGCACCGCCGGAACCCCTGGTACCGGGCCCCTCACGAAGGGTTCACCGACGGCGTCGGCCCGGGACGTCGGGCACAATGTATGAAGCATGGGCTACCTTTGTATGTGACCCACATTTCCCCTGGAGGTGCCCGGTGGCCGCGACGCAGATCGACATAGACGACGAGGCTCTCGCCGAGGCCATGCGACTGTCCGGCGCGCGCACCAAGAAGGAGACGGTGAACCTCGCGCTGCGCGAGTACGTGGAGCGCCAGCGCCGTGCCGAGGCGCGCCTCCGGCACTTCAAGGCGTCCCAGGACTGGGACGACGAGAGCTTCTGGCGCCTGCACGCCGCCGAGAAGGGCACCGCCTGACGTGCTGCGGTACCTGGTCGACTCGACGGCGGTGTGGCGGCTCCAGCGCGACCGGTCGCTCAACGACGCCTGGAGCCGTGAGATCGAGGAGGGCACCATCGCCTCCTGCCAGCCTCAGCGCACCGAGTTCCGCCGCTCCGCGCGCGACCTCGACGAATACGACGCGATGACCGACATGTTCGGCAGCCTCTACCCGGACGCGCCGGTCCCCAAGAACGCCTGGCAGTGGGTCGAGACGGCGCAGTACCGACTCGCCCAGCGCGGCCGCCACCGGAGTCTGTCGACGGTCGACTGGCTCATCTGCGCCACCGCGGCCCACCACGGCCTCGTGGTGCTCCACGACGACAAGGACTTCGCCGCCGCCGCGGGCCTGCTGACGGACCTCGACGAGCACAGCGTCCACCGCACGCCGAACTGACTCAGTCCGTCCCGTACTTGGAGTCCGCCGCCGGGTCCAGGGCCAGGCGGTAGCCGCGCTTGACCACCGTCTGGATCAGCTTGGGGGTGCCGAGGGCCGTACGGAGCCTGGCCATCGCCGTTTCCACCGCGTGTTCGTCGCTGCCCGCGCCGGGCAGCGCGCGCAGGAGTTCGGCGCGGGGGACCACCCAGCCGGGGCGGCGCGAGAGGGAGCGCAGGAGCGACATCCCGGCGGGCGGTACGGGGTGCAGATCGCCGTCGACCAGGACGGCCTGGCCGCGGATCTCCACGCGGTGGCCCGCGATCGGCAACGCACGGGCCCTGCCCGGGAGTTCGGCGCACAGGAGCTGGACGAGCGGCCCGAGGCGGAAGCGCTCGGGCTGCACCGTGTCCACGCCGTGGGCCTGGAGCGGCAGCGCGGTGACGGGGCCGACGCAGGCGGGCAGGACGTCGTGGCGCAGGGCGGCGAGCAACTCCGGTAGTTTGCCCCGCAGTTCGGCCCGGGAGAGCAGGGACGCGGCGGCGGGCGCGCTGGTGAACGTGAGCGCGTCGACGCCCCGCGTGAGGGTCGCGTCGAGCAGCCGGTCGAGAGGGCCGATGTCCTCCGGCGGCATCCACCGGTACACCGGCACCCCCACGACGTCGGCGCCCGCCTCGCGCAGCGCCTCGACGAACCCGGGCAGCGGCTCGCCGTGCAGCTGGACGGCGACCCGGCGGCCGTCGACGCCCTCGTCGAGGAGCCGTTCGAGGACCTCGGCCATCGACTCGGACGACGGGGACCACTCCTCGGTGAGCCCGGCGGCCCTGACGGCGCCCTTGACCTTGGGCCCGCGGGCGAGCAGTTCCACGCCGCGCAGCCGGGCCAGCAGCGCCTCGCCCAGGCCCCAGCCGTCGGCGGCCTCGACCCAGCCGCGGAACCCGATCGCGGTGGTCGCGACGACGACGTCGGGCGCGTGGTCGACGATCTCCTTGGTCGCCGCGAGGAGCTCGCTGTCGTCGGCGAGCGGGACGATGCGCAGCGCGGGTGCGTGCAGGACGGTGGCGCCGCGCCGCTGGAGCAGCGCGCCGAGCTCGTCGGCGCGGCGCGCGGCGGTCACGCCCACGGTGAAGCCCGCGAGGGGGCCGTGCTGCCCCGCCGTGGGGCCCTGCTGTGCGTCGTACATGTGGCTCTCGTCCCGCTCGGGTGGTTCTGCCGGGGTCGACCGAGCCTGTCAACGTCCCGTGACGGGCTCGGTTCCCCATGATGTCAGCGGTGTTACGTCACACCTCCGCGTAGTTGAGCCGGGGCTCCGGCTCCGCGGCCTGCACGGGAGCGTCCGCGCCGGCCGGGCGGCGAAGGTATACGGACCAGGTGAGGGCGAAGCACACCGCGTAGAAGACGAGGAACCCGACGAAGGCGGCCGTGCCGGTGCCCGCGGTCTGGAAGGACTGGCGGAAGGCGAGGTTGATGCCGAGCCCGCCGAGCGCGCCCACCGCCCCGATCAGCCCCATCGAGGCCCCGGACAGGCGCCGCCCGTACGCCGCGGCCTCCTCCCCCGCGAGCCCTCGGGCCGTTGCCTTGGCCTGGAAGATGCCGGGGATCATCTTGTACGTCGACCCGTTGCCGAGCCCGGTGAGCACGAACAGGGCGATGAACGCCGTGGTGAACAGCGGCAGCGACTTCTGCGTCGACGCGAGGACGACCACGGCGGTGGCGGCGGCCATGGCGACAAAGTTCCACAGCGTGATGCGGGCGCCGCCGAACCGGTCGGCGAGCCGGCCGCCCACAGGCCGGATCAGGGAGCCGAGCAGCGGCCCGATGAACGTGATCGACGCGGCCTGGAGCGGTGTCCTGCCGAACTGCGTCTGCAGGACGAGCCCGAACGCGAAGCTGTAGCCGATGAACGACCCGAACGTCCCGATGTAGAGGAACGACATGATCCACGTGTGCGGGTCGCGCACGGCCTCCTTGGCCGCGCCGGTGTCGTTCTTCACGGTCGCGAGGTTGTCCATGAACAGCGCGGCGCAGATCGCCGACACGGCGATGAGCGGGAGGTAGATCCCCAGCAGCACGCGCGGGCCGCCGCTCGCGCCGATCACGGCGAGCCCGGCGAGCTGCACGACGGGGACGCCGATGTTGCCGCCGCCCGCGTTCAGGCCGAGCGCCCAGCCCTTCTTCCGCAGCGGGAAGAAGGAGTTGATGTTGGTCATCGACGAGGCGAAGTTGCCGCCGCCGACGCCGGTGAGCAGCGCGCACACCATGAACGTCGTGTACGAGGTCCCCGGCTCCATCACGACGAACGCGGCGGCCGTCGGGATGAGGAGCAGGCTCGCCGCGAGGATCGTCCAGTTCCGGCCGCCGAAGCGGGCGACGGCGAAGGTGTAGGGCACGCGTGCGACCGCCCCGACCATCGTGGCCATCGAGACCAGGAAGAACTTGCCGGCCGGGTCGATGCCGTACTCGGGCCCCATGAACAGCACCATCACGGACCACAGGGTCCAGATCGAGAACCCGATGTGCTCGGACAGGATGGAGAACGCGAGATTGCGCCGCGCGACCTTCTCGCCGCCCTCGCGCGACCAGAACGTCTCGTCCTCCGGATCCCACCTCTGGATCCAACTCCGGGCTGCCATCACACGCCTCCAGGGTCACGGTTCTCGGCTGATGACCTCGAACGTAGGGAGGCGGGATTACCGCGCTGTGCCGCACCGTGACCGCCGGGGAACGTTGCTCTCACCGGGCGCGGGGCCCGGCGGTGAGCTTCGCTCCACGGCGTGGGTCAGGTCGTGGGCGTGGATCAGGTCGTGGGGCGTGGATCAGGTCGTGGTGCCCGCCCACTTGAGGCTGGCCGAGCCGCCCTTGTCCCACTTCAGCGTGACCACGTCGTCGGCCTGCGTCAGGTTCGCGCCGAAGACCTCGTCACCGGTGTCCTTGCCCATGCACTTGACGGCGATCCGGAACGCCCCGCCGCTGCGGTTCTCCCCGATGCCGGTGCAGATGCCCTTACCGCCCGCGTCGATGTAGGACACGCTGTACTTGCCCTTGGCCGTGCCGGTCGCGACCTTGTCGCCGACCGTGAGGGTCCTGGCCTGCTCGTCCTGCCACTGGCCCTGATAGCCGGTGGACCCGGCGGGCCGCTCCTCCGCCGTCCCCGTGGAATCGCTCGGCTCCTCGACGGGGTCCTCGGTGGCGGGGTCCTCGGTCGTGGGCTCGTCGGAGGGCTCGTCCGACGAGGTGGGCTGCGCGGACACGGAGTCCTTCGCCTTCGGCTTGTCGTCGTCGCCGCCGCTGTTCGTGGCGAGGAAGATCCCGCCGACGATCAGGACGAGCGCGACGACCGCGGACCCGACGATGACGGCGGTCCGGCGCGTGTTGCCGCCCGGCGGTGGCGGGGGCGGCGGATAGGCACCCCCGCCGTAGGGCGGCTGCCCGCCGTACGGGGGCTGCCCGTACGGGGGTTGGCCCTGCGGCTGGCCCTGCGGGGGCTGACCGTAGGGAGGCTGAGCGCCGTATCCGGACTGGTCGCCGTAGCCCGGCTGGTTGCCGTAGGCGGGCTGGTCCCCGTAGCCGGGCCGGCCCTGAGGGGCCGGTGGCGGGGTCTGCGGTATCTGCGGCGGAGCCGGTGGCGGGGTCGGCGCGCCGGCGTAGGGGTTGTCCTGCCCGCCGCCGGACGGCTCCTGAGACCGGCCGGGAGGCGGCCCGTACGCCGGGTGGTGCCCGGATCCGTCCTGCGGCGGCTGGCCGGGAGGCTGTGTCATGTCGGTCCGGGTTCCCCTCGTGGTCATACGGTCACTGGTCGCTCACGCCCCAACCTCCCCCACCCCCACCGGCCGCACAACCCCGTCTAGCGACTATGTGCCCGCTTCTTGACGCCGTTCGGCCAGAGCCGCGGGCGCCGCTTGGCGGCGAGGTCCTCGATCCAGCCCGTGCCGAGGACCGCGAGCGCTATCAGCGGCCAGGTCAGCACGAACATCCAGAGCATGTACGTGGAGTCGAGGGCACCGCTCCATCTCGCGTCCTCCATGAACGGCAGGTTGTACGCGAGGTCGATGATCGGCACCGTGGCCATGATCAGTATGTTGTGCCAGAGATAGATCGTGACCGCGCGGTTGTTGGACAGCGTGATGAGCTTGTCCCACTTGGCGAGCCGGCCCGGCAGCTCCTGCCAGGACGGCGAGTACTGGAGCAGGATGACGACGAACCCGAAGGACCAGGTCGCCTGCGCCAGCGGGATGTCGTTCAGGTCCCAGCCGTCCGGCCCGAGATGGCCCGAGGCCCACCACAGTCCGAACGCCATCACGATCGCCGAGCAGGACACCGCGAGATAGCGCGGCACCTTCGCGAGGACGCCCTCGTGATGGGCGAAGCCGAGGACCCAGCAGCCTCCGTAGACCGCGAAGTCGGTGACCGCGTTCCCCGTCTCGCCGGGGATGGTGACGATGCCCGTACCGACGACCGCCGTCAGCGCGAGCGGCGCGAGCAGCGTCGCCCACGGCACCTTGCGGAACGCCCGGAGCAGCAGCGGCGAGGCGATGACGAACCACAGGTAGGCCCGCAGGTACCAGAGCGGGCCCGCGGCCTGCGACGGCCAGGTGTCCTCCAGGAGGCCCGCCTTGTCGCCGAGGTGCCAGGGGAACGACGGCGCCCCGACGGGCACGAAGTAGTTGAACAGGCTGATCCAGCCCCAGGTCCCGCCGCTGTCGGGGTCCTTGCCGGGGTTCCAGCCGCCCAGGAAGAGCAGGGCGAGGATGACGACGCTGAACGCCCACATGGGCGGCAGGAGCCGGCGGATACGGCCCCTGATCACACCGGTCGCGGGCCGGCTCAGGGAGCGCGCCATCAGCGATCCGGCGAGCGCGAACATCACGCCCATGGACGGGAAGAGGACCGTCAGCCAGGCCCACCCGAAGAGGTGGTAGGCGACGACGCGGACGAGCGCGATGGAGCGCAGCAGGTCCAGATAGCGGTCGCGGCCCGGCTTCTTGGGCGCGGCGGCCTGCGCGGGCGGGGCGGCGGGCGGAGCTGGCGCGGGCGGCGGTTCCGGTGTGAACGGCACCTGCGGGAACGGCACCTGCGGCATCCGCCGCGTCTGCTGGAACCCGCTCTGGCCGCCGGTGGCGGGAGTGGGATACGTCATGCGACGGGCCTCCGATCGTTGCCGCGCGACGCCCGCTGACGCGGAATCGCCCCCGGCGCCTCCACCGCTCCGGTACGCCGCAGCTTCTGCCAGCGCAGCCGGCCGCCGGTGAGCGCGGTGATCCAGGACTGGAGCAGCACGACGTACATCAGCTGCCGGTAGAGGACTTGCTGGAGCGGGAGTGAGATGAGATGGGTCATGCGTTCGCGGTCGAGCCGGAAGGCGTACGCCGCGCAGACGGCCTGGATGGCGAGGACGCCGAGCCAGGCGACGATCGTCTTCTCCGTGGGGCCGAACACGAGGCCGTAGAGCAGGAAGACGTCGATGAGGGGCGCCAGGAGCGGCGCGAGGACCATGAAGAGGGCGACGAACGGCAGTCCGATGCGGCCGAATCGGCCGGAGGGGCCCGACTCGATCACGGAGCGGCGGTGTTTCCAGATCGCCTGCATCGTGCCGTACGACCATCGGTAGCGCTGGGACCAGAGCTGCTGGACCGACTCCGGGGCCTCGGTCCAGGCGCGGGCCTTCTCGGCGTAGACCACGCGCCAGCCGTCCCGGTGCAGGGCCATCGTGACGTCGGTGTCCTCGGCGAGCGTGTCGTCGCTCATGCCGCCGATGCGCTCGAGGGCGCTGCGGCGGAAGGCGCCCACGGCCCCGGGGATCGTGGGCATGCAGCGCAGCATGTCGTACATGCGGCGGTCGAGGTTGAAGCCCATCACGTACTCGATGTGCTGCCAGGCCCCGATCAGGGAGTCCTTGTTGCCGACCTTCGCGTTGCCCGCGACCGCACCGACGCGCTGGTCGCCGAAGGGCTGGACGAGCTCGCGGACGGTGGACGGCTCGAAGACCGTGTCGCCGTCCATCATCACGATCAGGTCGAACCGGGCGTTGGCCAGGCCCCTGTTGAGCGCGGCCGGCTTGCCCGCGTTGTGCTGGCGGACCACCCGGACGTTCGGCAGGCGCAGATTCTCGACGATGCGGGCCGTGCCGTCGGTCGAGCCGTCGTCGATGACGATGATCTCGATGGGGTGCTCGCTCGACATGAGTGAACGCACCGTGTTCTCGATGCACTTGGCCTCGTTGAACGCCGGGACCAGGACCGACACCGGTTCGGTGACGGGCGGCCCCCAGGAGAATCCGCGGCGCCGCACGCGCCGGGCGTGCGCCCCGGACAGGAGGAGCATCAGGCCGAAGCGGGTGAAGACGAGGACGCCGATGACCGCGAGTCCGACGCCGAGGACGTCCGTCACGTCGTCCGAAGCGCCGACGGCGTAGATCCACGCCTTGCCCTTGGCCAGTTCGAGACCGTGCACGGGCGTGTGGGCGCTGGGTGCCCCGAGCGCCTCGGTGAGGTTGACGAAGTCGTATCCCTGGCCCTGGAGCTGGGGCAGGAAGCGGTCGAGGGCGGCGACGGTCTGCGAGCGGTCGCCGCCGGAGTCGTGCATCAGGACGATCGCGCCTTTGCCGCCCTTGGGCGTGGCGCGGCGGATGATCTCGTCGACGCCGGGGCGCTTCCAGTCCTCACTGTCGGTGTTGTTGACGACGGTGATGTACCCGCGGCTGCCGATGTACTTGGTGACCGGCCACGACTTGTTGTCCATGGCGTCGGCGAACGAGGAGTACGGCGGCCGGAACAGCGAGGTGCGGATGCCGGCCGCACCGGCCAGGGCCGTCTGGTTCTGGGTGAGTTCCCAGTCGATGCGGCTCTTGGACTGGTACGAGAGGTCGGGGTGGTTGAAGGTGTGCAGGCCGACCTCGTGACCCTCGTCGACCATGCGTTTGACCAGGTCCGGGTAGCGGGAGGCCATGGTGCCGGTGACGAAGAAGACGCCGTGCGCGTGGTGTTCCTTCAGGACGTCGAGGACCTTCGGGGTCCACTGCGGGTCGGGGCCGTCGTCGAAGGTGAGGACGAGCCGGTGGTCGGGCACGCTCATGCCGGTCTCGCGCCCGCCGCGCGTGTCGATGACGGGTCCGCCCTCGAGGATCTTCTCGGGGACCTGATCGGTGGCGGCGGGCGGCTGGATGCGGTGGTCGGCGAGGATCTCGCTGTGCACGTACCCGCGGAGCATGAGCATCGCGAGCAGGGCGACAAGGAGCAGCGACGGCAGCAGATAGCGCATGGGCAGGCGGCGGCGACGCGGCGCCCTGCGGTTGCTGCGTGGGCGGGAGGACATTTACAGGATGCCGCTTTCCGGGAACGAGGCCGCTGACGGTCCGGCCGGACTCTGGCTCGGGTCGATGGGCGACTCGACGGGCGACTCGACGGGCAGCGCCGCGACGGTCTCGGTGCCGCCCTGGGCCGGGGACTCCGTCGGCTCGACGGGCGGTCCGCTGTCCGACGGGGACGGCTCGCCGGGGCCCGGCGAACTGGGCTCCTCCGAGGGTCCGGGGCCCGGGTCGGGCGAATGGCCCGGGTCGGGTTTGCCGGGGCCGCCGGACGGCTTCGGGTCGGGCGACTTGCCGGGCTTGCCGTCCGGCTCGGCGCTCTCGCTGCCCTCGGGCCCGGTCGAGGAACCGGCACCCGGCTCGCTGGACACCGCTCCCGTGCCGGAAGCGCTGGGACCGGCCGTGGCTCCCGTCGACGAGGACGGCTCGGCCGCCGGGTCGGCGGGCAACGGCGGCGTGTCCACCTTGCCCGCGGGCTTGTCGCGGTCCTGGCCCGTGATGGGCAGCCAGGGAGCGTTCGAGTTTCCGGAGAGCAGCGTCGCCACGATGACCACGGCGTAGACCGCGCAGATCATCCCGATGATCGCGCCGAAGCGGCGGTACCTGCGGTTACGCCGTCCCGAGTCGTCCACGAAGACCGGGACTTCCTTGTCGGCCGCGCCGGCGCCCTCGCGCCGCGCAGCGATCAGTTCGTCCAACTGGCGTCCTGCGCCGTCGAGTTGGACCGTCACTTCATTAGGATCGTGAGTCTGCCCAGAACGGGCATTTTCTCGCCAATGTTCCACCGTACGCACATCCCCCCAAGGACATGAACATGGGTGCGCGCACGACGTACCGAGCACTCGTCGTTCGGACCGGGCCCCCACCCGATCCGAGCGCCCCCCTTATCACAATGCGCTCGGACGACGAATGTAGCGCACGCGGGTGACAGCCGTGCCCGATCCTCAGTCCCGACTCATCATGATGAGTGCATCTATGCCGGGAATCCAGGCGCCTGGGGGCTTACGGAGCCAGTCGTTCTCCTCCGCGAGCGTGGCCGCCGCCGCACGGAGCGCGTCGATCCCCGGGTGCACGAGCGCCGTCGGCCACACCAGCGACACAGGTGACAGGGGTACGGGGTCGGTCAGGGGCCGCACGACGGAGCCGGGCATGGCTGGAAAGTCCCCCGCGGCGAGCACCGGCGTCCCCGTCTTGGCCATGATCCGCCGGAACTCCTCGACGCCCACCGCGAGCGGCGCGGGGGGAGCGACCGCTATCCCGCGCCCCTCGAAGAGCCGCCCGGCCAGGTCGGTCCACTCCGGTGTACGGGGATTGCCCGCGCCCGCGTACACCGTCTCGCCCGCGAGCCGCGCGAGCGGTACGGCGTCCAGGGCGGCGAGGGGATGGTCCCCGGGCAGGACCACCGTCATCGGCTCGTACCGCACGGGCTGCTGCGAAAGGCGCGCCCGTACCGCCGGGTCGAGCCCCGCGTACCGCCCGAACGACGCGTCCAGGCGGCCCGCCGTCATCTCGGCGGCGGCGCCGGTCAGGCCGCTCTCGTAGCGGGCCATCAGCTCGCACTCCGGGGCGAACTCGCGGGCCCGCTCCAGGATGCGCTCGAAGACGAGGCCGGGGCTGTTCACGTCGACGAGCAGCGGCCGCGTCCCCGCTGCCGGGCGGCGCGCGAAGGCGGCGAGCAGTTCGTCCTGCGCATCGAGGACCCGCCGCGCGTACGGCAGCAGCCGCGCACCGTCCGCGGTCAGGGCGACCTGGCGCGTGCTCCGCGCGAACAGCTCCACGCCCAGCTCACGTTCGAGGCGGCGAATGTCCCTGCTGAGGGCCTGCTGAGCGACGTAGAGCCGGGCGGCGGCGCGGGTGAAGTGCAGTTCCTCGGCGACGGCGAGGAACGCGCGCAGCAGTCGGGGCTCCAGGTGGGCGGGGGCCGGCGTGCCGGGCGCGGCTGGCTGGTCGGGCATCCGGCGAACTTACAACGCGGGCGCGTGAATCGGTACGGAGAAGGTGTTGGACCGGGCGCGCGGCCCGCGGCGACGCTGATCACATGCCCGACGCCATATCCGAGCCCGTCACCGCTCCCCCGACCTCCACCGCCCCGCCACCACCCAGCCGTTCCCCGTACGTCCGGCTGCTCTCCACCCCCGGCGCGCTCGCCTTCACGCTCGGGAACCTCCTCGCCCGGCTCCCCATGGGCATGTTCAGCGTCAGCGCCGTCATCATGATCGCCGGGGCGCGCGGCTCGTACGCGCTCGCCGGGGCCGTCACCGCGACCGGGATGGCCGCGACCGCGATCGTCGCCCCGTGGACGGCGCGCCTCGTGGACCGGTACGGGCAGGCCAGAATCGCCGTGCCCGCCACGTCGGTCGCGGTCTGCGGATCGCTCGCGCTCCTCCTCTGTGTGCACTACGCAGCGCCCGACTGGACCCTCTTCGCCGCCTACGCTGCTACGGCCACCACGCCCAACACGGGCGGCATGTCACGCGCCCGCTGGGCCCATCTCCTCAAGGGCGACCCGGCTGCCCTGCACACCGCGAACTCCTTCGAACAGGCGGCGGACGAGCTGTGTTTCATGCTCGGCCCGGTGCTCGCCGCCTTCCTGTGCGGGTCACTGTTCCCGGAGGCCGGCACCCTGATCGGCGCGGTCCTGCTGCTCACCGGAGTGCTCGTCTTCGCCGCGCAGCGCGCCACGGAACCGCCCACCCATGGGCGCACGGCCACGAAATCGCCCCTCCGCGCGCGCGGGATGCCCGTGCTCCTGGCGTCGTTCCTCGCCACCGGCGCCGTGTTCGGCTCGATGGAGGTGGTCACGATCGGGTTCGCGGACGAGGGCGGCCACAAGGCGGCGGCCGGCGCGGTCCTCGCACTCCAGGCGGCCGGTTCCTGTGTGGCGGGGCTGGTCTACGGGGCCGTACGGCCTGCCGGTCCCGCGGCGCGGCGCCACCCGTGGTGCGTCGCCGCGATGACCGTCCTGCTGGCCCTCCCCCTGCTCGCGGCGCTCACCGGCTCTCTCCTTGCGGTCGCCGGGGCTCTCCTTGTGGCCGGCATGGCGACGGCCCCGACGATGGTCACGGGCATGACGCTGGTCCAGGCCCGCACCCCCGAGGGCCAGTTGAACGAGGGCATGACCCTCGCCGTGACCGGTCTGCTCGGGGGCATCGCCTGCGGCGCGGCGGCGGGCGGCACCGCGGTGGAGCGACTCGGCCCCACCGCGGGTTACGCGGTCCCGGCCGCCGCGTCGGCGTGCGCGCTCGTACTGGCGCTCATCGGTTACGTACGCAGCGGCGCACGCGACCGTACGTAGTCACCCGCAGCCGTCAGCACACCGCCGGTTTACGCCACGAGCACTCCAGGTCGCCCTTGCGTTCGGAGACCGGCACGGAGCGCAGGGAGCGCGGCTTCACCGCCACCGCCGCGTCCGCGTCGGACTTCGCGAGCGTCACCACGATCGCGTCCTCAAGGGGCTTCACCGAATCGACCAGGTAGTTGTTCTGGACGATGCTGTAGACGAGTTCACGTCCCCCGGTGTCCTTCACGTAGCCGGAGAGCGCGGACGCGCCGGTCAGGGAGCCCGTCTTGCCGCGGGCGTTGAGCGCGGCCGGTGTCCTGCACATCCGCGAGCGCAGCGTCCCGCCGACGAACCGGTCCGGGTCGCAGGCCACCGGCAGCGCCTTGTACCAGTCGCCGAACCACGGCTCGGCGCGCACCGCGAGCAGCAGCTTCGCGATCTGGCCCGCCGGGATGTTGTCCATCCGGGAGAGCCCGGACCCGTCGGCCTGGCGCAGCCGCCCGGTGTCGACGCCGACGCCCTTCAGATAGCCGCTGATCGCCGCGAGCCCGTCGTCCCAGGTTCCCGCGCGACCGGTTGCCTTCGCGCCCATGGCCTTGGTGAGGATCTCGGCGTGCATGTTGTTGCTCAGCTTCATGAAGGGGATCAGCAGGTCCTTCAGGGGCATGGAGTCGTGCGTGGCGAGCCGCACGGCGCCCGTCGGGGTGGCACGCCCGAGCTTCGTGCCGCCCGACACCTTCACGCCGTGCGCGGCGAGCGCGTCACGGAAGACGGAGGCCGCGTAACCGGTGGGCTCCCAGACGGTGACCCACTCCTTCGTGGTACCCCCGTCGACGGGAACCGTGCCGCTGACGGTGACGGTGTTCGTGCCGTGCTGCCGCTCGACGGTGAGACTGTCGTCACCGCCGGCCGCGACGGTCGTGGCCCGCACGTCGATGTCGACGTAGTGCGTTTTCGGCGTGACGGTGATCTTCGGCTTGTCCCCGGCCTTCGCGCCCGGCGCGGCCTCGACGATCACCGTCCCGGTGTCGTAGTCGGTGTCGGGCGCGACGCTCAGGGCGGAGATCTGCGCCGAGTAGTACGAGGACTCGTCGTCGGCGGCCCAGGAGCGGCCGAGGCGCTGGCCGTCGAACGCGGTGTCGTCGGCGACGAGGCGACCGCTGACCGACCTCACACCCGACGCGGCGACCTTGGCGGCGAGTTCGTCGTAGTCCTTGGCGAGAGCGGTCGGGTCGCCGGTGCCGCGCAGATACAGATCGCCGTCGAGGACGCTCCCCCGCCGCCGCCCGTCGCCGAGCACGTCGGTGGTGAACCGGTAGCCGGTGCCGAGGAGTTCCGTCGCGGCGGTCGAGGTGAGGAGCTTGGTGTTGGACGCGGGCATCAGGCGTCCGGTGGGATTGTGCTGGTAGATGATGTCGCCGCTCCGGGCGTCGGCGACGACGACGCTCGCCGCGCCGCCCTCCATGGACGGGTCGCCGAGGATGGTGTCGATGGCCTCGGGGAGGCCGGTGCTGTCGCCGTCGGCACCGGCCGGTGAGCCCCAGGTCAGGCCCGCCGCGAGCGCGACGAGGGCGGGCCAGACGAGGTAACGCCGTTGACGTGCAAGGGGATTGAGGAGTCGTCTCACAGGTCCGTCGGGTCTACTCATGCCTCAGGAGCATCCCCGATCGTGGCGCCCGGGGACAGAGTGCGTCAGCCGAGTCCCCACGAGCGGCCCATCGCGTAGGCCGCGCACAGGTTCACATCGAGGATGTAGGCGCCCGCGGTCCCGCACTGCGCGGCCCCGCTCCCCGGATCGACGGGCTGCCCGTGCCCCATCCCCGTCATGCTGTACGTCTCCACGGCCGCGCTCCCGTCGGCCCGGCGGAAGACCTGGTGCGGATACCCGGCCACGCTGTCGCTGACGTCGGCGACCTGATCGGCGCCCTGGACGTCGGTCCACTGCTTCATCAGGTCGGTCATGTTCACGGGCTTCACGGTGTAGTCGGCACTGCCCTGGAAGACGGTCAGCCGCGGCCAGGGCCCGGCATACCCGGGCCGCGCCGCTCGCACGCGGTCGCCCCACTGCTGTGCGGTCTGCGTGGCACCCACGTACATGCACACATACGGCGACCCGGCGGCGGCCGCGCACCCGTAGGGCAGCCCGGCGACGACACCTCCGGCGGCGAACTTCTCGGGGTACGCGGCCATCATCACGGAGGTCATGCCGCCGCCTGCGCTCAGCCCGGTGACGTAGACCCTCGCGGGGTCGCCCGAGGCGTCGGTGAGCTGGCGGTCGACCATCTGCGCGACGGAGGCGGCCTCGCCCTGGCCGCGTTCGATGTCGCCGGCCTGGAACCAGTTGAAGCAGGAGGACGCGTTGTTCGCGGACTGCTGCTGCGGCAGCACGACGGAGAAGCCCCACCGGTCGGCGAGCTCGGTCCAGCCGCTGCCGGTGCCGTAGCCGGAGGCGTTCTGCGTGCACCCGTGCAGGGCGACGACGACCGGTCGCCCGGCGGGCAGCCCGTCGGGCACGTAGCGGTTCATCTTGAGGGCGCCGGGGTTGGTCCCGAAGCCGGTGACTTCCTGAATCGCCGCAGCGGCGTCGGCGCGGGGCGCGGGCAGGAAGACGGACAGGAGGGCGGCGATGAGGGCCACGAACATGAGACGTGGGGGTGTTGCGGCTCTGGTCGGTGTCATGGGAAGGGACCGTAGAGACGGGCCGGGACCCCCGATATGGAGCCGGGCCACACAACGACAAAGGCCCGGCTGTGTGTCAGCCGGGCCTTCGTCTCACATGGGGTTTGTGGAGATGGCGGGAATCGAACCCGCGTCCAACGGTGCAGAATCAGGGCTTCTCCGAGCGCAGTTCGCTTCGATTTTCTCAGCCCCGGAGATCACGCGAACAAGTCTCCGACGGGCTCAGCCACTGTTTGATTTCCCACCGAACCCCGTGACCGGGCTCGGCGGTTTAGTTCCCTAGATTATGCCAGGATCCGGGTCGGGAACACCCCCGGGCTGACACCCTTTTAGGGTCCTTCAGTCACTGCTTATTAGGCAGCGAGGGCGAAGGACTGGGAATCGCTCTTGGAATTGGCGATTATTGGTTGCGACATATGGTTTACGAGATCATTGCCGCTTCCTCGGCTCGCTTCCCCTGCTTCGACAGCCGCTGTCGAAACCGATCATCCCCATGTTGATTTTTCAAATCAGGTCTTTCGACCCACACACCCGCTGTGAGGTGCTGATGCCATCGTACGTGAACAGCACACGCCGGTGCCAGCCTATTCCCGCGGGCCGACCACCTACGCGCCCCGCTGCCTCCGCTTCGCCGCCGCGATGGCGCGGTCCGACTCCCGGCGGTCCTGCTGCTCGCGCAGCGTCTGCCGCTTGTCGTACTCCTTCTTGCCCCTGGCGAGCGCGATCTCGGCCTTCGCCCGGCCGTCCTTGAAGTAGATCGCCAGCGGCACGATCGTGTGCCCGGTCTCCTGGGACTTCGACTCCAGCTTGTCGATCTCCTCGCGGTGCAGGAGCAGCTTGCGCTTGCGGCGCACGGAGTGGTTGGTCCAGGTGCCCTGGCTGTACTCGGGGATGTGGGCGTTGTGCAGCCACGCCTCGTTCCTGTCGATCTGGACGAAGCCGTCGACCAGCGAGGCACGGCCCTGCCGCAGCGACTTCACCTCGGTGCCGGTCAGGACGATGCCCGCCTCGTACGTGTCGACGATGGCGTAGTCGTGCCGGGCCTTCTTGTTCTGCGCGACGATCTTGCGCTTGCCGTCCTTGTCCTTGCCGGACTTCCCGGACGCGCCCTGCTTGGGCTGTGATTCCTTCGGTACGAACATTCCCTTAGCCATAGTGCAGCCATTTTCGCACTACGAGGGGTCCCCGAGGCCACTCAATACTGTCTCGGCCCGCTGTCGCGCGCCCTCATCGGCCTCGAGGTCGGGGGTGATGCCCCGGCCGTCGACGCCGCGGCCGGTGGGGGTGCGGTAGTGGCCGACGGTCAGCTCGGCCACGGAACCGTCCGGGAGCCGGCTCGGCATCTGGACCGAACCCTTGCCGAAGGTCTTCGAGCCCACGACGACCGCGCGGCCGCGGTCCTGGAGGGCCCCGGTGAGCAGCTCGGCGGCACTCATCGTGCCGCTGTCGACGAGCGCGACGACAGGTCTGGAGGTGTCGCCGCCACGCTCGGCGTGCAGGGCGCGCTGCCGTCCGCGTACGTCGTACGTCGCCACGAGCCCGCCGTCGAAGAACGCCGACGCCGCGGTGACCGCCTCCGTGACCAGGCCGCCGGAATTGCCGCGCAGGTCGAGGAGGACGCCGTCGCCGTGGGGGGCGTCGCGCACGGCGGACCGTACGCGCTCGCCCGAGCCCTTGGTGAAGGCCGCGACCTTGATCAGGACGGTGCCGCCGGGGAGGCGGGAGACGCTGACGGACTCGGTGGCGAGGTTGGCCCGGCGCAGGATCTCGGTCCATGCGCGCGTGCCGCGCTCCAGGCCGAGCCGGACCGCCGTCCCCGCGTGCTCACCGCGCAGCAGGGAGACGACCTCGGTGACGGGGCGGCCGTCGACGGGACGGCCGTCGACGGTGCGGAGCCGGTCGCCGGGGCGCACGCCCGCATGGGCCGCGGGGGACCCGGAACCGACCTTGGAGACCTCGATGCGGCCGTCGGCGGTGCGCCGGGCCCAGAGGCCGACGCCCGTGTACTGGCCGTCGAGTTCCTGCTCGAACTCCTTGTACTCACCCTGCGAGTACACCGCGCCCCAGCGGTCTCCGCTGCGGCTGACGGCCTCCTCGGCAGCCTGCGTGGGGGACTTGCCGTCGGCCATCGCCCCGGCGGCCGCGTCTCTCACGTCCTCGTGTCCGGCGCCGGTGGCCGAACCGACCGGAAGCTCCTCGGACTTGTGGCCGTCGGCGCTCCACGAACCCGTCGCGACGCCGGTCGCGAGGACGCTCGCGAAGACCAATGTCAGGGCCGCCCCGCGGCCGAAGCGGCGGGGCCGGGAGAACAACTCGGGGCCCGACATGACGGTGAGTCTAGGACAACGCGAAGCGCCGTACGGCTCGTTGAACCGTACGGCGCCCTGTAACTCCGGGGAGACTTGTCACACCTTCAGATACTTGCGCAACGCGAAGAAAGCGGCGATCGCGGGCATCAGCAGGCCGATCGCGAGGACGAGCGGCAGCTTGGCCAGGACCGCGTCCCAGCCGATGAAGTTGATCAGGTTCAGCTTCTCGGAGAGCGCCAGACCGTGGTCGATCATGAAGTAGCGGCCCACGAGGAGCATGCCGCAGGCGACCACACCGCCGATGACTCCGGCGACGGCGGCCTCCATGATGAACGGCATCTGGATGTAGAAGCTGGACGCGCCGACCAGGCGCATGATGCCGGTCTCTCTGCGGCGGCTGAACGCCGAGACGCGCACCGTGTTGACGATCAGCATCAGCGCGACGACGAGCATCAGCGCCATCACGGCGAGCGCCGCCCAGTTCATGCCGTTGAGGAGTCCGAAGAGGTTGTCCAGGATGCCCTTCTGGTCCTGCACGGACTGGACCCCGTCACGCCCGTCGAAGGCGGTCGCGACGACCTGGTACTTCTCCGGGTTCTTGAGCTTGATCCGGTACGACTCCTGGAGCTGGTCCGGCGTCAGCGAGCTGGCCAGCGGGGAGTCGCCGAACTGCTCCTTGTAGTGCTTGTACGCCTGGTCCGCCGACTCGTGGGAGACCTTCTCGACGACCGGCATCTTGCCCAGGTCGGAGACGATCTGCTGCTTCTGCTCGGCGGTGACGGCTCCCTTGGCGCACTTCGGGTCCGACTCGGCGTCGCCCTTGTTGCACAGGAAGATCGAGACGTTGACCTTGTCGTACCAGTAGCCCTTCATCGTGCTCACCTGGTCACGCATGAGCAGCGAGCCGCCGAACAGGGCGAGTGAGAGGGCGACCGAGACGATGACCGCGAAGGTCATCGTGAGATTTCGGCGGAGACCGACGCCGATCTCCGACAGGACGAATTGGGCGCGCATGGCGTCTGCTCAGGCCTTTCTCAGTGCTCTGGTGCTCACGGGGCTCAGTGCTGGTAGCCGTAGACGCCGCGCGACTGGTCGCGGACGAGACGGCCCTTCTCCAGCTCGATGACGCGCTTGCGCATCTGGTCCACGATCTGCTGATCGTGGGTGGCCATCACGACGGTCGTCCCGGTGCGGTTGATCCGGTCCAGCAGCTTCATGATGCCGACCGAGGTCTGCGGGTCGAGGTTGCCGGTCGGCTCGTCGGCGATCAGGAGCTTGGGGCGGTTCACGAAGGCGCGGGCGATGGCCACGCGCTGCTGCTCACCACCGGAGAGCTCGCCGGGCATCCGGTCCTCCTTGCCGCCCAGGCCGACGAGGTCGAGCACCTGGGGCACGGACTTGCGGATCTCGCCTCGGGACTTGCCGATGACTTCCTGCGCGAAGGCGACGTTCTCGCCGACGGTCTTGTTGGGCAGGAGCCGGAAGTCCTGGAAGACCGTGCCGAGCTGGCGGCGCATCTGCGGCACCTTCCAGTTGGACAGTCGTGCCAGGTCCTTGCCCAGGACGTGCACCTGGCCGTGGCTGGTGCGCTCCTCGCGCAGGATCAGCCGCAGGAAGGTGGACTTCCCGGAGCCGGAAGATCCCACAAGGAAGACGAATTCGCCGCGCTCGACCTCGAGGGACACATCCCTGAGGGCGGGCCGGGTCTGCTTGGGGTAGGCCTTGGAGACGTTGTCGAATCGGATCACGGGTGCGCCTCGGTGCATCGTGGGCGTCGGGGGTAGGTGAGCGTGACCATACGCGAACCGGGCTCCGCGGCGCAGTCGGCGTCCTTGGATGAGCGTTTTGTCCCGTTGATTGCCTGGTCGTGGGCGGGTCGTGGCAGGAACGGAACGGGTCCAAAGGGGCAGCATCCGGGGAGGCGCGCCGAAATCCCTGGAAGCTGGCACAGTGGTAGGGGGAACGGTTGCGGTCCCCGGAGCGTTGTGCGGAGAGAATTACGCTGTGGCGGCTCCGCCGCGCGGGAGGAGGAAGAGCGCATGACCTATGACCGGCTGGTGTGCGCGAACTGCGCGGCGCCTGTGAGCGAGGGCCGCTGCCCCGTGTGCCGGGCGAACCGCGAGCGGCTTCAGCAGGAGAGCCCGTTCGCGGGGCTTCACCCGATGGCCCTGATAGCCCTGGTGGCTGTGCTCATCGCGGCGGTGGCGCTCCTCGCGCACCAGACCGTCTAGGACACGAGGAAGGGCCCGGAGCGACGCTCCGGGCCCTTCTCGCGTTACGTGCGGACGTACATGACGTACGTCACCACGACTGCTTAGGCAACCGTGCGGCCGCCGCTGACGAGGCGGGGCAGCATGCGGAAGCCGATGCCGCCGGCGATCATCGTCGCGGCGCCGATCAGCAGGAACGTGGTCTCGGCGGCGCCGGTCTCGGCCAGCTCACCGCCGGACTTGCCGTTCTGGGCCGGCTGGGCGGCCGGCACGGAGCCGGTGTCCTGCAGGCTGTCCTTGCCCTGGCCCTGCTCGACCGGGTTGTTGCCGCCGTCGGGGTCGGTGTTGCCGTTCCCGCCGCCGTGGTGACCGCCGCCACCGCCGTTGCCGCCGCCGTTCCCGTTACCCGGGTCGGTCGGGTCCTCGGTCGGTGCGGTCGGGTCCTCGGTCGGCTCGGTGGGCTCCTCCGTCGGGTCCGTCGGCTCCGAGGTGGGCGGGTCCGTCGGGTCCTCGGTGGGCGGGTCCGTCGGGTCCGTCGGGAGGCCGGTGGGCGGGTCCGTCGGGTCCTCGTCACCGCCGAGGCTCACACCGGCCGCGACACCGTCCTCGCCCGCGTGCACGTTCACGCCGGCGCCCGGAAGGTTGACGCCGATGTCGAGGGCCGAAGCGGCGCCCGCGGCGGTCAGCGACGCACCCGCCGCGATCACCGCACCGGCTGCTATCCGCGCGACACGGATGCGCGTCTTCTTGGTCATCTGCCTGCTACCCCCAGTAGCTAATCGTTGATGGAGCAGCGCGCGGGACGGGGGCCGCCCGGGGGTAGTCGGCCGCTGTCGGCCCGTCCCCCGGTTCACACGCGTCCCACTGATACGCATGCCGCGCGTCAGCCTTCCCAGTTTTCATGTCAGCGTCAAGGTCGTTGCGTACGTGATGCCCGAAATCTAGGGAGTTGACCGACGTACGGACATGTGACTGTGACGTAAAAGGCAACTGCCGCCCGGTGGGCGGCAGTTGCCTTGTCGACAAAGCTGGAAAAGACCTGGGGTTACTTCTCCTGCTGCTTGCGCCAGCGAATTCCCGCTTCGAGGAAACCGTCGATCTCGCCGTCGAGCACCGACTGCGGATTACCGACCTCGAATTCCGTCCGGAGGTCCTTGACCATCTGGTACGGGTGCAGGACGTACGAACGCATCTGGTTTCCCCAGGAGCTGCCGCCGTCGCCCTTGAGGGCGTCCATCTTGGCCCGCTCCTCCTGACGCTGCCGCTCGAGGAGCTTGGCCTGCAGAACGTTCATGGCCGTCGCCTTGTTCTGGATCTGCGAGCGCTCGTTCTGGCAGGAGACCACGATGCCGGTGGGCAGGTGGGTCAGGCGGACCGCGGAGTCCGTCGTGTTCACGCCCTGGCCGCCGGGGCCCGAGGAGCGGTAGACGTCCACGCGCAGCTCCGACTCGTCGATCTCGACGTGGTCGGTCGTCTCGACGACCGGGAGCACCTCGACGCCCGCGAAGGACGTCTGGCGGCGGCCCTGGTTGTCGAAGGGCGAGATACGGACCAGGCGGTGCGTGCCCTGCTCGACCGAGAGCGTCCCGTACGCGTACGGGATCTGCACGGCGAAGGTGGTCGACTTGATGCCGGCCTCTTCCGCGTACGACGTCTCGTAGACCTCGGTCTTGTAGCCGTGGCGCTCGGCCCAGCGCAGGTACATGCGCTGGAGCTGCTCGGCGAAGTCCGCGGCGTCGACGCCGCCCGCCTCGGCGCGGATGTTGACCAGCGCCTCACGAGAGTCGTACTCACCGGACAGGAGGGTGCGGACCTCCATCTCGTCGAGCGCCTTCTTGACGGAGGTCATCTCGGACTCGGCCTCGGCACGGGTGTCCGGGTCGTCCTCCTCCTCGGCCATCTCGAAGAGCACGCTCAGGTCGTCGATCCTGCCGCGCAGGGTCTCCGCCTTGCGCACCTCGGCCTGGAGGTGACTCAGCTTGCTGGTGATCTTCTGTGCCGCGTCGGGGTCGTCCCACAGGGACGGTGCGGCCGCCTGCTCCTCGAGCACGGCGATATCTGCCCTCAGCTTGTCGAGGTCCAGGACGGCCTCGATCGACTCCATGGTCGAGGAGAGGGACTTGAGCTCTTCGGATACGTCGACGACTGCCACGACACCAGCGTAACGGCTGGGGCAAGTGCTCCGGTCCTGGTGGCCGCGGGGCCGGGTCCGGGCGCTCTGCCGGGCCGTCTCAGGGGGAGGCGGGGGCCGACTGTCCGGGGTTCTTGCCGGGGGTCGCGTCCGCGTCGTCGCCGCCCACGGCCGCCCACGTGCCGATGCCGGCCGCCGCCACCAGGACGGCTCCGGCGATGCCGAGGGTGATCCTGCGGCGGCGGGCGGAGGCGCGGTGGCGGGCCGAGCCGGGGCGGGGTGCGCCGGCCGCGCGGGGGCGCGGGCGGTGCCGCGGGCGCCGCCCGCCAGCTCGTCGGGGGCCGGGACGCGCATCGACGTGTGCGTGTCCCTGTTGGAGTCGGCCGGGGTCGCGCCGGGGACCAGGGGGACGGCGCCGCGGCGGGCGGCGGGCGCCTCTGGCGCGGCCGGGGCGGCCTCCGGCTCCGGGTCGGGCTCGGTGTCCGGCTCGTCCACGTCGAGGGGCGCCATCCCGGCGAGCTGGGGCAGCTGTTCGCGCAGGCGGTCCCCCAGCTCGGAGGCGCGCAGGCGGGACGCGGGCGCCTTCGCCAGGCACTGGACGAGGAGCTGCCACAGCTCGTCGGGGATGCCGGGCAGCGGGACGACCGTCTCCGTGACGTGCCGGCGCAGGATCGCGCCGGGGTGGCCGCCGCCGAAGGGCGTGAAGCCGGCGAGCAGCTCGTACAGGACCGTCGCCAGGGCGTAGATGTCGACGGCGGCGCGCGGCGGGAGACCCTCGATGAGTTCGGGGGCGAGGTAGTCCGGGGTGCCGATGATCTTCGTGGCGCGGGTGCGGCGCGGGGAGTCGATGAGCTTGGCGACGCCGAAGTCGGTCAGGAGCGCCGGGTGGGAGCCGCCGGGGCCGAGGGGGCCCTGCATGTCCAGGAGGACGTTCTCCGGCTTCACGTCGCGGTGCACGATCCCGGCGGCGTGCGCGGCGGCGAGGCCGTCCGCGATGTCGGCGACGATGGCGACCGCGGCCTCGGGGGCCAGGCGCCGCTCGCGGTCGAGGCGGGTGCGCAGGTCGGTGCCGCGTACGAGGTCCATGACCAGGGCGAGGTCGTTCCCGTCGACCACCAGGTCACGGACGCCGACCACGCGCGGGTGGTCGAGGCTGAGCAGGGCCGTGCGCTCCTGGACGAAGCGGCCCACGAGCTCCTGGTCGGAGGCCAGGTCCTCACGCAACAGCTTGATGGCGACGGGCCCCTCGGGTCCCTCGCCCAGCCACACCGTGCCGGCGCTGCCGCGTCCCAGGATCTGGTTCGCGGTGTACCGGCTGCCGATCTTCCGTGCCAAGACTGCTCCTACAGACGCGTGTTGGCGCCCAAGCTACGCGGCTCGGACGCCAACCATCACATCCACGGGGGAAATCACCCCCGGAAGTCGACAAATCTCCAACCTCACGGCCGAAGCGGGGCCGTGGGGCGTTTTTCAGGTGCCGGAACCCAACAGGTGCCGCAATCCCCGCTAGTTGGCGGAACCCCCGCCACCGGAACCCCCGCCACCAAGGTCGCCGATCCAGCGGGAGACCGTGTCGTACCAGTCCGACAACGTGCCCCAGTAGGACTTGCCCGTGCCGATCCAGTGCTGGAGCGGGGTGAACTCCCAGACGAGCCAGCTCACCACGAACAGCATGACGATCATGACGAGACAGCCCTTGAGGCAGCCGAGCCCCGGGATCTTCGTCCGGTTCGCACTGCGCTGCCTCGGCTGCCGCGGCTCACGCTGCGGCGCCTGCGGCTGCGGCTGGCGGGGCTGCTGCTGCGGCGCGTACTGCTGCTGCTGAGGCTGCGGCGCGTACTGCTGCTGCTGGGGGTGCGGCTGCTGCCGGCGGGGCTGCTGGGGCGCGTACTGCTGCTGGGGCGGCTGCTGCGGGCGCCCCTGCTGGCGCTGCGGCCGGCGGCGCAGCGGGTCTTCGTTCGGGTTCAGGTACTGGACCTGCGTCTGCTCGTTGCGGTCGCGGGCCGCCCGCATCTGGTTCTGCCAGGGGTGCGGGTCGTCCGGGTTCGCGCCCGGCTGGTGCGGCGGGACCGGCGGCATGACGGCCGTCGGGTCGGCGGCGCCCCGGTTCGGCAGGACCGAGGTGGGGTCGGCGTCACCGGTGCCGGTGGACTGCATGACGCTCGTCGCCGCGTTCGGGTCGTACGAGCCGGCGTTGCTGGGCAGGACCTGTGTCGGGTCGGCAGCGCCGGGCACGCCCGGCACCTGCGCGGGCGCCGGGTCCGGCATCAGCAGGGCGCCGACGCCCTCGGCCGCCGCGATCTGCGCGGAGTTCGCGTGCACGCCGATGCCCTCGGCGACGGCGCGCAGGCCGCGGGCGAGGTTCTCGGCGCTGGGGCGCTCCTCGGGGTTCTTGCGCAGGCAGCGTTCTATGACCGTCCACAGCGGGTCGGGCACGGTGGACGGGCGGCGCGGTTCGGCGCTCAGGTGCTGGTGCAGGACCTCGAGCGCGGAGCCGCCGGAGAACGGGGGCCGGCCGGTGACCAGCTCGTACAGCAGGATTCCGGCGCCGTAGATGTCCACCGCGCTGGTCTGCGGGCGGCCCTCGGCGGACTCCGGCGCGACGTACGCGGGCGTGCCGACGAACTCGTGGGTGCGGGTCAGGCCCGGGGAGTCGGCGAGGCGGGCGATGCCGAAGTCGGTGAGCATGGGATGCATCTCACCGCCGTCCTGCTTCAGCAGGACGTTCGCCGGCTTCAGGTCGCGGTGCACGACGCCGTCCGCGTGGCTCGCCGCGAGCGCGTCCGCGACCTGGGCGGTCAGCAAGGACGCGGCCACCGGGGAGAAGGGGCCGTTCTCGCGGAGGTAGCGGTGCAGGTCAGGGCCGTCGACCAGGTCCATGACGAGGGCGAGGAGCTCGCCCTCGACGACCAGGTCGCGGGTGCGCACGATGTTGGGGTGCGTCAGGCGGAGCAGCACGGAGCGCTCGCGCAGGAAGCGCATCACGACATCCGCGTCGTTGGCGAGCTCCTCCTTGAGGACCTTGATCGCCACGGTCTCGCCGGGCTGCCCGGCAACGGCCGCCTCGGCCCCCGCGGTCTCCCGCTGGCGGGCCCGCCAGACGGTGCCCGTGGCGCCGCGTCCGAGCGGCTCCTCGAGCAGGTATTTACTGCCTACCGGCCGCACGTCATGCGCTCCCTGCTTGCTGCGTACTGGCGTACTGCTTGGTCTTGCTCGTTCTTGGGTGTTCCGACCCACTGTAGTGCCGTCGAACAACCCTTTGTCTGTTGATCTTCCGCGACTCCCCGCCCGCCACAGCCACGTTCGACGGAAAGACGCCCGGGGTGGGCGGTTGGTTGCCGCCGGCAAGGGGGTGAGCGGTCCCAAGCGGCATCATGCAGGCACTTTTGCGGGCAGAGCCGACCAATCAAGATCACTTACGGGTGGCCGACGGGCGTGTTGTCGGTGGCAAGTGCGAGGATGCCTCTCGTACTGGCCTACGTGCCCGTTGTGCGGTGGGGGATCTGCGGTGGGGTGACCGCGGTGCAGCCCCTTCCCGGGCGCCCGCGCAGAAGGGACCGCTGACGCGATGCAGATCCGGCTGACCGTCGTAGACCCCCTGGGGACGCGCCCCGACCCGCAAGACCGCGCGGCGTCGTGCGACGTGCTGGTGACCGCCCCGGCGGGCACCGCGCTCGCCGCGGTGGCCTCCGCCCTGGTGACGGCCGTCGCGGGCGGCGAGGGCACGGCGATTCTCTACGCGGGACCCGAGCGGCTCGACGGGCAGCGCTGCACGCTGGGCGAGCCGCCGCTGACCGACGGGGCCGTGCTGTCCCTGGGTGTTCCCGCCGAGCCGGGACCCGAGATCGAGGGCGCGGCGGCGCAGCTCCATGTGGTGGCGGGGCCCGACGCGGGCGGTGTGCATCTGCTGCACGGCGGCGAGATCCGTGTGGGCCGCTCCGCGGACGCCGATGTCGCGCTCGACGACCCCGATGTGTCCCGGATGCACTGCGCTGTGACGCTCGGCACGGACGGTCGGGTGACGGTCACGGACCTGGGCTCGACGAACGGGACGACGGTCGACGGCAGCCCTGTCGGGGACCGCCCCGCCCGGCTCGCCCCCGGCGCGCTCCTGCGGCTCGGCGAGTCCACGCTGCGGCTGGCCCCCGAGGGCGCCGCGGGTTCCTCGTCTTTCACTGGTTTCTCAGGTTCCTCGGGGCCCGTGCTGCGGACGGCGCCCGACGGCGAGGGCCACGTGCGCGTGACGGCCCCGGACGCGGGCGACTCCGGAGCCCTCTCCTCCCAGCCGGGTCTCGCGGGCGAGACCCGGCACGCGTACGGGCCCGCCGCGCTTGCCGCCGGATCCGGCCCCGTCGTGCCCGAGCAGGCCGGGCCGCCCGCCGCCGAGAGCACGCCGACCATCACCCCCGCGCGCGGGACACCCGTGCCGCGCGAGCAGCGCAGGCGCGGCGGGCTCGGCGCCTGGGCGCGGCGCCTGGCCGGCGGGCGTACGGGCGAGGACGGGTCCCCGTACGACACCGGCGCCCACCACGGCGAGCCGCCGCACGTCCCCGAGACCTTCGCCCCCGCCTCCCCCTCCTCCAGGGGATCCTCCGAGTCCTGGCCCGACGCGGCCGCGCTGCTGCTCACCGCGCTCGGCCCGGGGCCACGGCTCTGGGAGCGCGGCCCCGAGCACCCCGAGGCGCTCGCGGTGCGGCTCGGCACGGACGACCGGACGGCCCCGGACCGCACGGGGCTGCTGCCCGGCGTCCCGGTGACGGTGGGGCTGCGGGAGGCGGGCGCGCTCGGTCTCGCCGGGCCGCGGGCGCGGCTGTCGGGCGTGGCCCGTTCCGTCGTCGCGCAGCTCGCGGCGCTGCACTCGCCGGACGCCCTGGAGATCGTCCTGGTCAGCACGGACCGGTCGCGCAGCGTCCAGGACCGGGCTGCCGAGTGGTCCTGGCTCGGCTGGCTCCCCCATCTGCGTCCCGCGCACGGCCAGGACTGCCGGCTCCTCCTCGCGTACGACCGCGAGCAGGCCGTGGCCCGCACGGGCGAGCTCCTGCGCCGCCTCGACGACCACATCGCCGACGAGTCGCGCCGCCCGGACGCCGGGCCGGCGGCCGCCCGCGCGGGGCAGCAGCCGGCCGGCTTCGGCCCCATGGTGCCGAGGTCCCGTTCGGGTGAAGCCGCAGACGCCGGCGAGCGCGGTGGCCGAATGCCCGGGCCGTACGGGCACGAAGGCGCGGGAGGCCGGTCGAGCGACGCCCCGGCGGACGGCCACGCCGATTTCAGGCCCACCGCCGACCGGGAACCTCGTACGACGGACCACCCCGCCGGGCACCCCGCCGCCGAGGAGACCTGGCCGCCCCAGGGCTCCGGCGCCGGGCACCGCTGGACCGGCCCGCTGACCGTCCTCGTCGTCGACGGGGACCCGGGATCGGCCGGGCTGCGCGAGGCCACCGTGCGGCTCGCGACGGAAGGCGGCCGGGCCGGGATCCATGTCATCTGTCTCGCCGAGGCCCCCGCGTCCTCGCCCGCGTCGCCGGTCACGCAGACCTATGAAATGGCGTGCGCCGTGTCGCCCGCGTTCAAGTCGTGCGGCGCCGTCGCGCTGCTCAGCGGGGATGTGGCGACGGCGCTGCGGCTGATGCGGACGTCGCACGGCCAGGTCGTCGGGCACGGCACGGTCGCCGCGATCGACGCGGTGTCGGCGGCCTGGGCCGAGCGCTTCGCGCGGGCCATCGCCCCCTTGCGCACCGACAGCGGCCCCAGCGAGCCGCACCCCAGAGTCTCCGCACCGCTGCCCCAAATCGCCCGCCTCCTGGACGAGTTGGGGCTCGCGCGGGCCACACCCGCTTCCCTGATGGCCCGCTGGGCCGCCGCCGGGGACGACACGGAGGCGCTCGGCGGGCGCGCGTGGGCCGTGCTCGGCGCCGGACCGCGCGGACCGGTCGTCGTGGACCTGGCCGCCGAGGGCCCCCATCTGCTGATCGAGGGCCCGGCGGGCAGTGGCCGCACGGAGCTGCTGCGCTCGATCGCCGCGTCGCTCGCGGCGGCCGAGCGTCCCGACCGGCTCGGGCTCGTCCTCGTCGACGGGCGGGACGGTACCGGCGGCGCCGACCGGGGCGACGGACTGCGCGTCTGCACGGACCTGCCGCACGTCACGACCCATCTGGCCGCCAACGACCCGGTGCGCATGCGGGAGTTCGCCCAGTCGCTCGCCGCCGAGCTGAAGCGCCGCGCCGAGCTGCTCGGGCGCCGGCACTTCGCCGAGTGGCACACCCAGCGCGAGGTGTCGGGCCGGATGGTCGCCCAGCGCCCCGCGCCGCCCCGCACGGCCGACCAGGGCGCCGGGGACCTGGACACGCCGCCCAGTTCGACCCTGCGCCTGCGGCCCGCCGCCGCCCGCAAGGAGGCCGATCCGGCCCCGCCCCTGCCCCGTCTCGTGGTCCTGGTGGACGACCTGGACGCGCTGCTCTCACCCCCGCTCGGCTCGCCGGGGCGACCCGCCGCGGGATCGGTCGTACGGGCCCTGGAGGCCGTCGTCCGGGACGGCGAGCGTCTGGGGGTGCATCTGGTCGCGGCCCGCGCGTCCGCTTCCGAGCCGGCGTGGGGCGTGGCGCTGCGGGTCGTGCTCGACGCCCCGTCGGCCGGTCCCGACGACCCGGCGCCCGGCCGCGGCCGGCTCTCCGGCGCCGACGGACGCGAGCTGGCGTTCCAGGCGGGCCGGGTCACGGGGCGGATCCCCCGTACGGCCACGCAGCGGCCCACGGTGGTGCCGCTCGACTGGACGCGGATGGGCGACCCGCCGGCCCGGCGCCCCGTAAGGGAGCTGGGGAACGGGCCGACCGATCTCGCCCTGCTGGCCAGCGCGCTGGAGCGGGCCGCACGTTCCGTCGCGGCGCAGGAGGTGCCGTCGCTTCTGTGACGGGACCTCCGGCAGGACGGCCCGGAAATTTCCGACTCCCCATGTTCGGGGCCGACATCACGACCCCGTCACGATCTTGGAGCTGACACCGCAGGCGCCCTTGCCTGTCCTCCCTGGCCGGGCGTAGAACCAGACGCCACGGGACAGCGCACATACGTACGTTCAGCGTTCGGTGCGTACGTTCAGCGTTCGGGACGAGAACGGGGCAGCGATGCGCAGCATTCGTACACGCACGACATCAAGGGCGTCGAGGACGTCCGGGGCCGCGAAAGCCGCAGCGGCAGCTCTGACCGCGGGCGCCCTCGCGCTGACACTGACCGCCTGTGGCGGCGGGGACGGCAAGGACAAGAGCGGCAAGGACACGAGCGGCGGCGGCGAGAGCAGCAGCGCCTCCGTCAAGCTGCCCAAGCTCGACGGGCAGACCCTGGAGGTCGCGGCCGTCTGGACCGGGCCGGAGCAGGACAACTTCACCAAGGTCCTCAAAGAGTTCGAGAAGCGCACCGGCGCCAAGGTCAACTTCGTGCCGACGGGCAACAACACCGCCACGTTCCTCAGTACGAAGATCGAGGGCGGCAAGCCGCCGGACGTGGCGTTCCTGCCGCAGGTCGGCGTGCTGCACCAGTTCGCCGACAAGGGCTGGATCAAGCCGCTGGGCAGTGACGCGCAGGCCCAGGTCGACAAGAACTTCTCGGCCGGGTGGAAGAACCTCGGGGCGTACAAGGGCAAGCAGTACGGCGTCTATGTGAAGGCCGCCAACAAGTCGCTGGTCTGGTACAACACCGCCGCGTTCGAGGCGGCCGGGATCTCCAAGACCCCGAAGACGTGGGACGACTTCCTGTCCACCGCGCAGACCCTGTCCGACGCCGGCTCCCCCGCCGTCTCCATCGGCGGCGCGGACGGCTGGACGCTCACCGACTGGTTCGAGAACATCTACCTCTCCCAGGCGGGCCCGGAGAAGTACGACCAGCTCGCCACCCACAAGATCAAGTGGACGGACCCCTCCGTGAAGGAGGCGCTGACCACGCTCGCCCAGCTGTGGGGCAAGGACGACCTGATCGCGGGCGGCCGCAAGGGCGCGCTCGGCACGGAGTTCCCGAAGTCCGTCACGCAGACGTTCTCCGGTGACACCCCCGCGGCGATGGTCTACGAGGGCGACTTCGTGACCGCCAACATCAACGCCGACACCAAGGCCAAGGTCGGCACGGACGCCAAGGTCTTCCCGTTCCCGGCGGTCGGCGACAAGGCCCCCGTGGTCAGCGGCGGCGACGTGGCGGTGGCGCTCAAGGGCGGCGAGGGCGCCCAGGCGCTCGTCACGTTCCTCTCCTCGACCGACGCGGCCGAGATCTGGGCGGCACAGGGCGGCTACATCTCCCCCAACAAGGAGATGGACACCGCCAAGTACAAGGACGCGGTCACCCGGGACATCGCGAAGGCGCTGCTCGCGGCGGGCGACGACTTCCGCTTCGACATGTCCGACCAGGCGCCCGCGGCGTTCGGCGGCACGCAGGGCGTCGGCGAGTGGAAGGGGCTCCAGGACTTCCTGAAGAACCCGAAGGACGTCGCCGGGACCCAGCGCCAACTCGAGGCCGACGCCGCCAAGGCGTACAAGAACGGCTGACGGCGCGGTATGTCGTCCTCCGTGGCGAAGGCGGGGGGCGCCGGCGCACTGCCGCCGGCGCCGTCCGGAACACCGCGCAAGAGCGTGATCGGGACCCGGCCGTGGGTGGCGGCGCTGTTTCTGCTGCCCGCGCTCGTCCTGCTCGGCGCGCTCGTGGTCTACCCGATCGGGTACTCGGTCTGGCGCAGCCTCTACGACTCCGGCGGCTCGGAATTCGTCGGCCTCGACAACTACAGCGACATCTTCCGCGACCACCAGACGCTGATCGCGGTCAGGAACACGGCGATCTGGGTGGCCGTGGCGCCGGCCCTGTGCACGGCGCTCGGCCTGATCTTCGCGGTGCTGACCGAACGGGTGCGCTGGGGCACGGCGTTCAAGCTGATCGTCTTCATGCCGATGGCGATCTCGATGCTGGCGGCGGGCATCATCTTCCGCCTGGTCTACGAGCAGGACCCGAACCAGGGCGCGGCCAACGCGATCGTGACGTCCGTGCACGACGCGTTCGCCGACGCCTCCGTGTACCCCAAGGCGCGCCCTGCCATCGGCAGCGACCTGAAGGCGTCCGGCGGCGGTTCGTTCATGACGAAGCAGACCGCTCGGGCCGGTACCCCGGCGTTCCTGCCGCTCGTCGGTATCGCACCCGACAAGGTGCCCGGCAGCCCGCAGAACGCCAAGCCGGCGAGCCCCGGGGGCGACAAGGTCACCGGGACGGTCTGGCTGGACTTCAAGCTCGGCGGGGGCGGCGAGAAGGGCGCCGTCGACGCGGGCGAGAAGGCCCTGAAGGGCGTCAAGGTGGAGGCGGTGAAGGGCGGCAAGGTCGTCGCGTCCACCACCAGCGGCGACGACGGCACCTTCACCCTGCCCAAGTCGGCCGACGGAGCCCAGCTCCGGCTCCCGGGCTCGAACTTCGCGACCGCCTACAACGGCGTCGAGTGGCTCGGCCCGGCCCTGGTGACGCCGTCGATCATCGGCGCGTACGCCTGGATGTGGGCGGGCTTCGCGATGGTCCTGATCGCGGCCGGGCTCGCGGGCATCGACCGTAACCTCCTGGAGGCGGCGCGCGTCGATGGGGCGAACGAGTGGCAGGTGTTCCGCAAGGTCACCGTGCCGCTGCTCGCGCCGGTCCTCACCGTCGTCCTGGTCACGCTGATGATCAACGTGATGAAGATCTTCGACCTGATCTACATCATCGCGCCGCAGCCGTCCCAGGATGACGCCAACGTCCTGGCCCTCCAGCTGTTCCTGTCCGCGTTCGGCGGCCAGGGGAACTTCGGCGCGGGCAGCGCGATCGGCGTGCTGCTCCTGCTGCTCGTCCTCCCGGTGATGTGGGTCAACATCCGCCGGCTGCGGAAGGAGCGTCAGCGGTGACCGCACTCGACACGTCCGTGCGCGCCAAGCGTTCGCTCGCCGCCCGGATCGCGAGCGGCGCGGCGGGCGGGGCGCTGCGCGCCTTCCTGCTCGTGGTCGGCCTGTTCTGGCTGGTGCCGACCTTCGGGCTGCTGGTCTCCTCGTTCCGCGATCCGACGGACATCGCCGCGTCGGGCTGGTGGAAGGTCTTCACCGCTCCGGCCCAGCTGACGACCAAGAGCTATCAGACGCTCCTGGAGAAGGACGAGATCACCCACGCCCTGTTCAACACGATCTGGATCACGGTCCCGGCGACGCTCCTCGTCGTGATCATCGGGTCGATGGCCGGATACGCCTTCGCCTGCATGGACTTCAAGGGCCGCGACGGCTGGTTCATGGCGGTCGTCGGGCTGCTCGTGGTGCCGGTGCAGGTGGCGCTGATCCCGCTGTCCGAACTCTTCGGGAAGATCGGCATCTTCGGCAGCATCATCGGCGTCATCCTGTTCCACGTCGGCTTCGGGCTGCCGTTCGCGATCTTCCTGCTGCGCAACTTCTTCGCGGAGATCCCCCGTGAACTCCTGGAGGCGGCACGGCTCGACGGGGCGGGAGAGGCGCGGCTCTTCGCCACGGTGGTCCTGCCGCTCGGCGGCCCGGCCATCGCGTCGCTCGGCATCTTCCAGTTCCTGTGGGTGTGGAACGACATGCTGGTCGCGCTGATCTTCTCCGACTCCGGCTCGCAGCCGCTGACGGTCGCGCTCCAGCAGCAGGTGCGGCAGTTCAGCGGGAACATCGAGATCCTGGCGCCCGGCGCCTTCATCTCGATGGTGATCCCGCTGGCCGTGTTCTTCGCCTTCCAGCGGCAGTTCGTGTCCGGTGTGATGGCAGGAGCGGTGAAATAGCCGCATTCGCAGGCGAATTGGGGGGGGCGGACCGGTCACGGTTCGCCCCTCTTCGGCTACCGAGGGGTCCCTCGTATGCCACATCTGGCGTAACCGGATCACTCCATCGGCCGTTCCCGGGCAGTATGCCCGTGCCGACCCATGGATGCGCCTTGCCCCGGTTCAGTGTCATCGTCCCCGTGTACAAGGTGCAGGCCTACCTGCACGCGTGCCTCGAATCCGTCCTGGAACAGTCGTGTTCCGATCTCGAGGTGATCGCGGTCGACGACTGCTCGCCGGACGCGAGCGGCGCGATCGCCGACGAGTTCGCGGCGCGGGACGAGCGGGTGCGGACGGTGCGTCTGCCGGAGAACGTGGGGCTCGGCCGTGCCCGCAACACCGGCCTCGAACAGGCCACCGGGGACTACGTCCTCTTCCTCGACAGCGACGACACCCTCACGCCGGGCGCGCTCCAGGCGATCACGGACCGCATCGAGGAGACCGGCGGCCCCGACGTCCTGGTCTACGACTACGCCCGCACGTACTGGACGGGCGAGGCCGTGCGCAACCAGTACGCGGACCGGCTCACGCAGGACGGACCGGCGCCGTTCGCGCTCGCCGACCGCCCCGAGATCCTCCAACTCCTCATGGTGGTCTGGAACAAGGCGTACCGGCGGGCCTTCATCGAGGAGCAGGGCTTCACCTTCCCGCCCGGCTACTACGAGGACACCCCCTGGACCTATCCGGTCCTGATGTCGGCGCGGACGATCGCCACCCTCGACCGGGTCTGCGTCCACTACCGCCAGCGCCGCCGGGGCAACATCCTGGGCACCACGTCCCGCGCGCACTTCGACGTCTTCGAGCAGTACGACCGAGTCTTCGCGTTCCTCGACGCGCACCCCGACCTCGCCTCCGTGTGGCGCCCGTTGCTGTTCCGGCGGATGGTCGAGCACTTCGCCACGGTGTTCACGAACCCGGACCGGCTGGCGCGCGGCACCCGCCCCGAATTCCTGCGCAGGGCCCGCGCGCACTACCGCCGTTACCGCGTCCCCGGCGCGCCCGTCGCCGCCCGCGACCGCCTCCGGCACGGCCTGGTGCGGCTCGGTTCGCACCGCACCTACCGGTCGCTGGCCGCGGCGATGCGTCTCGTGCGGCGGGTCCGGGGGTTCACGGACCGGCTGCGGCGTACGGCCCGGGCGGCCGTCCTCCAGGCGCACTACCGCGTGCAGCTGCGGCTCCCGGTGCGCGCGGACCGGGCCGTGTTCTCCAGCTACTGGGGGCGCGGCTACGGCTGCAACCCGGGCGCCCTGGAAGCCGCGTTCCGCGCGCACGCGCCGCACGTCGCCACCGCGTGGATCGCCGGCCCCGAGCACCACCACACCCTGCCGTCCGGCACCCGCGCCCTGAGTCCCGGGACCGCCGCCTACTGGACGGCGCTGGCCCGCTCCAAGTACCTGGTCAACAACGTCAACTTCGACCGCAGGCTGGTCAAGCGCCCCGGCCAGGTCGTGATCCAGACGCAGCACGGCACGCCCCTGAAGAAGATGGGCCTCGACCTCCAGGACTACCCGGCGGCGGCCCGCGGCCAGGACTTCGACCAGCTCCTGCGCTCCGTCGACACCTGGGACTACGTCCTGTCCGCCAACCGGCACTCCACCCTCGTGTGGGAGCGCGTCTACCCGGCCGCGTACACGACGCTGGAGTACGGCTATCCGCGCAACGACGCCTTCCACCGGGCGAGTTCGCGGGACGTGGCCCGCATCCGCGAGAGCCTCGGCATCCCCGAGGGCGCGACGGCGATCCTGTACGCGCCCACCCACCGCGACTACCGCCGCACCCAGCGCTGCACTCTCGACCTGGAGCGGGTGCTGCGCCGGCTCGGCACGGACTTCGTCGTCCTGACCCGCGCCCACCCGCTGCACCAGGCACCTTTCGCTCAGGGCACCGGCCGTGTCGTCGACGTCTCCGACCATCCGAGCGTCGAGTCGCTGTGCCTTGCGGCGGACGCCCTCGTCACCGACTACTCGTCCCTGATGTTCGACTACGCCAACCTCGACCGGCCCATCGTGATCCACGCCGACGACTGGGAGGCGTACGAGGCGTCGCGCGGCACGTACTTCGACCTGCGCACGTCCCCGCCCGGCGCCGTCGCCCGCAGCGAGGACGAGCTGATCGACATCTTCACGACGGGACACTGGCGCGGCTCGCGCTCGGCGCAGCTGCGAGCCGCGTTCCGCGAGCGGTTCTGCCCGTACGACGACGGGCGGGCGGCCGAGCGGGTCGTGCGGCACGTCGTGCTCGGCGAGGACCAGGAGGCGCGGTCCGTGCGCGAGGTGCCGATCGCCGGGCCGCGCCCGGAGCCCGCGGACGAGCGGGTCGGCCCGCGCGCCTGAGCACGGAAGGCGCGGGGCCGGGCCTCACCGCTCCAGCAGGGCGAACAGCTCCTCCCAGCGTTCCAGGACGCGCTCCTCGGAGAACCGCTGCACATTGACCCTGGCCCGCTCCCCCATCGCGTCCCGCATCCGCGGGTTGCCGGTGAGGCGCAGGAGGCGATCGGCGAGGGCGGCGGTGTCGCCGGGGGGTGCGAGGAGGCCGTCCTCGCCGTCGCGCACGATCTCCCGCACCCCGGGCGCGCAGTCGAACGCGGCGCACGGCACGGCGCTCGCCATGGCCTCCATCAGCGCGAGGGGGAATCCCTCGCCGCGCGACGACTGGACGAACACGGCGCTTCCGGCGAGCGCCCCCGCCACGTCGTCCGTGCGGCCCATCCACTCCACCGAGCCGTCGAGGCCCAGCTCGGTGCACTGGCGCCGCAGGTCCGGCTCGTCGGCCCCGGCACCGTAGATCCGCAGGGTCCAGCCGGGCCGGCGCGGGGCGACCTCGGCCCAGGTGTCGACGAGCATGTCGATGCCCTTCTGGTCGGCGAGGCGGCCGATGCTGCACACGACCTTCGCGGTGCGTGGCGAGGGGATCTCGGGCAGGTGGGCGAGGGCGTTCGGCATGGCGCCGACGTTGTGCATGCCGTCGGCGATCCAGTCGTCGGCGTCCTCCTGGGTCAGGGCGAGCCAGCGGTCGGCGGACGGGTAGTTCCGCCTGATCCAGCGGTAGCGGTGGCAGGCCCGCGAGTAGGCGTACGACTCGTGGCTCATGCCGATGATCCGCAGACCGGCGGTGTCCGCCTCGCGCAGCCACTCCATGGGCCACACCTGGGTGACGACGGCTACGGCGCCGGGCCGGGCGGCGCGGAAGAGTTCCGAGAGACGGGCGACGGCGCGCCCGCGGTCCGCGAGACGCCGGGCTTCGCGGCGGTGCGCGGCGGGGCTGAGGCGGGCGAGGCCGCGCACGGGGCGCGGGGTCGGGGGGTGCGCGGGGTAGAGGCTGGTCACTTCGTAGCCGAGGTCGGCGGGGAGGGCGAGTTTGAGCTCCGCCTCGTGGACGCCGATGACGTGCACGCGGTGGCCCGCGCGCTGGAAGAGACGGGCCATCTGGTGGGTCCAGGCGGTGACGCCGCCCAGCTCGTCGACGGTGTTGGCGACGAGGAAGAGGTCGCGGCCCGCGCGCGGGGTGGTCGTGGTGGTCATGCGCGGGCCTTCTTCCCGAGGATGAGGTCGGCGGCCGCGCGGGCGGCGCCGCCGTCGTCGTAGGAACCGAACTCGGCGGCGAACGCGCGGCGCGCGGCCTGCCACTCCCCGTCGGCCTTCTTGAGCCCGCCGAGGGTCCGCAGCAGTTCCTCCTGCGTCTCGACGACGGGCCCGCCGGCGCGCTTGCGCAGGTCGAAGTAGGCGCCGCGGTCGGCCGCGTAGGCATCAAGGTCCGGCGCGAAGTGCATGAGGGGCCGGTCGAGGAGGGCGTAGTCGAACATGATCGACGAGTAGTCGGTGATCAACACGTCGGCGAGGACGAGGAGTTCACTCACGTCGTGGTGGCCGGAGACGTCGATGACGGTGCCGGGCGGGGTGACGGGCAGGTTCGCCGCCTCCATGTAGTGGGCGCGCACGAGCAGCACGTGCGTGTCGCCGAAGCGGTGGGCGAATTCCCTTACATCGAGCGGCAGTTGGACGATCCGCCCGCTTTTCGGGACTCCGCGGAACGTGGGCGCGTACAGCACCACCGTGCGGTGGTCCGGGATACCGAGTTCCGTGGCGAGCGCCGGACGGGGGAAGCGGCCCTCGCGCTCGTCGCGCCCGCGGGCCTCCACCAGGCGGTCGTTGCGCGGGTAGCCGGCGCGCAGCAGCCGCTCCTCGGGGATGCGGTAGGCGCGGGCGAGGGTCCGCACGTCGTGTTCCGAGCGGACCATGAAGTGGTCGAACCGGCCCACCGCGCGCCGCAGCTTCTCGCGTTCAGGCGCGTTCCGCGTCCTGTGCCGCGCCTCGTCGAACCCCATGCGCTTGTACGCGGATCCGTGCCACGTCTGCAGATACGTGGTGTGGCGCGGCTTGTCGAGGGCGTGCGGGAACCCCTGATTGTCGACCCACCACTCGGCGCGGGCCAGGGCCCACAGATACCGCCAGGACCAGCGGCGCACGAGCCGGGAATCCGCCGGGAACCCGGCGCTCGACGTGGCATACGACCAGACGCAGCGCACCCGGGCGCCGCGCGCCAGGAGTTCCTCGTGCACGGCGCGCGGACTGTCCCCGTAGCTCTTGCCCATGTGGCTCTCGAAGACGACGAGGCCCTTGCTGACGGGCAGCCTGGCCAGGATCCGCCGGTACACGCGCAGCTTGACCCGCTGGGAGTGCAGCGCCTCGCGCTTCTTGTTCAGGGCGCGCAGTACGGGCTTCAGCTTGCGGGCGGGCCTGAAGTGGGTGACGTAGTGCAGGACGGCCTGCGCGGTGCGGGCCGCACGGCGGCGGGGCAGCAGGCAGACGGCCAGGTGATGCTTGGCCGTGACGTAGGGCTGCCAGGTGTCGGCGGTGAGGCGGGTCAGGCGGGGGCGGGCCGGGAGAGTGGTGGCCCGGGTGGGGACGGCCGCCTTGTCGGCGACCAGGTCGGTGGTGACGGGAACGCCGTCCACGGTGAGGACGAGCCGCGGGTCCCATACGCGGTCGCCGATGCCGCGCGGGCGCAGCGCGCCGGTGAGGGGCAGCTCGGTCCGCCACACGACACCCCCGTCCTCCTGGCGTACGTCTGCCACCGGCACGGAGAGCGTGTGCGCGCGGCCGCCTCGCACCGAGAGGTCGAGGCGGGCGGCGAGCGCGGGCCGGTCGTCCAGGAGGCCGAGCGGCACGACGAGCCGCCCCTCGACGGCGAGCACCGCGCCCTGGCGCAGGCAGTGGGTGACGCGGTTCAGGAGACGGAGGTCGGTGAACTGCCGGTACTGGTGGCCGAGTTCGGTGACGTCGAACATGTCGTCGTCGGCGTGCTCCGCGCTCCAGCGGACGCGTCCGCCGCCCGTCATGACGAGCGGGGAGACGACGGTGCCGGGCCGGGCCAGGGCGTACGCGGCGGCCTGCACGCCGTCGGCGTCCCCGTCGACGAGGAGTCGCACGCCGATGCGCTCGACGGGCGGCAGAGCGCGCAGCGCGTCCGGGGTGACGAGGCCCTGCAGGCTCGGGGCGAGAGAGTCCGCCGTCTCCCGGCGGTCTTCCGGGCCGAGCGCCAGAAAGGCGCGGACGCACGGGATGACGTGGTCGGCGAGGAAGGCGCTCTCGCGGGCCGCGCGCAGGGCGTCGCCGTCCAGGAGCTCCAGCGTGCCGCGCTGGGCGTCGGCGGCGCGGGGCAGGTCCCGTACCGGGTCGGCCGGGGCACATCCGGAGGTGATCAGGTTCGGGACGAGCGCGATGCGCCGGGCGGCGAGGGCGGCCCGCACGCCGAGGGGGGCCCGTCCGGCGCCGGACAGCGCGCCGAGCGCGCAGCGCCGTACGCAGAACCCGGCGCTCAGGCTGTCGCGCGTGACGAGTTCGGGCGCGTCCGCGAGGTCCTCGACGACGCGGGACCTGGCGTGCAGCTCCCTCTGCCAGGCGGGCGCCTTGTCCCAGCGTCCCGCGACGAGGTCGGCGTCCGTGCGGCGGCCCGCCTCGAAGAGGTTGCGGCAGGCGTGCCGTTCGAGCCGCTCGCCCGGGGCGGCGACCATGACGTACCGGCCGCGGGCGGCTGCGAGGCCCAGGTCGCGAAGGACGCACGCCGGGCTCGCGGCACCGGCGTGGACCAGCCGGATCCGGTGCGGGTCGCCGGCCGCGAGCGACGCGGCCGTCTCGTCCGCCCCGGCCGTCACCAGGACGGCCTCGGTGCCGGCCAGGGTCTGATCGAGCACGGACCGTACGGTGGCGCGCAGCGCGGCGGCGTCCGTGCCGCAGACGACGACGCAGCTGATGTCGTACACCTCGGGCGTGGTCATCGGCGGCCTCCCGGCAGCATGGCGTCGGCGACATGCGCGGCGGCGTGCCCGTCGTCCAGGTCGCAGAACACCTCGCGGAAGCGGCGGTACGCGTCCTTGTGCCCGGCGGTCGCGGCGGCCGGGTCGCGCAGCGCCTCGACGACCTCCTCGCCGGTGGTGAGCAGCGGTCCCGGCGCCTGCGCGACGAAGTCGAAGTAGAAGCCTCGGAGCGTGTCCCGGTAGTGGTCGAGGTCGTAGGTGTGGAAGAGCATCGGCCGGCCGGTTTGCGCGAAGTCGAACATCAGCGACGAGTAGTCGGTCACCAACACGTCGCTGATCAGGAGGAGTTCACCCACGTCCGGGTGACGGGTCACATCACGTACGAAGCCGGAAGCGGTGCCGGGGACGGTGCCGCCGACGAGGTAGTGGCGGCGCACGAGGAGGACGTGGTCCTCGCCGAGGGCCCGCTCGGCCGCCGCCAGGTCGAGCCGGAGGTCGAGCCCGTAACGGCCGCCCCTGCGCGGCTGGTTCTCGCGCCAGGTGGGGGCGTAGAGGACGACGCGCCGGCCCTCGGGGATGCCGAGGCGTTCGCGGACCGCGGCGGCGACCTTGGCGCGGTCCGCCGCGTGCAGCAGGTCGTTGCGCGGGTAGCCGGACTCCAGGACCTCGCCGTGGTAGCCGAACGCGCCCCGCAGGACGGGGGTGGAGAAACGGTTCGGGGAGACGAGCAGGTTCCACTGCGCGGCGCGCTCCGGCAGCGTCGCGATGTAACGCCGGTCGCCGGACGGGCTGTCCGCCAGGTCGCGGCCGATGCGCTTGAGCGGGGTGCCGTGCCAGGTCTGTACGACGTACTGGTCCTCGGCGCGCTCGAACCAGTCGGGCAGCTGCGTGTTGGTGACGACGTAGCGGCTGCGGGCCAGGGCCTCGTACCACTCGGTGCTCCACAGCGCCACGGGCCGGCAGCTCGCGGGCACCGCGACCTGCTGGTCGCGCACGACCCAGAGATGCTCGAGGGGTTCGCCGCGGGCGACGAGCTCCTCATGCACGGCGCGCGGCGAGTCCGAGTACTGGCGGCCGTCGAAGCTGGAGTACAGGACCGTGTCGGTGCGGGGCTCGACGCGCAGGGACGCGTAGCGGGTGCGCAGCGCGCCCTGCTGGGCGCCGCCGCGCTCCGTGACGGCGAGGCCGGATCCCGACCCGATGACGAGTCGGTCGTAGGAGTGGCGCCCGACGCGGAAGTCCCGGCCGCCCAGGGCCCGTACGAGGGGCAGGCTCTCGTGCAGGGCGGGCGCGACATGGACCTGGCGGTACCGGCCGGGTTCACTCTCGCCCGGCTCGCGCAGGAACAGGTGCCAGCGGCCCTCGGCGAGCGGCAGGACTCCGGCGGGGCCCGCGACCGCGACCGGACACAGCGCCGCGTCGAACCGCCCGCCGGACACCACGACCGGAAGGACGGCCTCCTCGTCGTGGCCGCTGTGCTGGAGAAGCAGCTCCCACGCCGTCTCCGACTCGTCGGGGAAGCTGCCCCCGACGGTGAGCCGCCCGTCGTCGTCCCAGGCCAGGGTGTCGACGAGCGGCCGTACGGTCTGATTGCGCAGCTCGACGTTCCCGGCGGCGTTCGCGAGGACGAGGAGTTCGCGTCCGGCGCCGAGCGGGTGGCGGCCTGCCGGAGTGTCGGGGCGGACCGCGAGAGCCGACCACTTGTCGTCCCCGCGCACGAGGCCGACGCCCCACGGGTCGGTCTTGCGGGGCGCGCCGGTGTCGTCGGTCCCGGTATCCGCGATCAGGTCGAGGCGCAGCTCGGCGGTGAAAGCGCGACCCGAGCGCTCGACGGGGAGGTCGTACGCCTCCTTGGTGTGCCAGTTCTCGACGCGCAGCGCCTTGAGGTCGGCGGGCGCTCCCGGGGCGAGCTCCCCCTCCAGCCTGAGGGTGCCGCCGGACTCCTCGTGGCGCACGAGCCGGGCCTTCACGCGCTCGGCCCGCAGCCGGAGCCGGCCCTTGCTGAGCCGGGGAGTGATCCGCAGGAAGTCGTCCAGGTAGCGCACGGGCAGCTCGGCGAGCCCGCCCATCCGCACGGGCCCGGTGCGCAGCAGGCCGCCTCCGAACGCGGCCATCTCGACGTTCCAGACGGTGCTCGGCCGCTTGGTGACGAGCCGCGCCGGGTCGATGACCGTCTCGAACCCGGACCGGTCGTAGCTGTGCAGCCCCTGCTTGGAGCGGTACGTCGCGTCGCGGGAGCGGACGGTACGGACCTTCAGGGGCACCGCGCGCCGCTTGCCCGCCCGCAGCCACGCGAACTTGGCGCGCGCCTCGACCCGGCCCGCCGGCAGGTTCCGTACATAGGCGAAGCCCTTGAGCCGCAGCCGTCCGTCCTCGTCCCAGGACGCCTCGGTGACGTGCGACTTCAGCGGAAGATCCGCCTTGCGGAGCGCGGTCACGCCGCGCGGCAGGGGCCCGGTGACGGGAGGGAACTGCGCCCGGCGCCTACGCGGCCCACGCGCGAGGAACGTCGTGCCGTTGCTCTTCTCGTACGTCATGAACGCGAGCAGCTCGGTCAGGCGGCGCTCCCGGATGAGCTGCCACTTGACGCGCAGGGCCAGCGGAAGACCGGCGAGGACGGCCGGGTCGACGGTGTCCGCGAAGGAGCTGGCGTAGTCGAGGAAGGCCTCGTGGTACGCGGCGTCGCCGAGCGGCAGCGCCTCCATGAACAGCCACAGGTCCCCGGCGAGCACCGTCGCGTCGTAACGCCGCTTGCCCTCCAGCCAGCCCGCGGCCTCCGGGGTGCCGGCCGTCTCGCGCGCCTTGTCCCCGAGGAAGCCGCTGGCCGAACGGACGGCGGCGGTGCGGTCGACGACGGCGCACGGCCTCGCCCGCCGGTTGGTGATGGAGCCGGGCCGGTCACGCCACAGATAGACGGGCCCGGACAGGACGTCGACGCTGCGGGCGAGGAAGTGCGCGGGCACGATGACCGGGATGTCCTCGAAGAGCACGCCCACGGGGAAGGCCAGTGCGTGGCGGTCCCAGAAGTCCCTGCGGAACACCTTGTTGCAGGCGATGCGGTCCCCGAGCAGGCCCCAGTGCCGGGTGACATGGGTGGCGGAGCGGTCGGTGCCCATCACCTTGCGGAACATGGCCGACTGCTCGGTCGTCCCGTCGACGCGCAGCCGGTGCACGTTGCCGGTGGCGAAGTCGGAGCCCGACTCCGCCAGGGTGTCGAGCATGCGCTCGTACGCGTCGTGCGGCACCACGTCGTCACTGTCCACGAAGGCGAGATGCGTGCCCCTGGCCAAGGCCGCACCTGCGTTGCGCGCCGCTCCGAGGCCCGCGTTCCCCTGCCTGACGTAACGGAAGCGCCGGTCACGCCCGGCCATGGCGCGGGCGAGCACCGGACTCCCGTCGGTGGAGCCGTCGTCGACCATCACGACTTCGAGGTCGGACATGGTCTGCGCGGCCAGCGACTCCAGGCAGGCATCGAGGTACGCCTCGACGTTGTAGATGGGGACGACGACGGTCAGTCGTGGTGTCATGCGCTGCGCACATTCCTTCCGGAGAACTGACGGGCACGGCTGCGCGACCCGCGAGGGACCTACTTGTTAACAACCCGCTCTGTCGATCCGGGTCACCACACCTGAGCCATTCGGGTGATCACGCACGCGATCCCGCGCAGCGGGCCGGCGGGCGGCCGCGCTGCGCGGGATCGGTCGGGTCGGGGGTGAGGGCCGGGTCAGGGCTTGACGGCGATGCGCCCCTCGTCCATACGCAGGAGCAGCAGCCGCTCGCCGGTCTTCTCCAGGAACTCGTCGACGGCCTGCCGCGAGCCCTGCCAGTAGCCGTAGTCGTCGATGAGGAGGACGCCGCCGGGCACCAACCGGTCGTAGAGATGGTCGAGTTCGTGCTTGGTGGAGGCGTACCAGTCGGTGTCGAGGCGCAGGATCGAGATCTGCTCCGGGGCCTGCTGGGGGACGGTGTCCTCGACCCTGCCCTGGACGAAGTGGAGCCGGTCGGCGGGGTAAGGAACGCCCTGGAAACCGGACTTGACGTCGTCGAGGGTGGCGACGGCCCAGATCGGGCGGTCCTTGCCCTGGGCGGCGAGCAGTTCCTCGGCGGACTTGCCGTCGCGCCTGAGGTCCTCCTCGGTGGGCGGCGTCATGCCCTCGTACGTGTCGAAGAGGTAGAGGCCGCGCTCCGTGTCGCCCTGCGAGAGGAGGGCCTTGGCGCAGGCCTGCATCGAACCGCCGCGCCACACGCCGCACTCGACGATGTCGCCGGGGATGTTGTGCCTGACGATGTGACGGGTGGCGAGGATGAAGGCGTTGAGCCGCTCCGGCGAGGTCATCGTGTACGGCTTGACCGCACGGATGATGGCCTTCGCCTCGTCGTCGTAGTCCTCGGGGAGGACCAGGCCCTTGGGTTTCGGCGTCGGCTTGGGCGCCGGGGCCGCAGGCTCGGGCGCGCGGGCGGCCTGCCGGGGAGCGGGCACCGGTACGCGGGTCAGCTGGTACCCGGTGAGTTGCTTGATGACGCCGTTCACTGCGCTTCGCCATGCCATGCGCGGCACCTTACGTCCGCATTGTTCTTCATGTCACATTTCGTCAACACGGAGGATTTTCTCACCGTTTGATGCGCCGGGCGGCTTGGGAAGGACCAGCGGCCGGCCGCACCTCTCCCGTCCCGCGAGCGGCGTCGGCAGCGGCACCCCGTCGACTCCGCCGACGCGATTGGCCCACCAGCGCGTCGTCGAGCGCACCAACGCCATGGTCAGACGCGGGTACTTGGCCGGCTTGCGGAAGACGCCGACGGTGTCGCCCCAGTAGGCGTGCTTGGCGTCGATGCTGCCGTAGGCGTGCCGGATTCCCTTCATCGGCGGGAAGTCGGTGTACACCTCGCGCAGTTCGAGACGCGTGTACGCGGCGAGGGCGCGCATCCCGTCCGGGTAGTAGCGCCAGCAGTCCTGCGCGTCGTGCACATGGCCGCGCGAGGGGGCCGTGATGAACGCGGTGCCCTCCGGTTTGAGGACCCGGGCGATCTCCAGCATCGAGGCCCAGAAGAACGGGATGTGCTCGAAGGCCTGGCCGGAAATGAGGAAGTCGGCACTGTTGGAGCGAACCGGGATACGGTACGGCTTCGCCATCACCGCGTCCACATTGCGCCCCTTCAGCACGTCGACGCCGACGTACTCGGTGTCGTACCCCTCCAAGAGCGACTTGTGGGTGCGCACCTGTCCGTCCGAGACCCGCGCGCCGAGGTCGACCACCCGCAGCCGCCGCCCGCGCGGCAGGTAGCTCCGGACACAGAGCTCCATCTGTTCGTACGCGGACTGGTGCATGGCGGCCTCCATCAAGGGGGTCGGGGTGACTTGATGGCTTTTCAACGCGCATGTCCGCGTGGGGTCACCGTGCGAGACGACGCGGCGTGTGCCGGGACCACCACTTTCTGGCCGGTTCCTCGACGTACGTGAACAGCGCCCAGGACAGAGCGACCACCGCGACGGCGAGTCCGCACAGCGTGAACAGGGCGGAGTTGTCGGGCCGCATCCGGCCCCAGGTGTCCTGCACGTACCGGTTCAGCGTCTGGTGCAGCAGATAGAACGCGTACGACCACGCGCCGAGCAGCACCATGGGGCGCGAACAGAGCGCTCCGCGGCGCCCGGACAGCTCACGCTGGGCGTACGCGACGATGAGGAGCGCCGAGAACACGGCGACGAACGGCCGCACGGTCCACTCCAGTTGGCCCACTGTGTCCGGCGAGAACCAGACGGTCCGGTGGCAGTACACGGCCGTGTACGCGGCGAAGGCGGCGAGCAGTGCGGCCGGGCGCAGGGCGATCCGGTGGCCGCGGCGCAGGGCGATCGCGCACACGAGGCCGACCGCGAACTCGGGCAGGCGCGTCACCGGATGGCGCATGACCCATTCGCGGGCGAAGGGCGAAAGGTGCGCGGCGGCCCACCAGTTGACGGCCCACATGGCGGTGAGGCCGGACGCCGCGAGGAGCGCGAGGGTGCGGGTGCGCAGGCGCAGCGCCGGGCCGATCACCCACGGGAACAGGAGGTAGAAGAACACCTCGACACTGAGCGTCCAGGCCACGCTGTTGCCCGGGAACATGGGCACGACGCCGGGGAACCAGGTCTGCACGAGCAGCAGCGACGTGACAAAACTGAACGCGTCCGTGGGCACGCCGCCCCAGAGGTAGAACACCCAGATGCACGGGATCGTGGCGGCGAGATGGGCGGGCCAGATGCGGCCGGCGCGACGCCAGTAGAAGAGACCGCGACGCGTGCCGGGGCGGTGCCCCCAGGCCAGCAGAAACCCGGACAGCACGAAGAAGAACCCGACGCCGTTGACACCCATGGTCGAGTACGGGAAGAGCACGGGCGCCTGCGCGAGACCCTTGCCCGGGGCGAGTCCGGTGGTGTGGTGAACGAAGACGGCGAGGGCTGCGATGAAGCGCATCCCGGTCAGCGAATCGAGCCGCGGCGCGCGCGCATCCGCGCTGCGGGGGCGGGCGGGAGCGGGGAGAAGGGTGGCGGTCACAGGGCGGCCTCCTGTGCGGGGGTGAGGGGGCTGCGGCAGGCGCTGGTGTGGCTGGCCCGCCCAGGCGCGGGAGAAACCGTGTCCGTCACAGGGCGGCTCCCTGGCCCGGGGTGAGGGTTGTGGCGTCGCAGGCACCGGTGGTCGCGGCAGGGCTTGGCCCAGGCGGTCCGGGCGGGCGCGCGAAGCAGCGCGACCGTCACAGGGCAGCCGCCTGACCCGGGATGAGGGTGGCGCCGCAGCCGCTGGTGTGGTCCTGGCTCGCGATCAGGCGGTCGACGCGGGGTTTGGCCCAGGCGCGTACGGCGGTGATCCGGGCTGGGTCCGGGACGGCGTCGGCCCGGACGAAGTCACCGCCGTTCTGTTGCCGGTACAGCAGGACGTAACCGGCGTCCGCCAGGCGTGCGCGGGTCAGGCCCGGCTTGTCCACCCAGGCCTCGTGGACGTGCAGGAGTTCGGGGCGCTCGGCGCGAAGGACATGGTCACGCAGGGCGCTCGTGTCGCCGGAGGCGTACGCGTCCGCGATGCGGCGGTCCGTCAGGCCGGCCAGGTCCAGTACGCGCAGCCGCGTGGTGAGCAGCGTGCCGCCGAGGTCGGGCAGGGCGACGGTGGCGTGGCGCAGGCCGAGGCGCTCGGCGTACGTGTTGAACACCTGGCCGTAGCGTTCCGCGACGAAGCACATGGAGAGCGTCGGGTGAGCCTTGAACGAGGCCTCGCGGTCTGCCTGTCCGGCGTGTGCGAGGACCAGCGCGCCGGTCAGTGCCGCGGCGAGGACGGCCCGGCCGCGTGTCTCCTCCCCCTCCCACAGCGCTACGGCCGACAGTGCGGCGACGGCCGCAGCGAGCACCCACACCGGCGTGGCGAACCGGTACAGGGCCATCCAGTCCCGGCCGAGCACCCCGTACGCGAGCAGCGACAGGAGCAGCGGCACGAGCAGCGCCACCAGGGCCCGCCGCCCCTTGCCGGGCCGCGCGAGGACGGCACCGGCGCACAGCGCGCCGATCAGTGCGAAGGCCCAGCCGGCGTACGTCAACAGGTCACCGGCCTGGGCGAGTTGGGCGAGCCGCGGGGTCTGCTGCGCCTTGGCGACCGCGGTGTTCGGCACCCACAGACCGAAGACGGCGTGCCGCCACAGCAGGAACGCCCCGTAGGGCACGGCGACGACACCTGCGTGCAGGGCCAGCGCGCGGACCGAGCGGGGCAGCTCGCGCCGGCGCACGAAGAGGGCCAGGACGAGGGGGTAGGCGCCCGCGAGTACGGCACCGTCGGGGCGGGTCAGCGCGGCGAGCAGGGCGATCGTGGCGGCGGCAACAGCGGTGCGGGGGGCGGTGAGGTCGCCGCGGGTGACGCCCCGGACGAGGAGCGCGGCCGTCGCGGCGGCGCTCAGCCCGTACAGCGGATTCTCCAGGCCCGAGAAGGACCAGGCCACGTAGGACAGGTTCGTGGCGAGGGCCGTGCCCGCCAGGAGCGTTACCGCCCACGCGCGGCCGGGGAGCACGGCGCGGGCCGTCCACGCGATGCACGCGAGCGTGCCGGCCGTGCACAGCAGGGCGAGTGCTTTCGGGTAGAGCACGAGGTCGCTGACGCCCAGGAACGAGCCGTGGTCGAAGAGGCCGAGTCTGCGGCCGAGGGTCATCAGAGCGAGCCAGGACGGGTTGGAGTAGCCCTCCACGGGTGCGGCGCCCGGGAGTTGGACCGGGCCGAGGCCCTCGTCGACGCTGCGCGCGTACGCGAAGGTGACGGCGGCGTCGTCGACGATCCAGCGCCCGAGTCCCGCCGCCCTGACCGCGATCAGCGCCGTCGCGGCGAGGACGGCGGCGGGGTCGGCCCACCGGCACATGCGGGACGCGGGCGAGGCGCGTGCGGCGGGCACGGCCCGCGCCCGGTCGGGGCGGCGGTTGTCGAGGAGGGCGAGGAGCATGGCGTTCACGGTGACTCCAGCGTGGGCTCGGTGGGCGCGGCGGTCGCCCCGGCAGGCGGCCCCGCAGAGGCCGCGCACGTGGGCGCCGGGCCGCCCACACGCTCGTACAGGCGCAGCAGCCCGCTACGGCGTCTCGACTCGGCGAGGGGCATGAAGTCCCGCTCCAGGAGCGCGAGTTTGGTGAGTTCGACGGTGTTGCGGGTGTGCCAGCCGGGGTGCCCCGCCTCCGCGTCGAAGAGGACCCAGACGCGGGGCAGGCACGCCATCCGGGCGCGCAGTTCGGCGGGGCTCGCGTCCACGCCGTACAGGGTTCCGGAACGGGCGCCTGACGACTTCAGGGCCACGTCGCGCACACCCGCGACCGCGCGCGGGTACGTCTCCGTCAGGCGCCGGCCGGTCTTCGGCAGGTAGAGCAGCGCGTCGCCGGGCCGCAGGTCCCGCTCGGCCATGCGCGCCACGGCCCCGAAGTCGTCCCTGCGGCCCTCGGGCGACCGCTCGCGCAGCTGCGCCGGGAACTGCACCCAGAACGCCACCGCGACCAGGGCGGCCCCGGCGGTCACCTGGACGTACCAGGAGGGCCGCACCCGGCCCGGCAGGCGCCGCAGGACCGCGTCCGCGCCCGCCGCCACCAGCAGGGGCAGCCCGGCGAACGCGAAGAACGTGTAGCGCGGCGCGTACAGCGGCTGCCACTGCGAGACGGTCAACAGCAGCGCGGGCGGCACCACTGCCAGCGGCAGCGCGACCGCCACGAGTCCGCACGCCCCCCGGCGGACCGCGGGGGCGAGCACCGCGGCGGCGGCGAGCAGAAGCGTGGTGTTGAAGACGGCACCGGGGTGCCCGGCGGCGAGCCGCAGCAACGCCTCCGCGTCCTCCCAGCCCGGCCTGCGGATCCACGCCACCTGGAAGCTCTGCCCCCGCGCCTCGTCGGCGAGGGGCAGGACCAGCAGGACGGCGGCAGCGGCGGCGGACGCCCAGCCCCGCCACAGCACGGGGGCGGCGCGTGAGACGAGGAGGGTGACGGCGTGCGCGGCGAGGACGAGCACGGCGAACTCGTGGAGCCACGCGGTCACCGTCACGAGCGCGGCGTACCCGGCCCAGGCGGGCCACGACGGATGCCGTACGCAGCGGACGAGCATGAGCGTCGCCGCGGCGGCGCCCGCCGCGACGATCGCGTACGAGCGGCCCTCCTGCGCGTAGTAGCCGGTGAACGGCGAGGCGGCGTACAGGAGTCCGGCCCACAGGCCCACGCGGGGCCGGACCAGGCGGACCCCGAGCGCGGCGACGAGGCAGGCCGCCGCGGCCGCACCGAAGACGGACGGCAGTCGCATCAGGTAGGCGTCGGTCTGCCCGCCGAGTACGAAGTGGATCAGTACGTAGTAGAGGCCGTGGACGGCGTCGATGTTGCCGAGGAGATGGTGGATCTGGGGCAGGGAGCGGGTGGCGACGAGCATCGTCGCGGCCTCGTCCCGCCAGATCGTGCCGCGGTCGAGCCCCCAGAGCCCGAGGCCCACCATCACCAGGCCCGGCAGCAGGACCGCGGTCACGGCGGGTGCGGCGGCGGGAAGGACCCTGGGGGTGCGGCCTCGCGGACCGTCCGAAGAGATGCGCACGCGCCGATCCTGTCCCAAATGATCCGATTTGTGACGCAGCCTTGCCGTCATGGATCGCGCGTGCGGCGCGGGATGGTGGCGGAGATACGGGACATAACGCCTGGCGACCGTGAGGCACGACGCCCGACCGCCGAAGACCTCGCATCACCCGATCGAGTGGGCGAAGGCGCAGTTGCCGACCGGAGCGACCGGACCTGGCGGCCCCGCCCCGGCCCCGGCCCCGTTCTCGACGAACGAGGCTGGGGCCGACGCGTCGCCGCCGTACGCTCCCGCCGACCGGCCGCGCACTCCTGCCGACTACTCGCCCTACTCGTCCTACTGAACTACTCGAACTACTCGAACTACTCGACGACGAGCTCGACGTCGATGTTGCCGCGGGTCGCGTTCGAGTACGGGCAGACCTGGTGGGCCTGCTCGACGAGCTTGCGGCCGGTCTCGGCGTCGACCGTCTCCGGCAGCTCCACGCGCAGCGTCACCGCGAGCCCGAAGCCCTCACCCTGCTTGCCGATGCCGACCTCGGCGGTCACCGCGGCGTCGCTGACGTCGACCTTCGCGGCGCGGCCGACGAGACCGAGCGCGCTGGCGAAACAGGCGGAGTACCCGGCAGCGAAGAGCTGCTCGGGGTTGGTGCCCTGGCCGTTGCCGCCCATCTCCGTGGGGATGGCCAGCTGGAGGTCGAGGCGGCCGTCGGAGCTGACGGCGCGGCCGTCACGGCCATGCGTGGCGGTGGCTACGGCGGTGTAGATCGCTTCCATGAAAAACATCCTCCTGCGTGGGGCCGCGGTGACGTCCGCGGTGGAGTACGTGCTGCGCTGACGGATACAAGTAGAGCACGCAATTCAGTTGTGCACAACCAAGTTGCGCACCGAGGCATCCCGGCTACCCTGGAGCCATGACCACCGAGACGACCGAGACGCCCGGCGACGAGGAATTCCTGCGGCTCGACCGCCAGATCTGCTTCTCCCTGAACGCCGCGTCGCGCGCGTTCGGCGGCGTCTACCGCACGCTCCTCAAGGACCTGGGCCTGACCTACCCCCAGTACCTGGTCATGCTCGTGCTCTGGGAGGACGGCGAGCTGCCCGTGAAGCGGCTCGGGGAGCGGCTGCGGCTCGACTCGGGCACACTGTCGCCGCTGCTCAAGCGGCTGGAGGCGGCCGGCCTGGTCCAGCGGGAGCGCAGCGCGCGCGACGAGCGCTCGGTGAACGTCCGGCCGACCGGCGCGGGCACCGAGCTGCGGGAGCGCGCGGCGCTGGTGCCGCGCCGGATCGCGGCCGCGACGGGGTTCGACCTGGTGGAGATCGAGGACATGCGCGCCCGCCTGGACCGCCTGACGAGGGCGCTGGACGGGGCGGCGCTGGACGCATAGTCGGGCCACCGGCGTCGGATGCGGCGCCACTCCGCCCGACACGAAAGCCGCATTATGGTGATTATCACCGAATATGCGGGCATTCGATCGTACGCTCGCGCAGGTGACGCTCGAGACTCAGCCGCCCACCACCTCAGCGCCCGTCCACGCGACCTGGGTCCGCCCAGGACCCCTCGCACGGGCGGCGCTCCCCCTGACCTGGCTGGCCACCCGCGCCGCGATGCTCGTCCTGCTCGTCACGGACGAGCGCGCCCCGCTCGGCGTCGGAGGCATCGCGCACGAGGTGCACACGCTGTACGCCCGCTGGTACGCCCCCCTCGCCGACGGCGCCTTCCCCGCCGGTGACGCGATGTGGCAGTACCCGCCCGGCGCGGGCCCCGTCCTCCTGGCGCCCGGCCTGATCCCAGGCCTCACGTACTTCCAGGGCTTCGTCGCACTCACGCTCGCCACGGACGCCCTGGTCACGCTCGCCCTCGCCCGGACCGGCGCGCGGCCGAGACGCAGTGCGGGCGGCGCCTGGCTGTGGGTGGCCGGGCTGCCGCTCCTGCTCCACATCCCGCTGGCCCGCTACGACATCGAGGTCACCGCGCTCGCCGTGTTCGCGCTGCTGCTCATGGGGCGGTTCCCGCGCGCGGGCGGCGTGCTCGCGGCGTGCGGCGCGCTGGTGAAGGTGTGGCCGGCGCTCACCCTGCTCGGCACGCCCCGGGGACGTACCAGCCGGGAGGCGTGGACGGCGGCGCTCACCTCCGGCGTCGCGATCCTGCTGGCCCTCGCGGTCGCGTTCCGCTCGCCGTTCTCGTTCCTGCGCCACCAGGGCGAGCGGGGTGTGCAGATCGAGTCGCTGGGCGGCACGGTCCTGTCGTTCGCGCGGCGGGCGGGCTGGTCCGGACACATCCGCTACCAGTTCGGGGCGATGGAGTACGTCGGCCCACACGTGGGCGCGGTGGCCACGGCCTCCCTGGTACTCACCGCCGTCGCGGCGGCGCTGCTGATGCTCTGGCGGCTGCGGGCGGTGAGCTGGAGCCCCGCGACGCCGTTCGACGCGGCCCTCTGCGCCGTCCTGCTCTTCACCGTCACCAGCCGCGTGATCAGCCCGCAGTACCTGATCTGGCTGCTCGGGCTCGCCGCGGTCTGCCTCACCTCGCGCCACACCACCCAGCGCCTCGTCGCCGCACTCGTCGTGGCAGCGGCCGGCCTGAGCGCGCTCGCGTACCCGGTCCTGTACCGCGACGTCGAGGCCGCCACCTGGACGGGCTCGCTGCTGATGCTGGCGCGCAACGGCCTGCTCCTCGGAGGTGCCGTCCTCTCGTTCCGTTCCCTCTGGAAGGGATCAGAGGCGTAAGAGCTTTACTTACCGGACAATTACCGCAAACGCCTAGGATTTCCTTCTGTGGAAGCAGTGCAGCCCGAGCCCCAGCAGCCGTCGCCCCCGCAGTCACAGGTTTCCGTCGTCGTCATCGGCTACAACGACGCGGCACGGGTCCCCGACGCCGTGCGCTCCGCCCTCTCCCAGGGCCCCGCGGTCCGCGAGGTGATCGCCGTCGACGACTGTTCGACGGACGGCAGCGGCGAGTTGCTCCGGCGCACGGCGGACGACGAGCCACGTCTGAAGGTGGTGCGCCGCGCCGCGAACAGCGGCGGCTGCGGCACCCCGCGCAACGACGGCATCGACACTGCCTCGGCCCCGTACGTCATGTTCCTGGACAGCGACGACGTGCTGCCGCCCGGCGCCGTCGACGCCCTGCTCGGCGCGGCGCTCGCCCACGGCACCGAGGTCGCCGCCGGCCTGTGCGTGCGCCGCGAACTCCCCTCGGGCCGCGACATCCCGTGGCAGCCGGAGCTGTACGCCGAGCCCGCCGTGGTCCCCCACCCGGAGCGCCGCCCCCGCCTCGTCCACGACACCCTCTGCGTCAACAAGCTCTACCGCACGGACTTCCTGCGCGAGCACGGGATCCGCTTCCCCGACGGCCGCTTCGTCTACGAGGACTTCGTGTTCACCGCGCGCGTACTCGCCGCCGGACCGCGCATCGCGCTCGTCCCCGACACGGTCTACATCTGGCACGTGCGCCGCGACGCCGACCGCCTGTCGCTCTCCCTCGACCGGGCCGGACTCGACAACTGGACCGGCCGCATCGAGGCGCACCGCCAGTCCGTCGACATCCTCCTGACCGCCTCGCACAAGCGCCTGGCGCGCGCGGCCCGCACCCGCTTCCTCGACCACAGCCTGCGCATGTACGCCCGCGAGCTCGACCTGCGCAGCCCCGGGTACCGCGCCGAGTGGTGGGACCGCACCCGCGCCTACCTCGCCACGTTCGACACGGCCGACATCGACGCGGCGCCCGCCCCCGGCCGCGTCGTCGCCCGCGTGATCCTCGCCTCCGACCACCCGCGCGACCTGCCCCGCCTCAAGGAGGTCGCGGCCCGCCCCGCCCGGCTGCGCCCGCCCTACGCACGCGCCGCGGACGGCACGCCGATCTGGTCCGACGACCTCCCCCAGGTGACCCTGGAGCACCTCCTCGTACGCCCCATGGGCCTCCTCCCCATCGCCATAGAGGCGGAACTGCGGCCACGCGCGCGTGGCTCACGGCTGCGGCTGCGCCTGCACGACCTGTACGGCCGCGTCGCCGAGGCGGGCCCCGCCACCGTCGACATCGAGGTCATGGACCGCCGGCGCCACCGCCCCGCCAGGCGCCGCACCGTGACCCTCGTACCCGGACGCGACGCCGGGACCTGGGAGGCCGAGACGTCCCTCGACCTGTCCGCGCTCGCCGCCGGCACCTGGGACCTGCGCCTCCATGTGAACTTCGCGGACGGCACGAGCCGCGACGCCAGCGCCCACGCCGTCACCGGCCCCGGCCTCCTGCGCCGCACCGCCCTGCCGAGCCTGCGCCACGGCATGCTGCTCGCCCATCCGTACGCGACCCACTCCGGCGCCCTCGCCGTACGCCTCGCACCGGGCGTACGCGGAGCCCTTGCGGTGGCACGCGGCCGCCTCAACCGCCTGGTTCACTAGAGCGCCGACCGCACGCGAACGTTCTTGCCGACTCGACCGAGGGGACCCTGTACCGACATGACCTGGCTGATCACCGGCGGTGCCGGTTACATCGGGGCGCACGTCGTCCGCGCCATGCAGGAGGCGGGCGAGCGGACCGTGGTCTACGACGATCTGTCCACCGGCGTCGCCGAGCGCGTCCCGGACGGCGTACCCCTCGTAGTCGCCTCGACCCTGGACGCGGACGCCGTGGCGCGCACCATCGCCGGGCACGGCATCACGGGCGTCGTCCACCTCGCCGCGAAGAAGCAGGTCGGCGAGTCGGTGGAACTGCCGCTGCACTACTACCGCGAGAACGTCGAGGGCCTGCGCGTCCTCCTGGAGGCGGTCACGGCGGGCGGCGTCCCGTCCTTCGTCTTCTCCTCGTCCGCCGCGGTGTACGGCATGCCCGACGTCGACCTCGTCACCGAGGACACCCCGTGCCTGCCGATGAGCCCGTACGGCGAGACGAAGCTCGCCGGCGAGTGGCTGGTCCGCGCGACGGGCCGGGCGCACGGCCTCGCCACGGCCTCCCTGCGCTACTTCAACGTGGCGGGTGCGGCCGCCCCCGAACTGGCCGACACCGGCGTCTTCAACCTCGTACCGATGGTCTTCGAGAGGCTCACCGACGGCGAGGCCCCGCGGATCTTCGGCGCGGACTACCCGACACCGGACGGGACCTGTGTACGCGACTACATCCACGTCGTCGACCTCGCCGAGGCCCACGTGGCCGCCGCCCGCCGCCTCTGCGGCGAGGCCCCGGGCACGGACCTCACCCTCAACATCGGCCGCGGCGAAGGCGTCTCGGTCCTGGAGATGGTCGAGCTGATCAACGCGACGACGGGCCACGGCACCGACCCCGTCGTCACCCCGCGCCGCCCCGGCGACCCGGCCCGCGTCGTCGCCTCCGCGGACCGCATCGCGACGGAGCTCGGCTGGACGGCGAAGCGCGACGTACGCGACATGGTCGAGTCGGCGTGGCAGGGCTGGGTCCGGGTGCACGGGACCGCCGTGGGGTGAGTCCCGTTCGGCGCGGGACCATGAAGCCGGAGATCTGCCCGGCGTTCAGCGTGGTCACGGCCTGAACCGGCCGTAGACCGGGTGCCGGCTCCCTCCGCCTCCTACGCCCTGTTGAGGTAGGCCAGGACGGCGAGCACCCGCCGGTGCCCGCTGTCGCTCGGGGGCAGCCCGAGCTTCGCGAAGACATTGCCGATGTGCTTGCTGACGGCCCGCTCGGACACGACCAGCGTCTCCGCGATCGTCGTGTTGCCCCGGCCCTCCGCCATCAGCTCCAGCACCTGGCGCTCGCGCGGCGTGAGCCCGTCGACCGGGTCGTCCCGGCGGCGGCTGAGCAGCTCCGTGACGACCTCGGGGTCGAGGGCCGTACCGCCCCCGGCCACCCGGTCGAGCGCGTCGAGGAACTCGTCGACCCGGCCGACCCGGTCCTTGAGCAGATAGCCGACACCGCTCGCGCCGTCACCCAGGAGTTCGGCGGCGTACGACTCCTCGACGTACTGCGACAGCACCAGAACAGGCAGTCCCGGCAAGGACTTTCGGGCCGCCAGGGCCGCCCGCAGCCCCTCGTCCCGGAACCCCGGCGGCATCCGCACATCGAGCACCGCCACCTCCGGCCGGTGCTCCAGCAGCGCGGGCAGCACCTCGGGCCCGCTCCCGGCGACGGCCACGACTTCGTGCCCGGCCGAGCTCAGCAGCAGGACGAGCCCCTCGCGCAGGAGCGCGTTGTCCTCAGCGATCACCACACGCACGGCAGCTCCACCTCGATCACGGTCGGCCCCCCGACGGGGCTCGACACCTCTGTCGTCCCGTCGAGCGCGGCAACCCGGCGCCGCATGCCGAGCAGCCCCGAGCCGCCCGACCCCTGCGCGCCACCCCGCCCCTCATCCCGCACGGAAACCCTCAACCCGCCCTGCGTACGCGCCAGTTCCACGGTCGCCCGGTCGGCGCCGCTGTGCTTCGCCGCGTTCGTCAGCGCCTCCGCGACCACGAAGTACGCCGCCGCCTCCACGGCCGCCGGGGCGCGCGACCCGTCCCCCACACCGTCCTCGCGCACGGTCACGTCGAGCCCGCTTCCGGCGGCGAGCGCCCGCACGGCGCCGGCCAGACCACGGTCGGTGAGGATCGGCGGATGGATGCCGCGCACCACGTGCCGCAGCTCGGCGAGCGCTTCCTCGGCCTGGTCCTGGGCGTCGTCCATGAGCTTGCGGGCAGCCGCCGGATCACGTTCGTACGCCCGCTTGGCCAGCCCGATCCGCATCGACAGGGAGACGAGGCGGGCCTGCGCCCCGTCGTGCAAGTCCCGTTCGATACGCCGCAGTTCGGCCCCGTGCGCGGCAACCGCTCCCGCCCGCGTCGCCGTCAGCTGCTCGATCCGGTCCGTGAGCCGCGCACTCGGCGGGGGCGCGAGGAGCGCGCCGGACCAGGAGGCATCGAGGTCCGCGAGCCGCGCCACGAGCGGCAGCACCACCGCGCGCCGCCCGAGCAGCCCGCACCACACGCCGTCCACGAGCAGCCCGAACGCCCAGACCACCAGGGACACGTACAGCACGGGACGACCCTGTTCATGCTGCGCCGCAGGGATGCGTGAGCGGCTGCGCTGCCCCTCTCACAACCAAACACACATGCAGTTTTCCCGGGATTTTCAAGGCTCTGGCCGGAGTTCCGCGACGTCGCAGGTTGCTACCCAGCAGCCACAACCGGGCCGGCCGTGACCTGAGGACGGTTGGGGAGCAGCGACGAGAGGTTGTCCCGTACGAAGTCCGCCGCCCGGTCGATCGACCCTTCGGCCCCGGATCGGTCTTCGAAGACGCTGGTGGAGACCATCACTCCGTCCCCGGCGTCCACCCAGTAGTAGGCCACGAAACCGGGGGCCCGGCGGAGGAGAGGCACGAATCCCTCGTCCACTCGGCGCCCTGCCTCGGCAGAGTCAGTCACTCCTTCGTAACGCCGAATCACTGCGTACATAGCTGATCTCCTCATGGATCCCAAGGTCGCCTTGCGCGAAACGACCTACCCCCACCGAACGTCTCTCGCGCGGGTCACGTCCGGACGTGACCCGGACAGGTGATCCGAACCAGGCATCTGCCGTGGCCAGGGCGCCGCCGCGACTGATGTCAGCGGGCAACTACAGCGCCCTCAACCCCGCCGCCGTAGCCGAAGCCAGTTTCCCCAGGTACCCCTTGGGCAACGGCGTGCGCACCACCACCGCGCGCCAGTACAGCGGGCCCGAGATCAGGTCGAGGGCGAGGTCCTCGTCGAGGTCCGCCCTGACCTCCCCGCGCGCGGCGGCGCTGCGCACGATGCCGCTCGCCACCCCGTGCTGCCCCTCGCGCAGTGCCTTCTGCATGGCCTCGGCGATTTCCGGGTTGCGGGCGGCCTCGGCCTGGAGGTCGGGGATGATCTGGCCGGCGACCGGATGCCTCAGGGCGCGGGATGTCACCTCGTACAGGAGGCGCAGGTCGCCCTCCAGGGAACCCGTGTCCGGGGCCGGCAGGCCCTGTACCGCTATGGCGGAGACCAGGTCCAGGACCAGGTGCAGCTTGGAGCGCCAGCGGCGGTAGACGGCCGTCTTGCCGACGCCCGCGCGGCGCGCGATCCCCTCGATGGACATACGGGCATAGCCCACGGCGGCGAGCTCTTCGAAGACGGCTGCCCGGATGGCGTCGGTCACATCCTCACGGAGGACGGCTGCCCCTGCGGGGGCCCGGCGACGCGGTGGCGACGGGGGTCCCCCCTGCTCGAGCGAAGCCGAGAGCTCGGGGGAGGAGTCGGCGTTGGTCGTCATGGTGAACAGCTTACGGCGCTACGACGAAACGGTTGCGTTCCGACGTCGCGACGCCCTACGCTCGCGTCACGACGATACGGGCCCGTTCCGACGTCTCCGACCCTTTGAGCGAAAGCAGCGGATGTGAGTCAGGCAGTCGACACACCTCCCCCGCCGGCGGTCACCGCCCCGGTGGAAGATCCCGCGCAGCTGGCCGCGCGGTACGGCCTCTCGGTCAGCGGCGCGCGCCCGACCCTCGCGGAATATGTGGGCCAGCTCTGGCAGCGGCGCCACTTCATCACCGCGTTCGCGACGGCCAAGCTCACGGCGCAGTACAGCCAGGCGAAGCTCGGCCAGGTGTGGCAGGTGGCGACCCCGCTCCTGAACGCGGCGGTCTACTACTTCATCTTCGGCGTGCTGATGGACACGAAGCACAACGTGCCGGACTACGTGCCGTTCCTGGTCACCGGCGTGTTCGTGTGGACGTTCACGCAGAGCTCGATCATGGCGGGCACCCGCGCGATCTCCGGCAACCTCGGTCTCGTACGGGCGCTGCACTTCCCGCGCGCGGCGCTGCCGGTGTCGTTCGCGCTCCAGCAGCTCCAGCAGCTGCTGTTCTCGATGTGCGCGCTGGTGGTGATCCTGCTCTGCTTCGGCGTTCCGCCGGCCCTCTCGTGGTTCCTGGTCCTGCCGGTCCTGCTGCTGCAGTTCGTCTTCAACACCGGCGTGGCCCTCGTGATGGCGAGGATGGGCGCGCGGACGCCGGACATAGCGCAGCTGATGCCGTTCCTGCTGCGTACGTGGATGTACACGTCCGGCGTGATGTGGAGCATCGACAAGGTGCTCAAGAACCAGCACCTGCCGCACGTCGTGCACGTACTGCTGTCCGCGAACCCGGCCGCCGTCTACATCGACCTGATGCGCTTCGCCCTGATCGACAGTTTCCACCGCGGCCAGCTGCCGCCCCACGTGTGGGCGATCGCGGCCGGGTGGGCGCTGCTCGCGGGCGTCGGCGGGTTCATCTACTTCTGGAAGGCAGAGGAGACGTACGGCCGTGGCTGACACCTCCGGGGAGCGGATCCCCACCGTCATCGTCGACGACGTCGACATCGTGTACCGCGTGAACGGCACGGGCGCGGGCCGCGGCACCGCGACCGCCGCGCTCGGCCGCATCATCGGCGGGCGGAAGAAGGCCGAGGCGCGGGCCGGCGTGCGCAAGGTGCACGCGGTGAAGAAGGTGTCGTTCACCGCCTACAAGGGCGAGGCGATCGGCCTGATCGGCACGAACGGGTCGGGCAAGTCGACGCTGCTCAAGGCGGTGGCGGGGCTGCTGCCGACGGAGAACGGCCGGATCTTCACGCATGGCCAGCCGTCCCTGCTCGGCGTGAACGCGGCGCTGATGAACGACCTCACGGGCGAGCGCAACGTCCATCTCGGCGGCCTCGCCATGGGCATGAGCCGCGAGGAGGTGCGCGAGCGCTACGACGACATCGTCGGCTTCTCCGGCATCAACGAGAAGGGCGACTTCATCACGCTGCCCATGCGGACGTACTCCTCCGGCATGGCCGCCCGGCTCCGGTTCTCCATCGCCGCCGCCAAGGACCACGACGTGCTGCTGATCGACGAGGCCCTGGCCACCGGCGACCGGTCCTTCCAGAAGCGCTCGGAGTCCCGCATCCGCGAGCTGCGCAAGGAGGCCGGCACGGTCTTCCTCGTCAGTCACAACAACAAGTCGATCCGCGACACCTGCGACCGGGTGCTGTGGCTGGAGCGCGGCGAGCTGCGCATGGACGGTCCGACGGACGAGGTCCTCAAGGCGTACGAGGCGTTCACCAATCCGAACGACGGCAAGCCGGAACCGAAGAAGCCCAAGGTCGCCGTTTCCGCCTGAGGCCGATGCGGGCGGCCCACTCCCTTTATCCCTTTTATCCGATCGGTGACACTATGGGGCGCCAGGAGGAGAAGGGACGGAGACCGTGCAGGAACTCAGCGTCATCGTGTACGGCCGGGACGTGCAGGGGCATCTCGCCGACTGCCTGGACAGCGTGACGGGCCAGTTGCCCGAGGGGGCGGAACTCGTCGTCGCCGCCGTGGACGATCCGGCGCCGACCGCCGACGTGCCGGGCAGCGTCACCGTTCTGGCCCTGCCCGGCGCCACTTCCGACGAGGAGGCCCGCGCCGCCGGCGGCGAGCGGGCCTCGGGCGAGTGGCTGCTGTTCGTGCACGCCAAGGACCGCGTGCCCCCGGGCGCGCTGCGGGCGCTGCTGGACCGGGTCGCTTCTCTCGCGGACAGCGCCGACCGCGTGGACGTCGTACTCACCGACCATGTGCACTCGAACTGGCGCACCTCCGGCCTCCCGGGCCCCGACGCCCGTCTGCTCGCCAGGGCGGGCGGCCGCGATCTGCCCCTCGCGGACTGCCCCGACCTGCTGCGGGTCACCCCGTTGCTCGGGAACCGTGCCCTGCGCGCCGCGTTCTGGCAGGACCACCGCGACCAACTGGCCGCCACCGACGAGCGGTTCGCGGCCCGCGCCGCCCTCGTCCTCGCCGACCGCGTCACCGCGCTCCAGCACGTGGTCCTCGACGAGCGCAGGCTGCGCCCCACGAGCCTGCCGCCGCTCACCCCGGAGCAGCACTACGCGACCGTCGGCCTGTACGAGGACCTCCAGCGCCTGATGGCCGGCCTCGGCACGCCGACCGGTCCCCGCGCGGTCCTCTACGACGTGATGGCGACCGAGTGCATGCGGATCGTGGCCCGCGCCGGGATGCCGGAGCCGGTGGGCCGCGAGTTCTTCCGCCGGGCCTCGCGCGCGGCCGTCGCGTGGCGGCCGGAGGGCTACCGCAGGCCCGCGGGGCTCGAAGGCATCCGGCGCCGCCTGCTCGAAGAGGACGCGTACTCCCGGTACCGCGCCTTCCAGAGCGTCAACCACAAGCGGCGCGCCCTGAAGTCCGCGGCCCGGGAGCGCAAGCGGCGGATCGGCGCGAAGGTCCGCGACCACCGCTACCGGCGGGAGCTGCGCCGGCCCGTGGACCCGGACCTGGCCGTGTTCTCCGCGTACTGGGACCGCGGGGTCGCCTGCAATCCGGGCGCGATCGCCGCGAAGCTCGCCGAACTCGCGCCGCGCGTCCACCAGGTGTGGGTGGTCCGCGCGGCCGACGCGCCGCTCCTGCCGCCCGGCACCGACCACGTCGTGCCCGGCTCCCGCCGCTACTGGGAGGTCCTGGCCCGTGCCAAGTACCTCGTCAACAACGTCAACTTCGCGAACGCCGTGGTCAAGCGCCCCGAAGCCGTCCACGTCATGACCCACCACGGCACGCCCCTCAAGCGCATGGGCCTCGACCAGATCGAGTACCCGACCGCGTCCAAGGGCCTCAACTTCCGCCAGCTCCTGGCCCGCGTCGACAAGTGGGACTACAGCGTCACGTCGAACAGCCACTCCACGCGGATCTGGGAGCGCGCCTACCCCACGCACTACGTCCCGCTGGAGTACGGCTATCCGCGCAACGACGTCTTCTACAGCGCGACGGCCGCCGACATCCGCGCCGTCCGCGACCGCCTCGGCATCGCGCCGGGCCGGCGGGCCGTCCTGTACGCGCCGACGCACCGCGACTACGAGGGCTCCTGGACCCCGCGCCTGGACCTCGCCACGCTCGCCGACCGGCTCGGCGACGACACCGTCCTCCTCGTGCGCGGCCACTACTTCTACGGCGGGGCGGGCTCGCCGCTCGCGGACCTGCGCCGCAGCGGCCGGGTCATCGACGTGTCCACGTACGACCCGGTCGAGGAGCTCTGCCTCGCCGCGGACGCCCTGGTCACGGACTACTCGTCGATCATGTTCGACTACGCCAATCTGGACCGCCCGATCGTGATCTACGCGGACGACTGGGAGATGTACGCGAAGACCCGCGGGGTCTACTTCGACCTGATCGCCGAGGCGCCCGGGCCCGTCGCCCGTACGCAGGACGAGCTGACGGACATCCTCGCCTCGGGCGCGTGGCGCGACGAGGCGTCGGGGAAGGCGCGGGCCGCGTTCCGGCGCCGGTTCTGCGAGTTCGACGACGGTCACGCCGCCGAGCGGGTCGTACGCCGGGTCTTCCTCGGCGAGAGCGAGGCGGCGCTGCCCCCGGTGGTCCCCGTCGACGAGCGCATCCCCGCGCCCACCCCCGAGGAGGCGGCCCGCCGATGACCACGCCCACGAGAACGATCACGCCCGACGTCACGGTCACCGTCATCGTCTACAACGACGCCGGGCGGCTGCCGCGCGCCGTCGCCTCGGTCCTGGAGCAGACGCACGGCAACATCGAGGTCGTCATCAGCGACGACCACTCGACGGACGCCACCCCCGAGGTGGCGCGCCGCCTCGCCGCCGCGGACCCTCGGGTGCGCTACCTGCGTCTGCCGGAGAACAGCGGCGGGTGCAGCGCGCCCCGCAACCGCGCGCTCGACATCGCCCGCGCCCCGTATCTGATGTTCCTCGACAGCGACGACGAACTCCCTCCGGAATCGGTGGAGCTGCTGCTCGCGGCGCACCGGGAGCGGGAGATCGACTTCGCGATGGGCGCGGTCGAGCGGATCCGCGTCGACACGGGCCGCACGTCGACGTGGATGCCGCACCTGGTCTCGGAGCGCCGCACGGTCGACGGGATCGACGCCGAACCCGGCCTGTTCTTCGAGCACTTGTCGACGAGCAAGATGTACAAGCGGGAGTTCCTCGACCGCAACCAGCTGCGCTTCCCCGAGGGCATCCACTACGAGGACCAGCTGTTCTCGGCGCAGGCGTACTGCCTCGCGAAGTCCTTCACGGTCATCCCCGAGCCGGTCTACCGCTGGTACATCGCGCCGTTCGCCGAGGCGGACGCCGCGTCGATCTCCAACCAGCGGCACAAGCTGACCAACGTCCGCGACCGCGTCCACGTGCAGGAACTCATCGACGATTTCCTCGCGGCGGGCGGCCACACGGGGGTGCGCGAGGACAAGGACTACAAGTTCCTCAAGCACGACTTCCGGATGTACGCGGGCGATCTGCCCTACCGGGACTACGCCTGGCTGGCCGGGTTCGCCGAGATCGTGAACCCGTATCTGGCGACGCTGTCCCCGGGCGCGTACGCCCGGCTGCCGCGCCCCGAGCGGGTCGTCCTGCAACTGGTGCGCGACGGCCGCCTCTCCGACGCCCGGCTCGCGGCGCGCGGGCTCGGCCATGTGGTGGCCCCGCGCGAGACTGCCACGGACGCGTCCGGTGCCGTCTACTGGGGGGCAGTGGTCCCGCCGTCGGACGAGGCGCGTGCCGAACTCGACCTGTCCGACCAGGAGTTGTACTCGCGTCCGTTCCCCGGCGCCCACTTCCGGCACGAGATCACGCGGATCGAGCGCGGCCCCGGCGCCGGCATCGACCTGTCGGTGCGCACGTACGATCCCGGTCTGCGCCTCGCCGTCGGCCCGCACGTCGCCTCGCTGGTCGTGGCGCCGGGGCGGCGCCGTATGACGACGCGGCTGCGGCTCGACCCGGTGCGGCCCGGCGTCTTCGAGGGCCGGGTGCGGCTCGACCTGGCGGCGGCCCCGCTCCCGGTGCACGGCTTCGACGGCATGCGGCATCCGTTGCTCCAGCTCCAGGACCACGGGCTGCGCAACACCTCGGTGCTGCTCGCGCCGCTGGACTTCCCCGCGCTCACCGCGCGTGTCGGGTACCACTCGGGGGCGGCCCCGCACCGGGTGACGCTGGAGCCGGAGGGCCGGGGCGGCGGGCGTCTCCAGATCCGCTGGGAGCCGGCCGGGCTCACGGCCCGGGTGACGCACCCGGTGGCGCGCAGGCTGGCCACTGCTTCGGACGGGCGCGTACGGAACGCCGTACGCCTGGTGAGGAGCGCGCTGCGTTAGCCCTGGTCGCCGACGACCTCGTACAGGGTCTGGCCGCCCGGGCCCGTCGTGACCTTGTGCAGTGCGGGGTCGGTGGCGGCGAGGCCCGCGTCGTCGCGGTGGCTCACGATCCACCGCACCTCATAGCGGCGCAGGACGTCGAGGCGCGCGGCCCGCTCGGTGCCGGGGGCGAAGTAGGTCCCGACGGCGCTGGTGCGGGCCGCCTCGTCGGGCAGGAAGAAGTCCGGGTAGCCGGGGGCCACGGTGTAGGGCCCGTACGCGGGGATCTGGCGCGCGGGGAAGTCCGTGGCGAGGACCACGTCCCCGTACTTCACCCAGGGCGTCATCCAGTGGTAGCCGCGCCACGGTGGCTTGTAGCGGTCGGCGAGCGGCTTGGGCAGGACGTCTCGCGGGACGACGTAGCCGAGTACGCCCGACTGGGTCCACGCGCCCGCGAGGAGCGCCGCAGCGAGTACCGCAGCGAACGCCGTACGTACGGCCCCGCGGCCCGCCCTGCGCTCTGCCCCGAACACCTCCAGGCCCGCCGCGACCTGCGCCGGGATCACGGCTGCCGGCAGGACCCGGCCCCACGAGTAGTGCCCGCTCACCCAGCCCGCCGCGAACATCAGCACCCCGAGCGCGAAGAAGATCACGAGCGGATCGCGCCGGTCCCTGCGCCACCGCAGAGCGAGCGCGAACACGCCGGCAAGCAGGAGCCAGTACCGGCCGGGCAGGTTCCGGTAGAGGGCCTGGTGGATCTCCTCCAGGCCCTGCGCGTGGAAGAGGTCGAAGAACGAGTAGTACGGCCATGCGGCGAGCACGACCGCGCCGAGGGCGAGCCCGGCCGCGAGCCGCGCCCACACCGCGCGTGCCGGCCAGGGCCGCGCCCCGGCCACCATCGCGAGGGCGCCGAACGACGCGACGACGCCCGTGAACTGATGGCTCAGCAGGATCACGGACCACAGCAGCCCAAGGCCGAGGAACCCGGGCAGGCCCGAGCCGCGGGCGAGCGCCCCGCGCAGCAGCGCCCAGAGGTGGAAGGACAGCCCGAGCGCGAAGGTGCTGGGGTAGGAGAGGGTCAGGGCAAGGGAGTTGAGGCCGAGGAAGCCGCTCCAGTTGAACAGGCTCGTGCCCCACAGGAGGAGCAGGCACAGGAGGACGAGCGCGGTGACCGCCGTGCGCCGGGAGCGGCTCGCGGACGCTTCGGTGAACGTGCCGGTGAACCGCCATACGCCGGTCACGAGCAGCGTCAGCGAGATCAGCGCGGCGATGCGCAGGACGGTGAAGGTGCCGAGGCCGGTGACGTCGGCGACGACGCCGAGGAACACCGTCCACGGTGAGTAGTACGGGCTCGGCGTCTTTTCGTCGACCAGCGGGTTGCCCGGGTCGAGGAGATCGTGGCGCAGGCGTTCGACGGTGGCCGCGTGGATGCCGAGGTCGCCCGCCCAGGGCAGCCGGATCGCGACGGCCACGAGCAGAGCGACGACCAGCAGGAGGACCAGCGGGGCCGCGGCCCTGAGGGCCGCGTTACTCGCGGCGCGCATCGTGCTGGAAGACCCACGTCCGGTAGACGAGGAAGCGGAAGGCCGAGGCCAGGACGATGGACAGTGCCTTGGCGATGTTCGACGCGAGCGGTCCCGTCATCGAGGCGCCGTGGTATCCGGCGTAGAACAGGACGCTCTCCATGAGGACGCCGAGCACGCTGAAGCCGAAGAACAGCGCGATCTGGCGGCGGGTGCGCGAGTCGCGGTCCCGGTAGGCGAAGAAGCGGAAGCCCAGGTAGTTGGTGCCCATGGCGACACAGCTGGCCAGGACCGTCGCGGTCATCGGGGCCCGGCCGATGCCGTGCAGCAGGAGGTTGAAGACGAGGAAGTTGACGGCGACGCCGCTGCCGCCGACGGCGCCGAACTTGGCGACCTCCATGGACAGGCGGCGCACCCTGGCCCGGACAGGGACGACAACGGGCGCCTCACGCGCCGCGGTCTGGACCGTCATCGGCGCGCCCTCGCCCGCAGCTTCCACGGCATGCTGACGGATTCGAGCTGCACCATCAGGTTCATCTTGGACTCGCCGACCGTGCGGTCCTCGAAGTGGATGGGGACCTCTATGACGCCGAAGCCGCGGCGCACCGCGCGGTACTTCATCTCGACCTGGAAGCTGTAGCCCGCGCTGTCGACGGACGCCAGGTCGATGGCGCGCAGCGCGTCCTCGCGCCACAGGTTGAAGCCGCCGGTGATGTCGCGGACGCGGGTGCCGAGGATGGTGCCCGCGTAGGTGTTGGCCCAGCGGGACAGGAGCCTGCGGTGCACGCCCCACGCCTCGGAGAGCGTGCCGCCCTGGACGTAGCGGCTGCCGATGGTGACTCCGGCGCCGGTGGCGAGGGCGGTGCCGAGGAGCGCGGGCACCTTGTCGGTGGGGTGGCTGCCGTCGGCGTCCATCTGGAGGACGTAGCGCGCGCCGTCGGCGACGGCCCGCGCCATGCCCGCCGCGTAGGCCCGGCCGAGTCCCTCCTTGCCGGCGCGGTGCAGGACGCTCATCCGGTCGTGCCCGTGCCGCTCGGCGTACCGCTCGGCGATGTCGCCGGTGCCGTCGGGGCTGGAGTCGTCGACGACGAGGAGGCGCAGGCCCGGAAGGGGGAGCGCCATGAGGGCGTCGGCCATGCCGGGCAGGTTGCCCGCCTCGTTGTACGTCGGCATGACGACGGTGAGGGGGGTCCGGGCCCAGTCGTCGGGCAGTGGCCTGGCGGCGGCCGGTGTGGCCCCGATGTCGGGAGAGTTCGTGTTCACTGTTCGGTCAGCCCTTCTCCGGCGAGCGAGGAGAAGCGGACGGCCCGGTCGGGCAGTACGGCCTCGCACCACACCCGGGTTCCGTTCCGCAGTTCGTTGTGGGCGCCGACCTGGGCGCCGTCACCGATGACGCTGCCGTGCAGGACGGAGCGCCGCCCGATCCGCGCACCCGCGCCGACCAGGCTCTTCCTGACATAGGCACCGGCGCCCACGGTCGCGCCGTCATGCAGCACGGAACCGTGGACGACGGCCCCTGAACCTACCTGGACGCCCGCCCCGACGACGGTGCCCTCGGCGAGCCAGGCGTCGGCGGCGACCTTGGCGCCGGGCAGTACGAGGGACTCGCCGCGCACACCGGGCACGGCGGGCGAGTGGATGACCCCGCGCACGAGGTCGGCGGAGGCCTGCACGAAGGCTTCGGGCCGGCCGAGGTCGAGCCAGTAGGAGTCCTCGACCATTCCGTGCAGATAGGCACCCGCGGCGAGCAGGCCGGGGAACGTCTCGCGCTCGACGGAAACGGCCCGCCCGGCGGGGATGTGGTCGATGACGGACCTGCGGAACACGTAGGAGCCCGCGTTGATCTGGTCCGTGACGATCTCCTCGGGCGTCTGCGGCTTCTCGGTGAAGGCGAGCACGCAGCCGTCGGCGTCGGTCGGTACGAGCCCGAAGGCGCGGGGGTCGTCGACGCGGGCGAGGTGGAGGGTGACGTCGGCTTCGCGCTCGCGGTGCCGGTTGATGAGGGCGCGCGCGTCGAGGCCGGTGAGGATGTCGCCGTTGCAGACGAGGACGGGTTCCTCGGGAGCGGAGATCAGGCGGCGTGCCGCGTTCCGGATCGCGCCGCCGGTCCCCAGCGCCTCGTACTCGACGGCGTACTCGAGGTGGACCCCGAACGCCGATCCGTCGCCGAAGTACGGCTCGAAGACCTCGGCGAGATAGCAGGTGGCGAGGACGATGTGGCGCACGCCCGCGCCGGCGAGCCGGGCGATCTGATGGGCCAGGAAGGGGACTCCGGCCGCGCGCACCATGGGCTTGGGTGTGTTGACCGTGAGCGGCCGCAGCCGGGTGCCCAGCCCGCCGACCAGCAGAATCGCTTCCGTCATGGACCCTTCCTGACCTCTCCGCTGCGCGCCGCCGATCTGACAATCGGGTCCACTTTAGACGTAATGCCCGAGATAATGGCTTATGGCAAACCCCATGGGGTCGACGCACCTCCAGGAGCAACCGATTGGGCGCGCGGTCCATCAGGCCAGAACCGGTCAAGAGGCCGGCCGGAGACGGGCAAGAGAACGGAAAGAGTCCGGAAGGTGAAACGGGGGCGCCCCGCACCGGAGTTCCGGTGCGGGGCGCCCCCGTCGCTTCGAGCGGACCCTACGAGTGCGTGCGCAGCAGCGTCCTCATCGTGCGCATCGCGACCGACAGGTTCGCCAGGTCGAAGGCGTCCGAGCTCTGGATCTCCTCCAGGGTCGTCCGCGCGCGGCCCAGGATCGGCGCGTTCTTCTCCTGCCACGCGTCGAAGCGCTGCTCCGGAGTCGACACGCCGTTCCCGGCGGCCAGCACATCGGCCGTGAGGGCCGCGTGCGCCGCGTACAGGTCCTCGCGGATCGAGGCGCGGGCCATCGACTGCCAGCGGTCGGACCGCGGCAGCTCGATGATCCGGTCCATCAACTGCGCGATGGACAGCCGGTCCGCGAGGTCGTAGTACACCTCGGCGACGGCCAGGGGGTCCTTGCCGGTGCGGTCGGCGATCGCCACGATGTCGAGCGTCGGGAAGGCCGAGGAGAACCCGGCGACGCGCTGGGCCAGCTCCTCCGGCACACCCGCTGCGGTCAGCTCGTCCAGGATCGACTGGTACCACTCGGCGTCCGCGCCGCGCAGCATCTTCGGCATGGCCGACCACACCTGGGCGACGCCCTCGCGGAAGAAGTCGATGGTCTCGGCGAGCTGGAGCGGCTGCGGCCGGTTGTTGAGCAGCCAGCGCGTGCCGCGCTCGACCAGGCGGCGCGAGTGCAGCCTGATCCGGGTCTGGACGTCCGCGGCGACGACATTGTCGAGCGACTCGACCGCGTCCCAGACCTCGCCGAGGCCGAAGATCTCGCGCGCGGCGAGCTGCGCCCGCACGATCTCCTCCAGGGACGCCCCGGTCTCCTCGCGCAGCCGGTGCAGGAACGTCGAACCGCCGCTGTTCACCGTGTCGTTGACCAGCACCGTGGTGACGATCTCGCGGCGCAGCGCGTGCCCGTCGACCGCGTCGGTGAACCGCTCGCGCAGCGCCTGCGGGAAGTAGGCGTGCAGGAGCCTGCGCAGGTACGGGTCGTCCGGCAGCGACGTCTGGATCAGCTCGTGCGCGGCCGTGATCTTCGTGTACGCGAGGAGGACGGCCAACTCGGGCTGGCTCAGGCCGCGCCCGGAGTTCAGCAGTTCCTTGACCTGCCGGTCCGTCGGCAGGAACTCCAGGGCCCGGTCGAGGCTCCCTTCACGGACCAGGCGGCGCATGAAGCGCTGGTGGGCGTGGAGCAGGTCGGGCGCCTGGGCGACCGCGTTGGCCAGGGCCGTGTTCTGCGCGTAGTTGTTGCGCAGCACCAGGGCGCCGACCTCGTCGGTCATCTCGGCGAGCAGCTTGTTGCGCTGCTTGACGGTCATGTCGCCGTCGGTGACGAGCGCGTTGAGCAGGATCTTGATGTTCACCTCGTGGTCGGAGGTGTCCACGCCCGCGCTGTTGTCGATGGCGTCGGTGTTGACCTTGCCGCCGCTGCGCGCGAACTCGATACGGCCCAGCTGGGTCGCGCCGAGGTTGCCGCCCTCGCCGATCACCTTGGCCCGCACGTCCTGGCCGTCCACGCGGATCGCGTCGTTGGCCTTGTCGCCGACGTCCGCGTTCGACTCGGCGGACGACTTCACGTACGTGCCGATGCCGCCGTTCCACAGCAGGTCGACCCGCGCGTGCAGGATCGCCTTCATCAGGTCGGCCGGCGTCATCTTCGCGGCGCCCGACTCGATGCCGAGTGCCTCGCGGATGTGCGCGTTGAGCTGGATCGCCTTGGCGGAGCGCGGGAAGATCCCGCCGCCCGCGGAGATCAGTTCCTTGTTGTAGTCGGCCCACGAGGAGCGCGGCAGGTCGAACAGGCGGCGGCGCTCGGCGTACGAGGTGGCCGCGTCGGGCCGCGGGTCGATGAAGATGTGCCGGTGGTCGAACGCGGCGACCAGGCGGATGTGCTCGGAGAGCAGCATGCCGTTGCCGAACACGTCACCGGACATGTCGCCGACGCCGACGACCGTGAAGTCCTCGGTCTGCGTGTCGGTGCCCAGCTCCCGGAAGTGCCGCTTCACGGACTCCCAGGCGCCGCGGGCGGTGATACCCATGCCCTTGTGGTCGTAGCCCGCCGAGCCGCCGGAGGCGAAGGCGTCACCGAGCCAGAAGTTGTACGACTCGGCGACCGCGTTGGCGATGTCGGAGAACGTCGCCGTGCCCTTGTCGGCCGCGACCACGAGGTACGTGTCGTCCCCGTCGTGCCGCACGACGTCCGCCGGGGGCACGACCTGGCCGGCCACCAGGTTGTCGGTGATGTCGAGCAGCGCCGAGATGAAGGTCTTGTACGACGCGACACCCTCGGCCAGCCACGCGTCACGGTCGACGCTCGGGTCCGGCAGGTTCTTCGCGACGAAGCCGCCCTTCGCGCCGACCGGCACGATGACGGTGTTCTTCACCATCTGCGCCTTGACCAGGCCGAGGACCTCGGTGCGGAAGTCCTCACGCCGGTCGGACCAGCGCAGACCACCGCGCGCGACCTTGCCGAAGCGCAGGTGCACGCCCTCGACCCGAGGCGAGTACACCCAGATCTCGTAGGCCGGGCGCGGCGCGGGCAGGTCGGGGATGGCCTGCGGGTCGAACTTCATGGAGACGTACGCGTGCGGCGTGCCGTCGTCGCGCTTCTGGAAGAAGTTCGTCCGCAGCGTCGCCTTGATGACGGTCAGGAAGGACCGCAGGATCCGGTCCTCGTCCAGGCTCGCGACCTGGTCGAGCGCGCCGTCGAGCTCCTCCAGGAGCCCGTCGATCAGCTCGGTCCCGGCCCGCTGGCGCTCCGGCGACATGCGCGCCTCGAAGAGGCTCACCAGGAGGCGGGTGGTGTGGACGTTGTTACGGAGGGTGTCCTCCATGTAGTCCTGGCTGAACGTCGCACCGGCCTGGCGCAGGTACTTGGCATACGCGCGCAGCACCATCGCCTGCCGCCAGTTCAGACCGGCGCTCAGGACGAGGGAGTTGAAGCCGTCGTTCTCGGCGGCGCCGGTCCAGGTCGCCGTGAAGGCCTCCTGGAAGCGCTCGCGGCCGTCGTCACCGAGGAAGTCACCGTTGCCGGTGAGCGACTTCGGCAGGCGAAGGCCGAAGTCGTAGATCCACGCCGTGGTCCGGTCCGAGCAGCGCAGCTCGTAGGGGCGCTCGTCGATGACCTCGACGCCGAGCCGGTTGAGGACCGGCAGGACGGACGACAGGGAGACCGGCGCGCCGGTGCGGTAGATCTTGAAGCGGCGCTCGCCGGGGGCCGCGCCCACGGGCTCGTACAGCGAGAGCGCGAAGTCCTTCTCGCCGCGCTTGAGCGCTTCGAGGTGGACCAGGTCGGCGACCGCCGCGCGCGGCGAGTGGTCGGCCTTGTAGCCCTCGGGGAAGGCGCCGGAGTAGCGGCGGCCCAGCTCGGCCGCGCGCTCCTCGCCGCACTCCGCGTTCAGCGCCTCGCCGAAGCCGTCGGCCCACGAGCGGGCGGCGTCGACCAGCCGCGCCTCGATGCGCTCGGTGTCGGCCTCGGTCAGCACGGGCAGCTCGGTGCCCGGCTCGACGCGGATGACGAAGTGCAGCCGGGACAGGATCGACTCGGTGTTCCAGGCCGTGAAGTCGACGCTGGTGCCGTTGAGCTCTTCCTTGAGGATGTCGATGATCCGCAGGCGGACACCGGTGGTGTAGCGGTCGCGCGGCAGGTAGACGAGGGCCGAGTAGTAGCGGCCGTACTCGTCCTGGCGCAGGTAGAGCCGCAGCCGGCGGCGCTCCTGGAGGTAGAGGACGCTGGTGACGATGGCGCGCAGCTCGTCGGCCGGGGTCTGGAACAGCTCGTCGCGCGGGTACGTCTCCAGGATCTGGAGCAGGTCGCGGCCGTCGTGGCTGTTGGGCGAGAACCCGGCGCCCCGCAGCACTTCCTGCACCTTGCGGCGCACGACCGGGACGCGCCGGACGGACTCCGTGTACGCGGCGCTCGAGAAGAGGCCGAGGAAGCGGCGCTCACCGATGACGTTGCCCTCGGCGTCGAACTTCTTCACGCCGACGTAGTCCAGGTACGACGGGCGGTGCACGGTGGCGCGGCTGTTGGCCTTGGTCAGCACGAGGATCTTGTGCTCGCGGGCCTTGGCGCGCGCGTCGGCGGGCAGCCGGCTGAAGGACGGGCTCACCGGGTGGTGGTCGTCGCCGCCGTGCTGCGGGTCGGAGCGCAGGATGCCGAGGCCGGTGCCGGGCACGGCCGACAGCGAGTCGTCCTCGCGCAGCTCGTACTCGCGGTAGCCGAGGAAGGTGAAGTGGTCGGTGGACAGCCAGCGCAGCAGCTCGCGGGCCTCCTCGACGTCCTGGGCGCGCAGGTCGTCGGCGGTGGGCTCGCTCGGCAGGTCATCGGCGATACGCAGCGCCGAGTCCCGCATCTTCTCCCAGTCCTCGACGGCCTCACGGACGTCGGACAGGACACGCAGCAGGTCGGAGGTGATCTGCTTCAGGTCGGCGCGGTCGGTCTCCCGGTCGATCTCCACGTGGATCCACGACTCGGTGAGCGTGTCGTGGCCGTCGGCGGCGCTGCCCGCGGGCAGGACCTCCAGGAGCTTGCCGGTCAGGTCGCGGCGCACGGTGACCTGCGGGTGGATCACGACGTGGATGCCGCGGCCCTGGCGGGACAGCTCGTTGGTGACCGAGTCGACCAGGAACGGCATGTCGTCGGTGACGACCTCGACGACGGAGTGGCTGCAGGTCCAGCCGTTCTCCTCGACCGTCGGCGTGTGGACCTTGACGTTCGCGGTGCCCTGCGGGCGGACCTCCGCGAGCCGGTAGTGGGAGACGGCTGCACCGAAGGCGTCGACCGGGTCGCGGTCGGCCAGGTCCTCGGGGGCGGTGTGCAGGTAGTAGCGCTGGAGGAACGCGAGCACGGACTCCTGGTCCGGAGCCCCCTCGCCATTCGTCCCGGCCGGGAGTTGGCCCCCAGCCGGGCTGTTCTCAGCTACCCGGGCGGCCCGTGCGAGCAGCTCGGCCTTGGCTTCGTCCAGCTTGGTCTGCATTGTCCTCTGGCTCCTGTCGCGCGCCGTTGCGTGACGTTGAAGAAAGTGATGCGGCACAACGCCACGACGCGGGGTCTCCGGTCGATGTCGACGGTATGCCGGGATGAGAGATGAGCGGGCTGTTATCCGCCATTTTTGGCGTATTTCCTGCCCGGAGTCGGGACGGCATCCATATTCCGCCCCGAAGGGAACGGTCAGCGGAGCGCCGGGCACGGATGTAGATCTCCGTGTGCTCCCGGCGCGGGCAGGGGGCGACGATGCCCCCGCGAGATATCGCGCTGATCACGGGTCAAGGCTATCGCCCCTCCCCCGGGAGTCGTCATGAGCCGTATGTGTACAAATACAGCGGTCGAACTTTGACACTCTGCACAGGGACAGCGACGCGGATGGATGCGTCGGGGGGTTGCCTAACGGTCCGGCCGGGTCCACGTTGAGGAGGAGACACCCCGGCCCGAAGGCTCCGAGGGGAGCGCACAGCCATGGCACCCAAGATCCTCCTGGTGACCGGCGACGCCGCCGAGTCACTGGAAGTCCTGTACCCCTACCAGCGCCTGCGCGAGGAGGGCTACGACGTCCACATCGCCGCCCCGGAGCGCAAGAAGCTGCAGTTCGTCGTCCATGACTTCGAACCGGGGTTCGACACGTACACGGAGAAGCCCGGCTACACCTGGCCCGCCGATCTCGCGTTCGCCGAGGTCGAGCCCGAACAGTACGTCGCTGTCGTGATCCCGGGCGGCCGCGCCCCCGAGTATCTGCGCAACGACCCGGAGCTGCGCAAGATCCTGAAGTCTTTTTTCGACGCGGACAAGCCCGTGGCCCAGATCTGCCACGGTCCGCTGCTGACGGCGGCGGTCGACGGTCTGCGCGGGCGCCGCGTCACGGCGTATCCGGCGCTTGAGCCCGACATGCAGGCCGCGGGCGCTGCTTTCCGAGACGCGGAAGTGGTGGTCGACGGGACGTTGGTGTCGTCGCGCGCCTGGCCGGACCACTCGGGGTGGATGCGGGAGTTCCTCACGGTGCTGCGCGCCAAGGCGCCGGTGACCTGAGGGTCCGAGGATCCGAGGTGGGCGTGACAGGACGGCGCCTGCGCGAGTTCACCCGCCCGGCCGACGAATGCGGTGACGTCGGCCGGGAGCTGTCCCCCGCTCCTCTGCCCGAAGCCGAATCCCATGGTGCCGCGCCCGTCCCCCTCTGCCGGATCTGTGCATTCTGGTTCGTCGACGATCCCACCGCAGCGTACGCAGTCAGCAGCGGAGCGTGAGCGCGCATTCGCTCACTCCTCCAGGCGTTCCGCCACCCCCACGGCCTCGGCGAGAGTGTCCACGACCGGCGCCCCCACGCCTTCGAGACTGGCCCTGCTGTGCGATCCGCCGGTGTAGAGCACGGCCCGCGCGCCCGCGTGCAGCGCCGCCACCGCGTCGTCGGCAGCGTCCCCGATCACCACCGTGCGCCCCGGCGCAACCCCCGCGCCGGCCAGCGCTCCGAGGTGGCGGACCATGTGCTCGGCCTTGCTGCCACCTGAGGGGCCGGTGCGCCCGTCGACCCGCAGGAAGTGCGACTCGATCCCGAACTCCCGTACCAGCGGGACGAGTTCGTCATGTCCGTACATGCTGAGGATCGACTGGCTGCGGCCGGCCGAACTCCAGTCGGCGAGGAGCAGCTCCGCCCCGTCGGCGAGCCTGCAGGCCGTGCGGTGGAGCGTGTAGTGCCGCTGGAAGGCGGTGTCCATGCGCTCCCACTCGGCCTCAGTGGGCAGCCGCCCCATCAGCCTCTGGTAGAAGCGGGGTATCGGCACGCAGTACAGCTCTCTGTACCGCTCCAGGGTGATCGGCTCGAGTCCGATCTCCGCGAAGGCGGCGTTCGTCGCGCTGATGACGGCGTCGTTGTCGTGGAACAGCGTCCCGTTCCAGTCCCAGACGATGTGTGCTCCGGCTGCGTGCTTCCCCATGCCAAGAACGTACCCGCCGGGACCGACAATCGTACGTTCGCGCAGGTCAGCCGCTCAGGCCGAGCAGGTTCGGGATCTCCTGCGTGGCGAACCAGAGGAGCTCGTGGTCCTCGGCGCCGTCGACGACGAACTGCGCGTCGTCGTCGCCCTGGTCCGCCGCCCCGAGCGCCGCTGCCGCCGCGGTCACGTCCTTCCCTGCGTCGGCCGAGTCCACGTGCACCGCCGCCGCCTTGGCCAGGGGGACCGCGTTCGCGATCCGCACCTCGCCGAGCGCTCGCGCGTCGAGCCCGCGGTCCGGGTCGGCCACCGCGGCGCCGTCCGGCACGTCGAGCGCGACCACGACCCGCTTGCGGGGCGCGTCCGGCTCCCCGGCGATCAGCCGCAGCGACGCCGCCGCCGCGCGGTTGAGGGCCGCGTACTCCAGTTCCTCTATGTCGTCGGAGACGTACCACTCGCGCAGCGCGGGTGTCACGGCGTACGCGGTGAGCGGTCCGGGTCCCAGTTCGCCCGCCTTGTGCGCCTCGGCGAGACGGGGCAGGGACAGGGGGACGTACACGCGCATGGCTGGCCACTTTCGTCGGCGAGAGGGGCTTCAGGATACGTGCGGGAGTCCCCCTTCGGGGTGCCGGTCGCCCCCTGTGCGCACGTCCACGCCGGACCCCCGCGTGACCCTCCCGAGCCCTGTCCGCGCATGCCTTGTCTGCCGTCCGATCACCCGGATAGGTGAACCTTGCGACCGCCCTCGCCGGGCCCCTGTGGCCTTGCGAGCGGCGCCGCAGGACACGTACAAGATCCCCAAGCGAAGTTACCGATCGGTATCCACCGGTCGGACGCCGAACGGGGACCCAGACATGCGCGAGCCCACCGCCCATGAGCCGCCGCTGCGCAAGGTGATGGACCAGCCGCGCCGCCGCCCCAGGACGACCCGGCCCCCGGGCGGCCGACCGCCCGGCAGGCAGGACGCGAGGCGCCCCGGCGCGCGGCCGGTGCGCGTCCCGCCCCAGCTGCCGCCGCACCCCGCCGAGCTCTTCACCGAGCGCCTCCTGCTGATGCTCAGCGGCCAGCGCCCCGTCCACTGGGCCTCCCGCCACTTCGCCGGATCCCTCTTCGACGCCCTGATCCGGCTCGCCGAGGACCAGCCCCTCAGCGACCGGGGACGCCGGCCCGTCGTCCGAGGCATCGGCCACTACGAGCCCGAACCCGGCGTCTTCGAAGTCTTCGCCCGGATCAGCGCGGGCCCCCGGCTGCACGCCCTCGCCTTCCGCCTGCACCGGGGCGACGACCACCGCTGGCTCTGCACGGCCGTCGAAATGAGCGGACGCCCGCCCCGCGACAGCGAGGCGTGAGCCCCGCTGCTGTCAGCGCGTCGGCCACGCGTTCGACCTCGACCAGCCCGGTCACCGGCAGCGAGGTGGTCGAGGCCTCGTACGACGGACGCCCGCCCGACAACGAGGCGCGAGCCTCACCGCTGTCAGCGCGCCGGCCACGCGCCGAGCCAGGCCTCGACCTCGACCAGCGCGGTCACCGGCGGCGAGGGGTGGTCGACGCCCTCGTACGGCGTGTACGTCACCCGGGTCCCGGCCCGTGCCAGTGCCGCCGCGGTCTCCTTTGAGATCACGGCCGGCACCGTCGTGTCCGCGGTGCCCTGCACGATCAGCACCGGCTCGGGGTGGCGGGTGACGCGCGGCTCGCAGTGGCGGGCCGTCAGGGCGGCAGCGGGTGACGAGCGGCTCGCAGTGGCGGGGCGTCAGGGCGGCACCGGCTCGCGGCAGCGGGTGACGAGCGGCTCGCCGTGGCGGGCCGGCAGCGCGGCGAGTTCGGGCGCTCCGTTGCGCGGCGTCCCGTACACGAAGTCGGCGTTCTTCAGCCCCTCGCCGGCCTTGAACACCTAGGCGAGGCAACCGCCGTCGCGGGCCACCCCGGGGACCTTCACGCCCTGCGGCGTGAGGTGGTCGGCCGACTTCACGTCCGGCTCGGCCGCTGCCATGCCCGGAACGAGCAGAGCGATGTACGGGTTGGCAGTGGCCTGCGGGTCTCCGATGCCGGCCAGGTCGAGGATCTGCGCCCAGTGGCTGGGCCGGGCGCAGATCCCGAATACGTCCGCACGAGGCATCCAGCGGCACGCCCTCCTCGGCCCGCTGCGCGGCCTGCTCCGTGAACGGCGCGCAGTCGACGGGAAAGGCGGGCCCGCCGTCCGCGGCCCGGGCGAGGAAGCCCTGCAACGCGAGGCGGGCGGTGCGCGCGATCCACTTCCCGTACGTCGTCAGGGAGATCGCCGAAAGGCGTCGCCGCCCAGAACTCCCGGTCGACCAGCTCCCAGGCCAGCTCCGGCACCCGTGGCAGAACCCGCCCGGCGAGGCGCCTGGCCGCCGCGTGCTCCGCAACGTCACCGCCACCGTCACCGCACCCGCGGCCCTCGGCCCGGTCCGGCGTCGCCACGCCCGTCATCCCCGCATGCCCATGGGCCCCCGGTGTTCCGACTGCCGGCGCTCCGGCCGCCCGTGCTGTCCCGCCCCGACACCGACGGAAGGGGCCGGGCATCCCGTGCCCGGCCCCTTCACCCACGCTCGGTCAGAGCGCGCCGCGCACTACTTCTTGCGGCGACGCCCGCCCTTCTGCTGCTTGCGGCGCTCCGCGCGCGTGAGGCCGTCGGCCTCGGAGCGCGTCGGGCCGTCCTCGGTGACGTAGTCCATCTCGTCCACGCCGCCCTCGGCGTTCGGCGCCTGGAAGTGCAGGCGGTCCGGACGCTGCGGGGCGTCGAGACCCTTGGCGCGGATCTCGGGACGGCCGACACCGGCCGGCACCGCGTCCTGCTTGTCCAGGGACGGCGCCACGTCCTGCACCTCGACCTCCTCGACCTGCTGCTCGACCTGGACCTCCAGGTTGAACAGATAGCCGACGGACTCCTCCTTGATGCCCTCCATCATGGCGGTGAACATGTCGAAGCCCTCGCGCTGGTACTCGACCAGCGGGTCCTTCTGCGCCATGGCGCGCAGGCCGATGCCCTCCTGGAGGTAGTCCATCTCGTAGAGGTGCTCACGCCACTTGCGGTCCAGGACCGACAGGACCACGCGGCGCTCCAGCTCACGCATGATCTCGGAGCCGAGCTGCTCCTCACGCGCCGCGTACTGCGCGTGGATGTCATCCTTGACGGACTCGCCGATGAACTCGGCCGTCAGACCCGCGCGGTCACCCGCGGCCTCCTCCAGCTCGTCCACGGTGACCTTCACCGGGTAGAGCTGCTTGAAGGCGCCCCACAGCCGGTCCAGGTCCCACTCCTCGGCGAAGCCCTCGGCGGTCTCCGCGCCGATGTACTCGTCGATCGTGTCGTCCATGAAGTGCTGAATCTGCTCGTGCAGGTCCTCGCCCTCCAGGACACGGCGCCGCTCGCCGTAGATGACCTCACGCTGCCGGTTGAGGACCTCGTCGTACTTGAGGACGTTCTTCCGGGTCTCGAAGTTCTGCTGCTCGACCTGCGACTGGGCCGACGCGATGGCACGCGTGACCATCTTGTTCTCGATCGGCACGTCGTCCGGGACGTTCGCCATCGACATGACGCGCTCGACCATCTGGGCCTTGAACAGACGCATCAGGTCGTCACCGAGCGACAGGTAGAAGCGGGACTCGCCCGGGTCTCCCTGACGGCCGGAGCGGCCGCGCAGCTGGTTGTCGATACGGCGCGACTCGTGCCGCTCCGTGCCGAGGACGTAGAGCCCGCCGAGGTCCTTGACCTCCTCGAACTCGGCCTTCACCGCCTGCTCGGCCCGCTCCAGAGCGCCCGGCAGCGCGGCCGCCCACTCCTCGACGTGCTCGACCGGGTCGAGGCCGCGCTGGCGCAGCTCCGCCTCGGCGAGGTCGTCCGGGTTGCCGCCAAGCTTGATGTCGGTGCCTCGGCCGGCCATGTTCGTGGCGACGGTGACGGCGCCCTTGCGGCCGGCCTGGGCGACGATCGTCGCCTCACGGTCGTGCTGCTTCGCGTTCAGCACCTCGTGCTGCACACCGCGCTTGGACAGCTGCTGCGAGAGGTACTCGGACTTCTCGACGGACGTCGTACCGACGAGGATCGGCTGGCCCTGCTCGTGCTTCTCGGCGATGTCGTCGACGACCGCGTCGAACTTCGCGACCTCGGTGCGGTAGATCAGGTCGGCCTGGTCCTTGCGGACCATCGGCTTGTTCGTCGGGATCGGGACGACGCCCAGCTTGTAGATCTGGTGGAACTCGGCGGCCTCGGTCATGGCCGTACCGGTCATGCCGGAGAGCTTGTCGTAGAGACGGAAGAAGTTCTGCAGGGTGATCGTGGCGAGCGTCTGGTTCTCGTCCTTGATGTCCACCCCTTCCTTCGCCTCGATCGCCTGGTGCATGCCCTCGTTGTAGCGGCGGCCGGCGAGGATACGGCCGGTGTGCTCGTCGACGATCATGACTTCGCCGTCGATGACGACGTAGTCCTTGTCCTTCTTGAACAGTTCCTTCGCCTTGATGGCGTTGTTCAGGTAACCGACGAGCGGCGTGTTCACCGACTCGTAGAGGTTGTCGATGCCCAACCAGTCCTCGACCTTGGCGACGCCGGGCTCGTGGATGGCGACGGTGCGCTTCTTCTCGTCGACCTCGTAGTCGCCGGTCTCCTCGATGCCCTTCAGCGGATTACCGGCCTCGCCCTTCTTCAGGCGCGTGACCAGCTTCGCGAAGTCGCCGTACCACTTGGTGGCCTGGTCGGCGGGGCCGGAGATGATCAGCGGCGTACGGGCCTCGTCGACGAGGATCGAGTCGACCTCGTCGACCACCGCGAAGTTGTGGCCGCGCTGGACGAGCTCGTCCTGGGACCACGCCATGTTGTCGCGGAGGTAGTCGAAACCGAACTCGTTGTTCGTGCCGTACGTGATGTCGCAGTTGTACTGCTCGCGGCGCTGCGCCGGCGTCATGTTCGCCAGGATGCAGCCCACGCTGAGGCCGAGGAACTTGTGGACGCGGCCCATCATTTCGGAGTCGCGCTCGGCCAGGTAGTCGTTCACCGTGATCAGGTGGACGCCCTTGCCGGACAGCGCGTTCAAGTACGTCGGGAGCGTGCCGACGAGGGTCTTGCCCTCACCGGTCTTCATCTCGGCCACGTAGCCGAGGTGGAGGGCGGCGCCGCCCATCAGCTGCACATCGTAGGGACGCTGGCCGAGCACGCGCCTGGCCGCCTCGCGGACGGTGGCGAAGGCCTCGGGGAGCAGGTCGTCGAGGCTCTCGCCGTCGGCGAACCGCTCCTTGTACTCGTCGGTGAGGGCCCGCAGCTCGGCGTCGGAGAGGCTGACGAAATCCTCTTCGAGGGAGTTGACCTGGTCCGCGATGCGGTGCAGCTTGCGCAGGATCTTGCCTTCGCCTGCACGCATGATCTTCGAGAGGACGGACACGGGGGTTGGTCTCCTTGCCGGTCGGGCCTGGCACGGTCGGGTGTGACGGTATAGAGCAACGGCCATCGTATGCGAGGACCCCGGCGCGTCGGGAGGTCTGCCGTAACCACAGCCACAAGGACAACGCACGAGGACCGCTCAAGGTGCCGCACGAAGCTGTGCACCCCGACTGCGAAAGGTAACAGCGCGCTCACCCCGCGATATCTGCTGGCGCCATTGTCGGCCTCCGAGCAGAATCGGCCGATGGAACCCGTCGCACTCACCACCGACCGCCTGCGGCTGCGCACGTTCACCGCCGAGGACACCGACGAGGTGTATCTCGCGGCCCAGGACCCCGACATCCAGCGCTGGACCACGATCCCGTCGCCCTACGCGCGCGTGGACGCCGAACACTTCGTCACCCGCATGGTCCCGGACGGCTGGCGGGCCGACACGGAGTACACCTTCGCCGTACGGCTCCAGGACGACGGCCCCGTGATCGCCGCCGCGAGCCTGCACCACCCGCGCGCGGGTGCCTGGGAGGTCGGCTTCTGGACCGGCAAGGACTACCGCGGCCACGGCTACATGACCGAGACGGTCCTCGCCCTGGCCCGCTGGGCCTTCACCGACCTGGCCTGTACGCGACTGGAGTGGCGCGCCGAGGTCGGCAACGTCGGCTCGCGCACCGTCGCCGAGAAGGCCGGCTTCACCGTGGAGGGCGTCATGCGGGCGGGCCTGCCCAACAAGGGCGTACTGCGCGACTGCTGGGTCGCCTCGCTCCTCCCCTCGGACCTCGGCATCCCGGCAGTGCTGCCCTATCTCCCGGCGCCGGCATGACGCACTCCGGCGCCGGCCCCCGCCCGCCGGCCAGGCCCGACTGTCAGTGCCGCGCCCTATCGTTCGGGGCATGACGACCACGCCGCGCCCCGCCGCCGAACTCTCCGCCGACGAGGCCCGCCGCATCGCGCTGCGGGCCCAAGGGTTCCTCGGCGCGCCGGACCGCAAGGGCGGGGTCCGCGGCGTGCTCCGTCACCTCGGAGCGGTCCAGCTCGACACCATCTCCGTGCTGGCCCGCTCGCACGAACTCATCCCGTACGCGCGCCTGGGCGCGGTCGGCCGCAGAACGGTCGAGGACGCGTACTGGACCCCGGGCACGGCCGGCGCGCCGCACGCCTTCGAGTACTGGTCGCACGCCGCGTGCATCCTGCCCATCGAGGAGTGGCCGCACTTCGCCTTCCGCCGCCGCGCCTACCGCACCCGCCCGCACTGGCACCACGACCTGCCCGACGGCGCGTACGAGCAGGTCATCAAGCAGCTGCGCACCGAAGGCCCGCTCACGGCCACGGAGTTGGGCGGCGCGAAGAACAAGGGCGAGTGGTGGGACTGGTCCGAGGCGAAGGTCGCCGTGGAGCGCGCCCTGATGTACGGCGAGGTGGTGTGCACGCAGCGCCGCAGCTGGAAGCGGGTGTACGACCTCGCAGAGCGCGCCGTCCCGGCCGAGCTGCTCCACGACGACCTGGACGACCGGGAGTGCCTGCGCCGCCTGGTCCGCCTCGCCGGACAGTCCCTCGGCATCGGCACGCGTTCCGACATCGCGGACTACCACCGCCTGAAGCACGAGCAGTTCGACGCGGTGGTCGAGGACGCGGGCCTGGTTCCCGTGACTGTGCAGGGCTGGGGAAAGCCGGCGTGGGCGGACCCGGATGCGCTCGACACCGCCCCCCGCGGCCGCCACCGTACGACGCTGCTCTCGCCCTTCGACTCCCTGATCTGGGAGCGGCCCCGCACGGAGCGGATCTTCGGCTTCACGCACCGCCTGGAGGCGTACGTCCCCAAGCCGAAGCGGGTGCACGGCTACTTCGCGATGCCGGTCCTCGCGGGCGGGCACCTGGTGGGCCGCGTCGACCCCGCGCGCGACGGGGGCACGCTGGTCGCCAGGCAGGTCTCCCTGGACGGCCCGAAGGCGGTCCCGGCCGTGGCGCAGGCGCTGCGGGAGGCGGCGGAGTGGGTGGGCTGCGACGCGGTCCGGATCGAGCGCGTCGACGCCCCGGACCTCAAGCCGGCCCTGGTCACCGCCCTCGGCTGACCGCTGTCACCTGACCGCTGTCACCCGAAGGCCGTCACCGGATCTCGAGGATCTTCTCCCGCATCGCGTACACCACGGCCTCCATCCTGGAGTGCAGCTGGAGCTTCTCCAGGATGTTGCGCACATGGTTCTTCACGGTGTTCTCGGAGATGAACAGTTCCTTCGCGATATCGCGGTTGTTCATGCCCGTGGCGACCAGCTTCAGGACTTCCAGCTCGCGGTCGGTCAGCCGCGGCGCCGGAACGAGACGCCGCTCGTCCGTGCGCTGGATCATCGACTTGAATTCGGTGAGGAGCTTCGAGGCCATCGAGGGGCTGATCTGCGACTGCCCGTCGGCGACGGCGCGAATGGCCGTGGCCACCTCGTCCGTGGAGATCTCCTTGAGCAGATAGCCCGTCGCGCCCGCCTTGATCGCGTCGTAGAGATCCGCTTCCTCGTCACTGATGGTCAGCATGATGATCTTGGCGCTGGGGGCGACCTCCTTGATGGAGGTGCATGCCTCGATCCCGCCACGCTTGGGCATCCGCACATCCATCAGGATGATGTCGGGCAGCAGGTCGGCCGCTTTGTCCACGGCCTCGGCGCCGTCACCCGCCTCGCCGACGACCTGGATGTCCTCCTCGGCCGCGAGAACGATCTCGAGCCCGCGCCGGAACAGCGCGTGGTCGTCCACCACGAGGACCCTGATCGGCTCCTTGCGCGGCGCGCTCTCGTCCGGGCCCATGCCCTGGACACCGTCACCGGCCGTACCGGCGCCCTCGTCCCGCATCGGTCCGAAGCTGTCCGCCATCGTTCCTCCCCCTGAAGGCCATGGCCCGTCTTCCTGTGCCACGCCAACCCGGGGCAGCGGCACACCGGTTGACCCGGCCCGGCCATGATTTCATGCCTTGGCGCCGGTGCGGTGACCGAGCGGTGCGCAGAGGGGTCGCACGAGGGTGCCCCTGGGGGCGCACGCGCTCCCAGGGGCACCCTTCACGGCTGTCTCCCGCGGGCTCAGCGGCGTGGTTCCGCCGGCCTCAGCCGCCGAGCGCCCCGCCCGCTGCGGACGACTGCGCCCGGGTGACCATCGGGTCGGTGTTGAGGTGGATCACGCCGTAGTCGTAGGCGTGGCGCCGGTAGACGACGCTGGGCTCCTTGGTCTCGGAGTCGACGAAGAGGTAGAAGTCGTGCCCGACCAGCTCCATCTCGTAGAGCGCCTGGTCGAGTGACATGGGCGCAGCGACGTGCGTCTTCTCGCGAACGATGAGCGGGCCTTCGCCCTGGACCTCGAGGGAGCCGATCCTCGTGGTCGGTACTCCGCCGGGCTCCTCGTTGTTGACCACCGAGCCGTCCCCGTTCAGAGTCGCCGTGGCGACGACATCGGGGACTTCCGCGGCCGTGAGCCTGCCGCTCCCGCGGCGGGTGGACCGCTTGCTGTGTTCCTTGCGCAGGCGCGCCTCGAGCTTGTCCGTTGCCAGGTCGAGCGCCGCATACGGGTCGCTGGCCGCCGCCTCCGCCCTGATGACCGGGCCGCGCGTGCGGAGTGTGATCTCTACGCGGTCGCAGCGGTCGGCCTGTCGGGGGTTCGGCTCCTTGGACACCTCCACGTCGAGGCTGATCACCTTGCCGTCGAACTTCTGGATCTTGTCCAGCTTCAGCTTCTCGGCCACGTGCTTGCGGAACCGCTCGGGCACCTCGGTCTTGCGGCCCTTGACGACGATGTCCACGCAGAACTCCGTTCCCGGATCGCCCCGCTCCATCGGCGGAGCATCTCCCTGTTGCACCAGACTCCGGCCACTTCCGGAGTCTCTGACTCGGCGACTTCCACCTCCTCCTCCCCCATGGACAAGATCTACACCCCATCATCGCGGGTGATTGCCGAAAAAACCTGCGGCGCCCACGACACTGGCATTCCTGATTGCTGAGGATGGCGTCCGCCATTCCTCACAACCGAACATATCTCGCCCGGACGGATGCCGTCACCCTCTACTGACGCGTACCTCCATTCAGGTGAAATGCCCCCCTCGCCACCTGCAACGATGCAGGTTTACGCTCAGTTCCGGTTTATTTCGAAAGAACTCGGAGAGGCTGCAACCACTGCCGCACTGATCGAGTTGCGCGCGGGCAATTCCCGTGCAGTTTCCACCCATCGCGGCGTGATCCCGTCGCTCTCGCCCTCTGCTGTCCCGGCCACTGCGGCACGTATTGCGCGGGCCGCCTCCGCCAATGAGGCACCCGTGGTCATGACGTCGTCGACCAGCACGATCCGGCCACCCGCGGCGAGGAGCGCACGCGCTCCCGCGGGCACCTCCAGAGCCTCGGAGAGATTGGCCAGACGCCTCCGCGAGTTGAGCCCGGCCTGATCGGCAACGACCCGCCGCTGACGCAACGCGGCACACACCCTCGCGGGAACCCCCACCCGACGCAGCTCAGCCGCCGCGGCATACGCAATCCGCCGCGAGGGATCATGCCCCCGCGCCCGAACAGCCTTCCGAGCGGAGGGGACGGGGATCAGGAGGAGGGGGGTTGGGGGAGCGGGTGGCGGGGTTGGTTCGGGGCGGGCGGTTGGTTGGGCGCGAGCGCCGGGTTGATTGCGGGCGGTTGGTTGGGCGCGAGCGCCGGGTTGATTGCGGGCGGTTGGTTGGGCGCGAGCGCCGGGTTGATTGCGGGCGGTTGGTTGGGCGCGGGCACCGGGTTGATCGCGGGCGGTCGATTGGGGGCGAGCGCCGGGTTGATTGCGCACGCCTGCTTGGGTACGCGCGCTTACTGGGGTGCGGACGCCACCCGTCTGTGTACGCATGTCTCGCGGCGTATGCGCATCTGCCTGTGGGCGCCCAGCTGCCCGTGTACGCCTGTCTACGGGGCCCCCACCCCCGCCCCCTCCCCCATCCCCCGCTTCGCCAAGTCCCGCCCGCACCGCCCCCGCGAGGGCCGCGCCCAGGGGCTCCGCGAGCCCCAGCGCCCCCCGCTCCTTGTGCGCGAGCAGTACGGCCCGCACCGCGTCCTGATACGGAGCGGCCGCGTGCACCACCGGCAGCCCGGGCGGCTCAGGGTTCGGCCGCACCCGGCGCGGCGCGCCGCCGCACAGGGCGTCCCCGCACCGCGCGCAGAGCGTCGTACGCGGCCGACCGCAGCCTCCACACTCGGCCGGCAGAACAAGATCTCCGAGGTCCTGCAACCACCCCCGCATGTCCACCACTGTGCCAACAGGGGCGCCCTGCTACCACCCCTGTGGATAAGTGCCTGTGGACAACTACCCGGACGTGCACACTCCGTTGCAATCGGAGGACTCAACTCCGTCCGGCGAGAGGAGAGTAGGGCGCGCCTCAAGGCCGCCGCACCCCCAGCCCCTACCCCGGATAAACCGGCGCTGTCCCGTCCTTGAGCACCGTCTGCCACGGCAGACCCGGCGGCAGCCGGACGATCCCGTCGTCCGAGTGGGCGACGAGTGGCAGGCGGTCGTCCTCGGACGCCGCGATCTCCTTCACGCCCGTCAGGCCGGGCAGCGCCTGCCCCGTCGGCGCCGAGCCGTCGCACTGGACGTAACTCAGCTGCTGCACACCCCCGGACTCGCGTCCGACCACGACGAGTCGGCTTCCGCCGGCCCACGACATGGCCGTGACCTCCTCCATCTGAGGTGCCGCGGCGCGTAGTTCGTCGACGGAGACCGACAGCTTGCCGTCCGGTCCGGAGTCTCGTTCGACCCGTCCGATCCGCAGCGTGGTCTTGCCCTCCTCGGCCACGAGCAGCGCGATCCGCACCCCGTCGGCCGACACCTTCACGGCCTCGATCCGCCCGCCGTCGAGCCCGGAGACGTCGACTTCGTGGTTCTCGTCCGCCATGCCCCGGCCGAACATCAGCAGCCGCGGCTTCTTCGGGTCGCGGTCGGCCACCCACAGGTCGCCGAGCCCGTCCCAACTGGGCGTCGTGAGCCGGTCCTTCTCGGATTTGGCGTTGCTGCGTACGACCGCGTCGCCGAGCGAAGCACCCGATACGAACGACCCGACGAACAGGGCGCTCCCGTTGTTCGACACGGCCGCGGCCTGCGTCTCGTCGCGCGAGACGGCGACCGAGCGCATCCGCTGCTCGCCGTCGCCGAGCGGCCCCGGCACCCGCTCCGGGTCCTTCGTGGTGCGGGATGCGCCCGACATCTGCACGAGCCTGCCCTTGTCGTCCAGGAAGTACTGGTCGTCGGCGGACCCGGAGGTGCGGGGTTCCACGAGGGCCTCGGCATCGCTCTCGCCCAGGACGCACAACTGCGACCCGTTCGACCGTTCGAGCTCGATCTGTGACACGTTCGCCGACGTCACATCCCGTAGGGAGAACAGGAGTTGGGCTGCCATCTCCTTGCAGCGGGCCTGCCCGACGTGGTCGGCCTTTGCGTTCAGCGGGACCTTCAGGTTGTTCTCGTCGTCGGGCGCGAGCGACTTCACGCCCTTACGCAGCCGCGTGTCGGAGGGGAACGTCGTGGTCACGACCGGGTTCAGCCAGTGCGTGGGCCCCGAAAGCAGGGCGCGCACCGTCTGCGTGAGGGGGTCTATCCACTGACGTACGTACACGGGGTCGGCGACCAGCCTCTTCTGACGGCTGGTCGAACCCGAGCCCGATCCCCCTCCGCTCTCCGCGCCGCGGGGGGACTCGTCCAGCGCGTAGTAGTACTTGTTGACGGACTGGTAGATGCGCTGGAAGTCGGACTGCCCGAGGACGACGCCCTGCGGCAGCCCGTCGATGCGCCACTGCTTGCCCTTGGGGCTGTCCTCCTGCACGAGGTGCAGCGTCTTGCTGTACGAGGTGCCTTCGGGCCGGTAGGCCTGCTGCTGGTCCACGAAAGCGACCTGATGGCCACTCAGTCTGAACGTACGGCCCTCGTCACCGGCGCTCGGCCTGCTCGCCTGTCCCGTGCTCGGTCCGTCCGTGAGGACGGTGGTGCGCTCCTCCGGGTGCCAGCCCTTGGCGGCCTTCTCCGTGAGGTACTTGCGCGCCATCGTGTACTGCGGATCGTCGCTGGTCAGCGCTTCGAGGAAGCCCTCGACGATACTGACGGGCCCGGCGTTCTCGCGGGGCGGCATCGCGAAGACGCGCACCTGCGAGTCGGGCCGCTGTGACGCCTCCACGGCCTGGAGTCCGCCGTTGTCCGGCATGGACGCGCAGCCGCTGAGCACCAGTGCGCCGCAGCCGAGCAGCACACCTGTACGCAGCCTGCGCCGCCGTCCGGCCAACTGTGGCCGCCCCCGCTCACCGCGCACGCCCGCCCCCACTTCCCTCGCCGCTGCCGCCGGTCCCCTCGGCCGGTCCGGCCTGCTCGTCCCAGGGTCTCTCCGGACCCCCGGTGTCCTGTCTGCGTGCCGCCGGTGCGGCCGCATCGCCGCGGGCCACGACCCGCGAGCCGTTCCCGGGCAGCGCCGCGGGGTCGACCGCGTACCGGGGCGCGGCCGGTTCCTTCGCCGGTACGGGCGACGGCATGCGGGGCGCGCCCGCTGCCTGCGCCGGGACCGTCGCCAGCTTGCCGGCGCCCCCGCCGAGCGGAAGCCCTGCCTCGCTCAGGCCGCGGTTGCGCCGCGAGTCCTCCGGCTCCAGCGGTATCGGGGACCCGCGCAGGGGTTCGTCCGCCGTCCGCGGCAGTGTCAGCCGGAACTGCGATCCGCCGCCGGGCTCGCCCCACGCCTGGAGCCAGCCGCCGTGCAGCCGGGCGTCCTCGAGGGCGATGGACAGGCCGAGGCCCGTGCCGCCGGTGGTACGCGCGCGTGCCGGGTCGGCGCGCCAGAAACGGCTGAAGACGCGGGTGGCCTCGCCGGGTTTCAGGCCCACGCCGTAGTCGCGTACGGCGACGGCGACCGCGCCGCCGGCCGCGGCGAGCCGCACCACCACATCCTTGCCTTCGCCGTGCTCCACGGCGTTGACGACGAGATTGCGCAGGACGCGCTCCACGCGCCGGGCGTCCGCCTCGGCGACCACGGGCTGCTGGTCCCCGACGATCCGCACGTGCGTGCCCTTGTGCTCGGCGAGCGGCTCGGCGCCGCCCACCACACGCCGTACGACTTCCCGCAGGTCTATCGGCTCCGCCTCCAGGGCGGCCGCTCCCGCGTCGAAGCGGCTGATCTCGAGGAGGTCCGACAGGAGTGACTCGAACCGGTCCAGTTGATCGGCGAGCAGTTCCGCCGACCGCGCGGTGACCGGGTCGAAGTCCACGCGCGCGTCATGGATCACGTCGGCGGCCATGCGCACCGTCGTGAGCGGTGTCCGCAGCTCGTGCGACACGTCGGACACGAAGCGCCGCTGCATCCGCGACAGATCCTCCAGCTGCTGGATCTTCGTATGCAGGTTCTGCGCCATCTTGTTGAAGGCCTCACCGAGCCGCGCGATGTCGTCCTCGCCGGTGACCTTCATACGTTCCTGGAGACGTCCCGCGGAGAGCCTTTCGGCGACGCCGGCTGCCATCCGTACGGGCGTGACGACCTGCCGTACGACGAGCCAGGCGATGGCGCCGAGCAGCACCACGACGAACAGTCCGGCCGTGGCGAGCGTGCCCTTGACCAGGCCGAGCGACTTCTCTTCCTGGGTGAGCGGGAAGAGGTAGTACAGCTGGTAGGCGTGGCCCTTCGGGTCTGTCATCTGCTTGCCGATGACGAGGCCGGGCTGCGAGTCCTTGCCGTCCTCGTAGACGATGCGCGTGTACTCCTGGGACGCGCCTGTCATCTTCTCGACCCGCTCGCGCAGGTCGTCGGGGACGCTGGGGTCGAGGACGCCGCCGGAGGCCCGCGGTCCGCGCACGCTGTCGCCGCTGTCGGCCCCGGGCGGGCTGAGCGTCACGACGTCGAAGGCGCTCTGGCCGCCGGAGGAGAGCTGGGTGACCAGCTCGCTCATCCAGTTGTTCGGGGTCAGGGGGGCGCGACTGTCCGTCGTCGCCCCGTCGCGCGCCCCGGCCGCGGCCGTGTCGGCCTTGTCCTTGGCGGCCCGGAAACCGCCCTCGGCCTGGCTCTGCGACGCCTTCACCTTGGCGTCGAGCAGGCCGTTGCGCACGGAGCCGATGACGACGATGCCGAGCAGCAGCACGACACCGAGCGACATCAGCAGTGTCGTGACGACGATCTTGAGCTGGATGTTGCGCCGCCACAGGCGCCTGGCGGGCAGCAGCGGCCGCCGCACCCAGCGCGTGAACAGGCGCAGCACGGGGCTGCCCTTCATCCCGCCCTGGAGCAGCAGACCGCCGTCGAGGACCCGGCGCAGCACGGAGCCACGCCCGGCCTTCGGTCCCACAGGCCGCCCCGAGCGGATTCCCGGCCCCCCGGGTGCCGGAGCGGCACTGTCACGGGACACGTCAGCTCGGTCCGGCCTTGTAACCGACACCACGGACGGTCACCACGATCTCCGGACGCTCGGGGTCCTTCTCGACCTTCGAGCGCAGCCGCTGCACATGCACGTTCACCAGGCGGGTGTCGGCCGCGTGCCGATAGCCCCACACCTGCTCGAGGAGGACCTCACGCGTGAACACCTGCCACGGCTTGCGGGCGAGCGCCACCAGAAGGTCGAACTCCAGAGGTGTCAGCGCGATCGACTGCCCCTCCCGCTTCACGGAGTGCCCCGCCACGTCGATGACCAGGTCGCCGATGGCGAGCTGCTCGGGCGCGGGCTCCTCGGACCTCCGCAGCCGCGCCCGGATACGGGCCACGAGCTCCTTCGGCTTGAACGGCTTCACGATGTAGTCGTCGGCGCCCGACTCGAGGCCCACCACGACGTCCACCGTGTCGCTCTTCGCGGTCAGCATCACGATCGGCACCCCGGACTCCGCCCTGATCAGGCGGCACACCTCGATGCCGTCCCGGCCGGGAAGCATCAGGTCCAGAAGGACCAGATCCGGCTTGGACTCACGGAATGCGGCCAGCGCCTTGTCGCCGTCAGCTACGAACGACGGCTCAAAACCTTCACCACGCAGCACAATGCCGAGCATCTCGGCCAGTGCGGTGTCGTCGTCGACGACAAGGACTCGTCCCTTCATAGGCCACATCATCCCATTACTTAATCGTTACCTGGCGTGACCTGGCACACAGCTCGCCCAGTCCTTCAGCTGTCACAGGGGAAACCACTCCCCACTCTGTGACGATCGCCGTCACCAACTCGGGCGGCGTCACATCGAATGCGGGGTTGTACGCCTGCGTCCCCAGCGGAGCCACCGGAAACACACCTCCCGCCTCAACCCCGGCCATCGGCACCTGGGGTGCCGTGACCTCCGTCACTTCATGTCCGGCCCGCTGCTCCACCTCGACGGACGCTCCGTCGGGGGTGTCCGGGTCCACGGTCGTAGCCGGCGCCACCACGATGAACGGCACATGGTGGTACTTGGCAAGAACCGCGAGCGGATAGGTCCCCACCTTGTTCGCGACGGAACCGTCCGCCACGATCCGGTCGGCCCCGACCAGCACCGCGTCCACCTCACCGGCCGCGAACAGCGACCCTGCCGCATTATCCGTGAGCAGCGTGTACGCCATCCCCGCCCGCGCCGCCTCGTACGCGGTCAGCCGCGAACCCTGGAGCAGCGGCCGCGTCTCGTCCACCCACAGCCGCGTCAGCCGCCCCACCCGGTGCGCGGCGAGCGCCACCGCGAACGCGGTGCCCTCGCCCCCGGAGACCAGCGCCCCCGTGTTGCAGTGCGTGAGGATCCGGTGCTGTCCGCCCGGCATCAGCTCGTCGAGCAGCGCGAGGCCGTGCCGGGCCATGGCGGCGCTGGCCTCGGCGTCCTCCCGGTGCAGCGCCCGCGCGGCGGCGAGCGCGTCCCGGGCGGCCCGCTCCCGGTCCCCCTCGGCCCCGAGCCCGGCCCGATACGCCGCATGGGCCCGGCGCACCCCCTTCGCGAGATTAACCGCTGTGGGGCGCGCGCCGGCCAGCGCGACCGCCGCCTCGTCCACGTCGAACCCCCGTGCAGCGGCCAGGGCGACGCCGTACGCCCCCGCGATGCCAAGGACTGGCGCTCCCCGCACGGCGAGCGTCCTGATCGCCTGGACGAGCCCCTGAGCGTCGGTGCAGACCAGCTCGACCTCCTCCACGGGCAGCCTGGTCTGGTCGAGCAGGACGAGCGCGGGCCCCTCGGCCGGCTCCTCCCATCGGAGTACGGGTATGTCGGTGGGCCGCTTGTCGTCGCCGGTTTGCGCGTACTGATCAGCCATCCGCCCAGTCTGCCCCGTACCCGGCGGACAATTGAAGGTGTGCAGCCCATACGGCACCCGGTCAACTCGGAGCCACACCGTGGCACGATGGGCGCCAAGCTGCCGCCGCGACCGCGGCCGGGCACCGTGAAGGAGCGACGATGAACGACACTCCGGGCTGGGCCTCGCCCGGATCCGCCCCCTCCGACGGCCAGGACGACCAGCCTGCCCAGGACGGCAAGGACGCGGCTCCCGACCCGAAGTGGTCCAAGGAGCAGCCGCCGCCCGCGCAGTGGTCCGCCCCGTCCGGCCAGGGCCAGGCCCCGCCCCCTCCGCCGCCTCCCGCCCAGAGTTGGGGCGGCGGACCGCCCGGAGGCCCCGCGGGCCCCGGCGGTGGTGGCGGCTACGGCGGCCCGGGCGGTGGCTACGGCGCCGGATGGGGCTCCTGGCAGGGCAGGCCCGCGGCCGCAAAGCCCGGGGTCATCCCGCTGCGCCCGCTCGGCGTCGGCGAGATCCTGGACGGCGCCGTGTCGACGATGCGCGCGCACTGGCGCACCGTCCTCGGGATCTCGCTCTCCGTCGCCGTGCTCATCGAGATCGTGACCGTCCTCCTCCAGGGTCTCGTCCTGAACAACTCGACGAACACGGACGCCCTCGACGACCCGAGCGCCACGGCGAGCGAACTGACGCGCGCCGTCGGCGACACCCTGGTCAGCTCGGGCGTCGTCCAGATCGTCTACCTGCTCGGCACCATCGTCGCCACGGCCCTGCTCACGACCGTGACCAGCCGGGCCGTACTCGGCAAGTCCGTGACGACCAAGGAGGCCTGGAAGGACGCCAAGCCCCAGCTCCTCAAGCTGGCCGGCCTGACGCTCCTCCTGCCGCTCATCGCCGCCGCTGTCCTGCTCGTCTGCATGCTGCCGGGCATCCTCGTCGCCGTCATAGGCTCCTCGGACGCCGGCGCCCCGCTCATCGCCCTCGGCGCCCTCGGCGGCGCCGTCCTGGCGATCTGGCTGATGATCCGCTTCTCGCTCGCCTCGCCCGCCCTGATGCTGGAGAAGCAGGGCATCCTGAAGTCCATGAGCCGCTCCGCCAAGCTGGTCCGCGGCTCCTGGTGGCGGGTCTTCGGCATCCAGCTGCTCGCCGGGATCATCGCCGGACTCGTCTCGTCGATCATCGTCATCCCGTTCACCTTCCTCGCCGGCGCCATGAGCGGCGAAAGCGTCAGCGGATTCCTCGACGGCGGCACCGGCGACCTCGGCTGGACGTTCCTCATCGTCACCGGCGTCGGCTCCGTGATCGGCTCCATGCTCACCTTCCCGATCACGGCGGGCGTCACTGTGCTCCTCTACATCGACCAGCGCATCCGCCGCGAGGCCCTCGACCTCGAACTCGGCCGCGCGGCAGGCCTCCAGAGCTACGGCGACACCACCGGCCCCACCCCGGGGAGCTGATGCGGTGAGCCCGGCGGGGGGAGTGCTCTGGGCTGCCGCGCTGCGCTCGCGCACCGGCGGCGACGAACCACCGGTGACCATCCCGCGCGCCCCCGCGCGGGAAGCGGCCCGGCGTGAACTGTCCGAGCCCGCATACCACCAGGACGACCCGAGCCTCCTCCAGCGGGGCCTCAACCGCTTCTGGGAATGGCTCGACAAGCTGTTCTCCGCCGCCGCCGGGGCGACGCCCGGCGGCGGATTCGGCCTGCTCGTCATCGTGCTCGCGGTCGTGGCCCTCGCCGTCGCCCTGTGGTGGCGCCTGGGCACCCCGCACCGCTCCCCCCACTCCACCGCCGCCCTCTTCGACGACCGCCCCCGCAGCGCCGCCGAACACCGCGCGGCCGCCGAGGCACACGCCGCCCAGGGCCACTGGACCCAGGCCGTGCAGGAACGGATGCGCGCCATCGTCCGCTCCCTGGAGGAGCGTGCGCTCCTCGACCCGCGTCCCGGCCGCACCGCCGACGAGGCCGCCACCGAAGCAGGCCGCACCCTGCCCGCCCACACGGACCGGTTGCGCACCGCCGCCCGCGACTTCGACGACGTCACATACGGCGGCCGCACCGCCATCCCGCAGACGTACGAGCGCCTCACCACGCTCGACACCGAGCTGGACCGCACCAGCCCCACGCTCACCGGCAGTTCCCCCCGAGGAGCCGCCGAGTGACCACCCAGCACCCGACGGCCCCCGCCGCCACCCCGCCGAACGCACAAGACTCCGCACCACCCGCGAAGCCCGGCGAGCAGCCCCCGGCCACCTCCACGGCCCGCACCCCACGCCAGCTCTGGACCCGCACGCGCGGCCTGCTCATCGCCGCCGTGATCCTGGTGATCGCCGCCGTCGTCATCGCGCTCGTCCGCTCGGGCGCCGCCCACGGCCGCCTCGACCCGCGCTCCGCCGACCCGGCCGGCAGCCGCGCCGTCGCCCAACTCCTGGCCGACCGGGGCGTCTCCACGCGCGTGGTCACCACCACCGCCGAGGCCCGCGACGCGGCAGGCCCCGACACCACCCTCCTCGTCGCGTCCCCTGACCTGCTCACCGACCGCCAGCGGGCCCAACTGCACGCCGCCACCACCGACTCCGGCGGCCGCACCGTCCTGATCGCCCCCGGCGCCCCCTCGCTCGACACGCTCGCCCCCGACGTCACCGCGGACCCCGCCCCCAGCCTCGACGCACTCGCGCGCCCCGGCTGCTCCCTGTCCGACGCCCGCCGCGCCGGCGACGCCGAGACCGGCGGCCGCCGCTACGCCACGTACCCCACGGACGCCGACACCTGCTACCGCAGCGAAAGCCTCCCCACCCTCCTGCGCCTGCCGGAGGCCAAGGGCGGCGACACCGTCCTCATCGGCGCCCCCGACCTCTTCCTCAACGAACGTCTCGACAAGCACGGCAACGCCTCGCTCGCCCTGCAACTCCTCGGTTCCCGCCCCCACTTGGTCTGGTACCTCCCCTCCCTCTCCGACGACGCCGCGGCCACCGACTCCGAGCGCCGCAGCTTCTTCGACCTGCTCCCCTCGGGCTGGCTCTGGGGCACCCTGCAACTCTTCATCGCAGCCGCCCTCGCCGCGTTCTGGCGCGGCCGCCGCCTCGGCCGGCTGGTCCCCGAACGCCTCCCCGTGGCGATCCGCGCCTCCGAAGCCGTCGAAGGCCGCGCCCGCCTCTACCGCAAGGCCAACGCCCGCGACCGCGCCGCCTCCGCTCTGCGCACCGCCACCCGCACCCGCCTCGCCCCCCTCATCGGCGTCCCCCCGTCCCAGGCCCACACGCCCGAGACCCTGCTCCCCGCCCTGATCGCCGCACTCCACGCCCCCGGCCAGGACCCGCGCCCCCTCCTCTTCGGCCCGCCGCCCGCCAACGACGCGGCCCTGATAGCCCTCGCCGACCAACTCGACGCCCTCGAAAGAGAGGTACGCCACTCATGATGGCCCCGACCACTGACAACGCCGGGCCCACCGGAGATCCCCGCAGCTCACGGGCGTCTCTGGAGGCCCTGCGCGCGGAGATCGCCAAGGCCGTCGTCGGCCAGGACCCCGCGGTCACGGGCCTCGTCGTGGCGCTCCTCTGCCGCGGCCACGTCCTCCTCGAAGGCGTCCCCGGAGTCGCCAAGACCCTCCTCGTACGCGCCCTCGCCGCGTCCCTCGAACTCGACACGAAGCGCGTCCAGTTCACCCCCGACCTGATGCCGAGCGACGTCACGGGCTCCCTCGTCTACGACGCCCGCACCGCCGAGTTCTCGTTCCAGCCCGGCCCCGTCTTCACCAACCTCCTCCTCGCGGACGAGATCAACCGCACCCCGCCCAAGACCCAGTCCTCCCTCCTCGAAGCCATGGAGGAACGCCAGGTCACGGTCGACGGCACCCCCCGCCCGCTCCCCGATCCCTTTCTGGTCGCGGCGACGCAGAACCCCGTCGAGTACGAGGGCACGTACCCCCTCCCCGAGGCTCAGCTGGACCGTTTCCTCCTCAAGCTCACGGTCCCCCTCCCCTCCCGCCAGGACGAGATCGACGTCCTGACCCGACACGCCCAGGGCTTCAACCCGCGCGACCTGCGCTCCGCGGGCGTACGCCCCGTAGCCACCGCCGCCGACCTGGAAGCCGCCCGGGCAGCCGTGGCGAAGACCTCGATCTCCCCCGAGATCACGGCTTACGTCGTCGACATCTGCCGCGCCACCCGCGAATCCCCGTCCCTCACCCTGGGCGTCTCCCCGCGCGGCGCGACGGCGCTCCTGTCGACGGCCCGCGCCTGGGCCTGGCTGACGGGCCGCGACTACGTCATCCCCGACGACGTGAAGGCACTCGCCCTGCCCACGCTCCGCCACCGGATCCAGCTCCGCCCCGAGGCCGAGATGGAGGGCGTCACGCCCGACTCGGTCATCAACGCGATCCTGGCCCACGTCCCCGTTCCCCGCTGACGCAAGGCTCCGCACCCCATGGCCCTCACCGGACGCACCGCCCTGCTCGCCGCCCTGGGCTCCCTCCCCGTAGGCATCTGGGAGCCCAGCTGGACCGGCATCCTGGCCGTGAACACCCCCCTGGCCCTGGCCTGCGCCTGCGACTTCGTCCTGGCCGCCCCGGTACGACGCCTGAGCCTTACCCGTTCGGGTGACACCGCAGTACGCCTGGGCGATCCGGCCGACGTCACTCTCACCGTCACCAACCCCTCGCGCCGCCCCCTGCGCGCCCAGCTCCGCGACGCCTGGCCACCCAGCAGCTGGCTCCCAGGCACCGAGGTCGAGGCGTCCCGCCACCGCGTGACGATCCCCCCGGGCGAGCGCCGCCGCATCACCACCCGCCTGCTCCCCACCCGCAGGGGCGACCGAAAAGCCGACCGGGTCACCATCCGCTCGTACGGCCCGCTGGGCCTCTTCACCCGCCAGGGCGGCCACGACGTCCCCTGGACGGTCCGTGTGCTCCCCTCGTTCCACAGCCGCAAGCATCTGCCCTCGAAACTGGCCCGCCTGCGCGAACTCGACGGCCGCACCAGCGTCCTGACGCGCGGCGAGGGCACCGAATTCGACAGCTTGCGCGAGTACGTTCCCGGGGACGACACCCGCTCCATCGACTGGCGCGCCACCGCCCGCCAGTCCACACTCGCGGTCCGCACCTGGCGCCCGGAACGCGACCGCCACATCCTTCTGGTCCTCGACACGGGCCGCACCTCCGCCGGCCGCGTCGGCGACTCACCCCGCCTCGACGCCTCGATGGACGCCGCGCTCCTCCTCGGCGCACTGGCGTCCAGGGCCGGCGACCGGGTCGACCTGCTCGCCTACGACCGCCGCATCCGCACGCTGGTCCAGGGCCGGGCGGCAGGCGAACTCCTGCCCGCCCTGGTCAACGCCATGGCTCCACTGGAGCCGGAACTCGTCGAAACGGACGCCCGCGGGCTGACGGCAGCGGTCCTGCACACAGCTCCCCGCCGCTCACTCGTCGTCCTCCTCACAAGCCTTGACGCGGCTCCGGTGGAGGAGGGCCTCCTCCCGGTCCTCGCCCGCCTCACGAATCGCCACACCGTATTGGTGGCTTCGGTGGCGGACCCGACGATCGCGGAAATGGCCGGCTCCCGCGGAAACACCGAAGCGGTCTACGACGCCGCCGCCGCGGCCCAGGCCCAAGCGGAACGCCGCCGCACGGCGGAATTGCTCATCCGCCGAGGAGTCACGGTCGTCGACGCCACCCCGAATGACCTCGCACCGGCACTGGCGGACGCCTACCTCGCTTTGAAGGCAGCGGGCCGGCTCTGAATACAAGAAAAAGGGCCGGTCCCTGAAAAGGGGCCGGCCTGGGACTCGCACACAACGCAGAAAACCCCCGTAACAGGATTCTCATCCGTTACGGGGGTTTTCTTCAAAAATAGTTCGGCGGCGTCCTACTCTCCCACAGGGTCCCCCCTGCAGTACCATCGGCGCTGTGAGGCTTAGCTTCCGGGTTCGGAATGTAACCGGGCGTTTCCCTCACGCTATGACCACCGAAACACTATGAAACTGTCAACCGCACCACGCTCTGTGACAAACGTGGGGTTGTTCGTGGTTTCAGAACCAACACAGTGGACGCGAGCAACTGAGGACAAGCCCTCGGCCTATTAGTACCAGTCACCTCCACCCGTTACCGGGCTTCCAGATCTGGCCTATCAACCCAGTCGTCTACTGGGAGCCTTAACCCCTCAAGGGGGTGGGAATACTCATCTCGAAGCAGGCTTCCCGCTTAGATGCTTTCAGCGGTTATCCTTTCCGAACGTAGCCAACCAGCCATGCCCTTGGCAGGACAACTGGCACACCAGAGGTTCGTCCGTCCCGGTCCTCTCGTACTAGGGACAGCCCTTCTCAATATTCCTACGCGCACAGCGGATAGGGACCGAACTGTCTCACGACGTTCTAAACCCAGCTCGCGTACCGCTTTAATGGGCGAACAGCCCAACCCTTGGGACCGACTCCAGCCCCAGGATGCGACGAGCCGACATCGAGGTGCCAAACCATCCCGTCGATATGGACTCTTGGGGAAGATCAGCCTGTTATCCCCGGGGTACCTTTTATCCGTTGAGCGACGGCGCTTCCACAAGCCACCGCCGGATCACTAGTCCCGACTTTCGTCCCTGCTCGACCCGTCGGTCTCACAGTCAAGCTCCCTTGTGCACTTACACTCAACACCTGATTACCAACCAGGCTGAGGGAACCTTTGGGCGCCTCCGTTACTCTTTAGGAGGCAACCGCCCCAGTTAAACTACCCATCAGACACTGTCCCTGATCCGGATCACGGACCCAGGTTAGACATCCAGCACGACCAGAGTGGTATTTCAACGACGACTCCACAACCACTGGCGTGGCCGCTTCAAAGTCTCCCACCTATCCTACACAAGCCGAACCGAACACCAATATCAAACTGTAGTAAAGGTCCCGGGGTCTTTCCGTCCTGCTGCGCGAAACGAGCATCTTTACTCGTAGTGCAATTTCACCGGGCCTATGGTTGAGACAGTCGAGAAGTCGTTACGCCATTCGTGCAGGTCGGAACTTACCCGACAAGGAATTTCGCTACCTTAGGATGGTTATAGTTACCACCGCCGTTTACTGGCGCTTAAGTTCTCAGCTTCGCACACCCGAAAGTGCACTAACCGGTCCCCTTAACGTTCCAGCACCGGGCAGGCGTCAGTCCGTATACATCGCCTTACGGCTTCGCACGGACCTGTGTTTTTAGTAAACAGTCGCTTCTCGCTGGTCTCTGCGGCCACCCCCAGCTCGGAGAGCAAGTCTCCTCACCAGTGATGGCCCCCTTCTCCCGAAGTTACGGGGGCATTTTGCCGAGTTCCTTAACCATAGTTCACCCGAACGCCTCGGTATTCTCTACCTGACCACCTGAGTCGGTTTAGGGTACGGGCCGCCATGAAACTCGCTAGAGGCTTTTCTCGACAGCATAGGATCATCCACTTCACCACAATCGGCTCGGCATCAGGTCTCAGCCTTAATGTGTGACGGATTTACCTATCACACGGCCTACACCCTTACCCCGGGACAACCACCGCCCGGGCTGGACTACCTTCCTGCGTCACCCCATCACTCACCTACTACAAGTCTG